>CATLJA010000048.1 GCA_949959305.1 uncultured Oscillibacter sp.
TAAACCTGGGCCACACCGTGGGCCACGCCATTGAAAAATGCAGCGGGTACGCCATCCCCCACGGCCACGCCGTGGCGGCGGGGCTGGCCGTGATTTCCCGTTCTGCGGCGCGGCTGGGCTGGATGGAGCGGGGGGAGGACGCCCGCCGCATCTGCGCCGCCCTGGAGGACCTGGGCCTGCCCGTTTCCACGGAGTTCTCCCCCGGGGCCCTGGCGGAGGCGGCCCTGTCCGACAAGAAGCGGGCGGGGGACGGCATCACCATTGTGGTCCCCAGGAGGATTGGGGCCTGTGAGCTGGTGAAAATGCCGGTGCCGGAACTTCTTTTCGTCATTCAGACGGGATGGGAGGCGTAAATGGACGTTCAAATCACCCCCCGCCGCCTCTCCGGCGTGATCACGCCGCCCCCCAGCAAGTCTCTGGCCCACCGCTATGTGATTGCCGCCGCCCTGGCGGCGGGGGTCAGCACCATCAAAAACCTGGCCCTTTCCGAGGATATCCAGGCCACCCTCCGGTGTATGGCGGACTTCCGCTGCCAGTGGGAGTGGCAGGGTGAGGATACCCTGAAGGTCTGGGGCTGCGTCAACAAGGAGCGGGACCGGAGCGGCCTGCCCCGGCTGGACTGCGGAGAGTCCGGGTCCACCCTGCGCTTTCTCATCCCCATTGCCCTGGCCCTGGAGGGGGGCGGGGAGTTTACCGGGCGGGGACGGCTGATGGAGCGTCCCCTGGATCCCTATTTTCAGCTCTTTGACCGCCAGGGCGTCTCTCACCGCCTGGAAGACGGCGTCCTCACCTTAGAGGGCGGTCTGCGGCCCGGGGAGTACCGCCTGCCGGGGAATGTCTCCAGCCAGTTTTTCACGGGCCTCCTCATGGCCCTGCCCCTGCTGGACGGGCCCAGCGTGGTTGTCAGCACCACAAAGCTGGAATCCGCCTCCTATACCTCCATGACCATGGGCGTGCTGGAGCGCTGCGGCGTCCGGGTGCGCTGGTCCCCCCAGTTAAACGGCTTCGGCGTCGAACCGGGGGTTTACGCCCCCTTCGAGGAGACGGTGGAGGCGGACTGGTCCCAGGCCGCCTTCTGGTACGCCGCCATCGCCCTGGGGAGCAACCTGCGGCTCCGGGGCCTCAAGGGCCAGTCCTCCCAGGGGGACGCGGCGGTTGTGGGCCATTATAAAAAGCTGTCCCAGGCCGGGGAGGTCAAAATCGACCTCTCCGACTGCCCGGACCTTCTGCCGCCCCTGGCGGTGATGGCCTCCGTCCGGCGGGGGACCACCCGCTTTACCAACGCCGCCCGCCTCCGCCTGAAGGAGAGCGACCGCCTCGTCACCGTCGCCCGGATGCTCAGGGCCCTGGGGGGCGCGGTGGCCGAGGAGGAGGACGGCCTGACGGTCTACGGCGTTTCCACCCTCCCCGGCGGCACGGTGGACGGGGCCAACGACCACCGCGTCGTCATGGCCGCCGCCGTGGCGGCCAGCCGCTGCCAGGGCCCCGTGACCATCCGGGGCGCGGAGGCGGTGCGCAAGTCCTACCCCAATTTCTGGCGGGATTACGAGGCCCTGGGAGGTGCGGTACATGTCCTCTGAGTTTGGAAGGCTTCTGCGAATCAGCGTCTTCGGTCAGTCCCACGGAAGGGCCATAGGCGTGGTGGTGGACGGCCTCCCCGCCGGGGAGGAAATTGATTTGGAGGAGCTCCAGCGCTTCCTGGACCGCCGGAGGCCGGGGAACAGCCCCCTGTCCACCGCCAGGCGCGAGACGGACGTTCCGGAATTCCTCTCCGGCCTGGAGGGCGGCAGAACCTGCGGCGCGCCCCTGTGCGCCGTCATACGGAACGCGGACCAGCGCTCCCGGGACTACGGGGAGCTTGCCGACAGGCCCCGCCCGGGCCACGCGGACTACGCCGCCTGGGTAAAGTGGAAGGGCTTCGCCGACATGCGGGGCGGCGGGCATTTCTCCGGGCGGCTGACGGCCCCCCTGTGCGTGGCCGGGGGAATCGCCAGGCAGATTCTGGCCCGCCGGGGAATCTTCGTGGGGGCCCACCTGGATTCCGTGGGGGGCGTTTCGGACCGTCCCTTTCCCCTCTGGCCCACGGCGGAGCTCTTTGAGGAAATCGCCGCCAAGCCCTTCCCCGTCCTGGACGACCGGGCCGGGGAGCGGATGCGGGAGGCCATTCTGGCGGCGAAGGAGGACCTGGACAGCGTGGGCGGGGTGATTGAGTGCGCCGCCGTGGGCCTCCCCGCCGGGCTGGGGGAGCCCATGTTCGAGGGCGTTGAAAACCGCCTGGCCGCCGCCCTGTTCGGCATTCCGGCGGTGAAGGGCGTGGAATTCGGCGAGGGCTTCCGGGCGGCCGGGCTTCGGGGCTCGGAGAACAACGACCCCTTTACCGTGGAGGACGGCCGGGTCCGGACGGAGTCCAACCGCGCCGGAGGCGTCCTGGGCGGCATTACCACGGGAATGCCCATTACCATGCGGGCGGCGGTCAAGCCCACGCCGTCCATTGGAAAGCCGCAGAAAACCGTCAGCCTCTCCGCCATGGAAAACGCGGAGCTGGCCATTCGCGGCCGCCACGATCCCTGCGTGGCCCACCGGGCGGTCCCGGTGGTGGAGGCGGTGGCCGCCGCCGTACTTTTGGATATGCTGTTGGAGGGAAATCATGGAACTTTCTGAGATTCGCGCCAAGATCGACGCGGTGGACGACCAGCTTTTAAAGCTTTTTCTGGAGCGCATGGACCTTGCCGAGGAAGTGGCGGCCTATAAAAACGAGCACCATCTTCCCATATTGAACAAGCAGCGGGAGCGGGCGGTGCTGGCCAGGGTGGCGGAGAACGCCGGAACCCGGGAGCGCTACGCCTACCACCTGTTTTCCACCCTTTTCGAGCTGGCCCGGTCCCGCCAGGCGGAGCTCATCGACGCGCCCACCAAGGTGGGGGCTCAGGTCCGGGCGTGCCTTCAGAACCGGGACCAGCTGTTTCCCCAGACGGGACTGGTGGCCTGCCAGGGCGTGGAGGGGGCCAACTCCCAGGCGGCCTGCGACCGCATCTTCCCCCGGGGGAACATTATGTATGTGAAAACCTTCGACGCGGTGGTCTCCGCCGTGGAGGCGGGCTTCTGCAAATTCGGCGTGCTGCCCATTGAAAACAGCTCCAACGGCTCCGTCCGGGCGGTGTACCAGCTTTTGCAGGAGCACAGCCTCACCATCGTCCGCTCCACCCGCCTGTGCATCCGCCACGAGCTGCTGGCCCTGCCGGGGGTGAAGCTGGAGGACGTGACGGAAATCTACTCCCACCAGCAGGCCATCGGCCAGTGCAGCCGCTTTCTGGAGGGGCTCAAGGGCGTGAAGGTGATCCCCTGCGACAACACCGCCGCCGCCGCCAAGCTGGTGGCGGAGTCCGGAAACCGCCATGCCGCCGCCATCTCCTCCCACCCCTGCGCGGCGCTGTACGGGCTGGAGTGCCTCAGCGGCAGGATTCAGAACAGCGACAACAACTATACCCGCTTCATCTGCGTGGCCAAGGACCCGGTCATTTACGCCGGGGCCAGCCGGGTGAGCCTCATCATCGCCTTTGAGAACAGGCCCGGGGCCCTGTACGAGATGCTCTCCAAGCTGGCGGCCCTGGACATCAACATGACGAAGCTGGAGTCCTGCCCCGTCAGCGGCAGCGACTTCGAGTTCATCTTCTTCATCGAGCTGGAGGCGGACCTCCGGGACCCCAGCGTCCGCGCCTGCCTGGAGGAGATGGAGCGGAGCTGCGCCCAGTTCCACTTCCTGGGGAACTACGCGGAGGTGTGAGCCTTGGAGAGGATTTACGGCCTCCTGGGCCGGACCCTGGGCCACAGCTGGTCCGCCCCCATTCACAAGGCCCTGGGCTGCGGGGGCTACCGCCTCATTGAGCTGGAGCCGGAGGGGCTGGGGGACTTCCTCCGCCGGGAGGACATCGGCGGGCTGAACGTCACGATTCCCTACAAGCGGGACGTGATGAAATTCTGCGACGAGATCGACCCGGCGGCGGAAGCCATCGGCAGCGTCAACACCCTGGTCCGCCGGAATGGGAGGCTGGCCGGGTACAACACGGATATTGACGGCTTTCTCTACATGCTCCGCCGGGCGGAGATTTCCCTCCGGGGGAAAAAGGCGGTCATCTTAGGCAGCGGCGGGGCCTCCCTCACCGCCCAGGCGGCGGCGAGACAGGAGGGGGCCCGGGAGATCGTGGTGGTCTCCCGGACGGGGGAGGTCCATTACGAGAACCTCCCGGAGCGGCACATAGACGCGGAGGTGCTGGTCAACACCACCCCCGTGGGCATGTGGCCGCATATGGACGGGGCCCCTGTGGACCTGCGGCTCCTGCCCGCTGTCACGGCGGTTGTGGACGTCATTTACAATCCGGGCCGGACGAATCTGCTTTTACAGGCGGAGGAGATTGACCACTGGTGGCGAATGCCGGGGTACGCGCTGAGCCCGCCGGGCGGGCGAAGCATCCGCTATACCGGGGGCCTTCCCATGCTGGTCCACCAGGCCAAGCGGGCGGAGGAGCTGTTTTTTGACCGCTCCATTCCGGACGGGGAGACGGAGACAATCACCGCCCGGCTGTGGCGGGACCGGACGAACCTCGTCCTGGTGGGCATGCCCGGCAGCGGCAAGACCACCGTGGGCCGGGAGCTGGCCCGCCTCTCCGGCAAGCCCTTTGTGGACCTGGACGAGGAGATCGTCCGAAAAGCCGGAAAGCCCATTCCGGAGATCTTTGCCGCGGAGGGCGAGGGGCCTTTCCGGCAGCTGGAGCACGAGGTTTTGATGGAAGCCTGCTCCCGGAGCGGGCAGATCATCGCCACCGGCGGCGGGGCCGTTCTCTGGTCCGAGAACCGCGCCGCCATGCGCCGGACGGGGCGGGTGTACCGCCTCCGGCGGAGGCTGGAGGACCTGCCCGCCGAGGGCCGCCCCCTCTCCCAGGCGGGAAAGCTGGCGGAGATGGAGCGCGTCCGGGACCCGCTGTACACGGCGGCGGCGGACTTCGCCGTCTCAAATGAAATCAGCCCGGAGGAAACCGCCGGGACTATTTGGAGGGATTTTTGTGAGCGGTAAAAAGAGCATTCTGGTGATCAACGGCCCCAATATGAACCTGCTGGGCATCCGCCAGCCGGAGATTTACGGCAGCACGGATTATGTGGATTTGGAGAATATGATCACCGCCGAGGCGGAGCGCCTGGGGGTGTCCGTTTCCTTCTTCCAGTCCAACCACGAGGGGGATTTGGTGGACGCCATCCAGCAGGCGTACTTCGACAAGGTGGACGGCATCCTCATCAATCCCGGCGCGTACACCCACACCAGCATCGCCCTGCTGGACGCGGTGAAGTCCGTGGGCATCCCCACGGTAGAGGTCCACATCTCCGACCCGGAGAAACGGGAGGAGTTCCGCCATGTGTCTTATATCCGGGAGGCGTGCGCCGCCAGCATCCGGGGACACGGCGTCCAGGGCTATCTGGAGGGCCTGAAGCTCCTGGCGGAGCGGTAAAAAAAGGAAGCTCAGCCGCGCCGGGCGGCTGAGCTTTTTTATGGACCGTTACGCCTTGCAGCCGCAGGGGGAGCAGGGCCCGCAGGGGCCGCCCTCGGCGCAGGAGATGGTGGGGTCGCCGGTGTTCATGCTCACGTCGTAGCGCACGGGAATGGTGACGCAGACCCGCTGGGTGACGGTGATGGTGCTGGAGGTCCCGCAGGGGTCGGTGACGCAGTTTACGGTGGGCATGCCCTGGCAGGCCACCGTCACGGTGCCCAGGCAGGCGGTGGGGACCAGAGTCACCGGGGCGGTGACGTCGACGCACTGTGTCACAATTTTATTGCAGCCGCTGCCGCAGTCGTCTCCCGGGCGGGAGAGGATGGCCTCGTGCTCATAGGCTTCATTGATACGCAAAGGAATCCCTCGTTTCCTGGAAATTCTACCCGGCGCACCGGGTAGCTGCTTCATCCTATGCGGCGGGTCCGTCCGCCGTCCGCAAAATTTCAAAATCCCGCTTCCGTTCCGGGGCGGACCGTGCTATACTATACGCAATGTGACGAAAAACGGAGAAAGGCGGTCCCGCATCATGGACGAGCGCATGGACGAACAGCAGGAACAGAAATTTCACCGGATGACCGAAACGCCCGTCAGCCTCCTGATCTGCCGGCTGGCCCTTCCCTGCATCATCAGCATGCTGGTCACCTCCTTCTACAACATGGCCGACACCTTCTTTGTGGGCATGCTGAAGAGCAACAGCGCCACCGGCGCGGTGGGGGTGGTCTTCTCCCTCATGGCCGTCATCCAGGCGGTGGGCTTCTTCTTCGGCCACGGCAGCGGCAACTTCATCTCCCGGGAGCTGGGGAAGCAGAACTATGAGGAGGCGTCCAATATGGCCGCCACCGGCTTTTTCGCCGCGTTGGCGGCGGGGATGCTGATCTGCGTCCTGGGCCAGGCTTTTCTGGAGCCCCTGTCCATGCTCCTGGGCTCCACCGCCACCATCCTGCCCTATACGAAGGCATACCTCCAGGTCATTCTCCTGGGGGCCCCCTGGATGACCGCCTCCCTGGTGCTGAACAACCAGCTGCGCTACCAGGGCAGCGCGGCCTACGCCATGGTGGGCATCGCCAGCGGCGCGGTGCTGAACATCGCCCTGGACCCCCTGCTGATCTTTTTCGCCGGGCTGGGCGTGGCGGGGGCGGCCTGGGCCACCATCATCAGCCAGTTCGTCAGCTTCTGCCTCCTCCTGGCGGGCTGCGCCAGGGACGGCAACCTTCATATCCACATCTCCCGGGTGCAGTGGAAGCCGCCCTATTATATCCAGATTGTCCGGGGCGGCCTGCCCTCCCTGGCCCGGCAGGGCCTTGCCAGCGTGGCCGCCATCTGCCTGAACCGGGCCGCCGGGCCCTACGGCGACGCGGCCATCGCCGCCATGGGCGTGGTCCAGCGCGTCATGATGTTCGGCGGCTCCGCCATGATTGGCTTTGGACAGGGGTTCCAGCCTATGTGCGGCTTTAATTACGGCGCGAAGCTCTACCACCGGGTAAAGGAGGGGTTCTGGTTCTGCGTGAAATCCTCCACGCTCTTTTTGACGGCTGTCGCCGCCGTGGGGGCCTTCTTCGCGCCCCAGCTCATCGCCCTGTTCCGGGACGACCCGGAGGTCATTGAGATCGGGACCATGGCCCTGCGGTTCCAGTGCGTGACGCTGTGCCTCTCCGGGTGGATTGTCATGAGCAACATGATGCTCCAGACCATCGGCAAAACCGCCGGGGCCACCTTCCTGGCCATGTCCCGGCAGGGAATCTTCTTCATCCCCATGGTGTACCTGCTCTCCAGGACCCTGGGCCTCCTGGGAGTGGAGATGGCCCAGTCGGTTTCGGACGTGCTGACCCTCCTGTGCGCCGTGCCCATCCAGCTCCGGGCCCTGCGGGAGCTGGACGCGCTGGAAGCGGCGGGGAAATAAAAACGCGGCGGACCCGTGCGGGTCCGCCGTTTTTTGTCAGCCGCCGCCGGAAAGGGGCTCCCATTCGCCGTCCTTCTCTTCCGGGCGCGTCACTTCCGCTGGACGTCGATGACCGTCGCGCCCTGGAACTCCACCTTTTCGCTTTTCATGATGTAATCTGTCTTGCCGACCCGGACCTCCTGCTCTCCGATTTTATTGGTCATGACCTCCTGCTGGGGGACGCTGGCGGAGCAGGTGAAGTACAGGTTCACGTGGTCCGGGTCCTCGTGCCACTGCCCGTCGGGCCCCAGCACCAGGAAGGGGGCCTTCTCCACGGACTCAATCTGCCCGTTCAGCCGGGCCCCGGAGGCCATCAGCGAGGAGGGCAGGTTTGCCTTCGAGGTTTCGTACAGCTCCGCGGCCACATTCTCCACCCGGACCACATAGGTGATTTCCACGGTGGGGACCTCGATGGTTCCGCCCCGGTTCAAAAGCCGGACGGCGGCGTAGGCGGCCACGGCCAGAATCAGGACCACGGCGATGATATCCACGATGTTGAATTTTCCAATGCGGAATGCTTTCTTCTGTTCCATGCTTGACCTCCGTAACGGGCGGGCGCCCGCCTTCTTTAGATTGACGGACCCTTATGGACAAGGCCCGGAAAATATTATATAATACGTTTCAAAAAATCACAAGGGGATTTTTACTATGAAAGTCATCCATCTTATCAGCGGCGGCGATTCCGGCGGGGCCAAGACCCATGTGCTGAGCCTCCTCCAGCGCCTGAACGAAACCATTACCGCCCAGCTGGTCTGCTTCCGGGACGGCCCCTTTGCCGGGGAAGCCCGCTCCCTGGGCATTCCCACCATGATCTGCGGGGGGAACCACATCTTCAAAATCCGCCGCGCCCTGGCGGCGTATATCCTCCGGGAGGGCTTCCAGATTATTCACTGCCACGGCTCCCGGGCCAACATGATTGGGGCCCTGCTCCGCCGGGCCACCGGCCTTCCGGTGGTGACCACCATCCACAGCGACTACCGGATCGACTACATGGGCCGCCCCCTGGCCCGGTGCACCTTCGGCGTAATCAACACCTGGGCCCTGCGGCGGCTGGACTACCGCATCGGCGTGTCCGACGCCATGGTGGACCTGCTTATCTCCCGGGGCTTCCCGGCGGACCGTTTCTACGCCATTTACAACGGCATCGACTTCACCCCGGCACCAATCCAGGGGGACCGGCTTCCCTACCTCCGCTCCCTGGGGGCGGAGGTGGAGGAGGATTCCGTGGTGGTGGGCATCGCCGCCCGGCTAAACCCGGTGAAGGACATGTCCACCCTGATCCGGGGATTCGCCGAAGCGTATAAATCCTGCGAAAAACTGCGGCTTGTAATCGCCGGGGACGGCGAGGAGCGGGAAAAGCTGGGGAATCTGGCCCGGGAGCTGGGCGTGGAAAATCGGGTGGCCTTCGCCGGGTGGATCAGCGGCGGCATGGACCGCTTCTACAGCGCCCTGGACGTGAACGTCCTCACCAGCCTGTCCGAGACTTTTTCCTACGCCCTGACGGAGGGGGCCCGGTTCCACCTGGCCACCGTCTCCACCGCCGTGGGGGGCATCCCCTGCCTCATTGACCAGGGGGTCAACGGCTGGCTTATCGAGCCCCGGGACTGGCGGAGCCTGGGGAAGCGGCTGGCGGAGCTGGGGAACGACCCGGCCCTCCGCCGGGAGATGGGGGAGAAGCTCTTTGAAAAAGCCTCCGTCCAGTTCTCCATCCAGAAGACCGTGGACACCCAGCTCCATATTTACGGGGAGATTCTCCGCCGCCACAGCCGCCCGGCCCGGGACCGGGACGGCGTGGTTATCTGCGGGGCCTACGGCCGGGGAAACGCCGGGGACAACGCGATACTGGAGACCATTCTGGAGGAGATGCGCTCCATCGATCCGGACATGCCGGTGACGGTCATCTCCAAAAATCCCAAGGCCACCCGCCTGGCCCACCGGGTCCGGGCCGTCGGACGGGTGGACCTTCCCGGCTGGCTGGGGGCCATGCGGCGGGCGAAGCTCTATATCAACGGCGGCGGCAGCCTCATTCAGGACGTGACCTCCCGCCGCTCCCTCTGGTTTTACCTGATGAACATCCGCGCCGCCAAATGGGCGGGCTGCAGGGTGCAGATGTACGGCTGCGGCATCGGCCCCGTCAACCGGAAAAGCCACCGCAGGCTGGCGGCCGGGACGCTGAACCGGAACGTGGACGTGATTACCCTCCGGGAGCCGGACTCCCTGGAGGAATTGAAGTCCATGGGAGTGGACAGGCCGGAGATTCTCCTGACGGCGGACCCGGCCCTGACCCTCTCCCCGGCGGCGGAGGAGAAGACGGACAGCGTCCTTCTCCGGGCCGGGATCCCCCCCCGGGGGCGGTATATCTGCTTCGCCCTCCGGCCCTGGCCGGGCTTTCAGGAGAAGGCCCCCCTCTTTGGGGCCGCCGCCCGGTACGCCTGGGAGCGCTATGGCCTGACCCCCGTCTTCACGGCGGTGGAAAAGGGCCAGGATCCCGCCGCCGCCCGGCTGGCGGCCCGGGACCTGGGGGACGCGCCCCATTACTTCCTGGACGACGCGGGAGCCGCCGGGACCATCATCGGGGCCTTGTCCCGGATGGAGGTGGTGGTGTCCATGCGGCTCCACGCCCTGATTTTCGCCGCCGGGCAGGGCATCCCCCTGGCGGGGGTGGTGTACGACCCCAAGGTCTCCTCCTTCCTCCGGTATATCGGGCAGGAGAACTTCACGGATTTGGAGGAGCTGACGGAGGAGGGGCTCCGGGACATGATTGGCCGGGCCGCCGCCCAGGCCGGAGACAAGCGGGCCCAGGCGGAGGCGGTCCGGCGGCTCCGGGAGCTGGAGCGGGGGAACGTGGACGCGGCGCGCCGGCTTCTGGAGGAGTGAACGCGGGTTCCGCGTCAGCGGGAGCAGACGGCCCGCTGGGCCGCGATGGTTTCCAGGGTGTCCCCCAGCTGGGTCAGGACGGCCCCCACCAGGCCCAGCTCCTCGTCGTTCAATTGCCCCGCGATGGCCACCGCCAGGGAGTTCACCGTGGTGGTCAGGGCCAGGGGGTCGCAGTTCGGATTTCTCATAGAATCACCCCTCCAGCTTATGAGGGCCCCCGCCGGGCCGTTCCGCCCCTTGCCTTTTTCCTCCGTTTCCTGTACAATCGGCTCATAAGCGCCACCTGAAAAATTTCACATATCTGGAGGAACCCGACATGACCTATCAGGAAGTTCTGGAAAACGCCCGCACGTGCATGGGCCCCCACTGCAAATCCTGTCCCACCTGCAACGGCCTGGGCTGCCGCAACACTATCCCCGGCCCCGGGGCCAAGGGGATTGGCACCGGCTTCATCCGCAATTACCAGAAGTGGCAGGAGCTCTGCGTCAACATGGACACCATCTGCGAGAACAGGCCCGCGGACACCTCCTTTACCATCTTCGGGCAGAAGGCGGACCTGCCCGTTTTCGCCGCTCCCGTGGGGGCGATGCAGCTCCACTACGGGGACAAGTACGACGACCTCGCCTATAACGACATTCTGGTCGCCGCCTGCGCCCAGGCGGGCACCGCCGCCTTCACCGGCGACGGCGTCAACCCCGCCGTCATGGAGGCGGCGGCGGAGGCCCTGAAAAAGCAGCGCGGCCGGGGCGTGCCCACCATCAAGCCCTGGAACCTGGAGACCATCCGGGAGAAGCTGGCCCTGGTGAAGGCGGCGGAGCCCTTCGCCATCGCCATGGACATCGACGCGGCGGGCCTGCCCTTCCTGAAAAACCTTCAGCCCCCGGCGGGCAGCAAAACCGTGGAGGAGCTGCGGGAAATCGTGAAAATGGCGGAGGGGACCCCCTTCATCCTCAAGGGCGTCATGACCGTCCGGGGGGCGGAGAAGGCCCTGGAGGCGGGAGCCAGCGGCATCGTGGTCTCCAACCACGGCGGGCGGGTGCTGGACCAGTGCCCCGCCACGGCGGAGGTTCTCCCCGCCATCGCGGACGCGGTGGGCGGAAAGATGGCCGTCCTGGTGGACGGCGGCGTCCGCTCCGGCCTGGACGTGTTCAAGGCCCTGGCCCTGGGGGCGGACGCGGTGCTGATTGGCCGCCCCTTCGTGAACATGGTCTACGGCGGCGGCGCGGAGGGCGTGAAGGTCTACGTGGACAAGCTGAAGGCCGAGCTGGCCGACGCCATGGCCATGTGCGGGGCCCACTCCCTGGCGGAGATCCGCCGGGACATGATTTTCGGATACTGAGGCCGGGAACCGGAAAGAAAACGGCGGACGCTGGTGCGTCCGCCGTTCCTTTGCTGAAAGGGCTTCCCCCTACAGCGCCCGCTTGCCCCGGGCTATGTACTTCCCCTCCGGCGAGGAGAACAGCACGTTCCCGTTCTCCGCCGCCAGGCGGCCCCGGAGCCACACCTGCCGGACGCAGCCGTCGGTAGCGAAGCCCTCATAGGGGCTGTACCCGGCGGCGGACTCGCAGTCCTCCGCCCGGATGATGTGGCCGCCGCTGGGGTCGTAGACCACGATGTCCGCGTCGGCCCCCGGCTGGAGAATCCCCTTCCGGGGAAAGAGCCCGTAGAGCTTGGCCGGGTTTTCGCTGAGGAGGCGGCACATCTGCGCCACGCTGAGCTTCCGCCTCGCCACGCCGCAGGACCACATCAGCTCCCCCCGGGTCTCCACGCCGGGAAGGCCGCCGGGAATTTTCGTGAAATCCGCGAAGCCCAGGGCCTTCTGCTCCAGGGTGAAGGAGCAGTGGTCCGTGGAGACCGTCTGAATGTCCCCCCGGCGCAGGGCCCGCCAGAGGACCTCCTGCTCCTTCTTCTCCCGCAGGGGCGGGGCGCAGACGTAGCGGGCCGCGTCGGAGAAGTTCTCCTGGAAGTAGAGGCACTCGTCCAGGGTCAGGTACTGGGGGCAGGTCTCCACGTAGACCGTCTGGCCCCGCTTCCGGGCCCGGAGGACCTCCTCCAGGGCCTCCCCGTTGGTGAGGTGGACAATGACCACCGGGGCCTGGGCCGCCTGGGCTATCCGCAGGAGCCGCCCGACGGCCTCCGCCTCCAGATAAGGCGGGCGGGTCTGGGGGTGGCTGGCGGGGGAGAGCTCCCCGGCGGCCTTTTTCTCGCCCGTCATGCCGTCGATGACCCCGGCGTTCTCGCAGTGCACGCCGCAGATTCCCCCCAGCACCGACAGCTCCTTCAGCGCCCAGTAGAGATCCCTGTCCCCCAGCAGCATGGCGGGGTAGGTCATGTACATTTTGAAGGAGGAAATGCCCTGGGCGAACATGCCGGGAAGCTCCGCCCGGACGCTCTCGCTCCAGTCGTTGATGGTCATATGAAAGCCATAGTCGCAGAAGGTCTTTCCCCCGGCCTTCTCCCGCCAGCGGGCGAGGCCCGAGGCCAGGGATTCCCCCTTGTTGGGACAGGCGAAGTCAATGACGGTGGTGGTGCCGCCCCGGAGGGCCGCCCGGCTGCCGGAGGCGAAGCCGTCGGCGGTGACGGTGCCCGCCACCTCCAGATCGAAGTGGGTGTGGGCGTCGATGAAGCCGGGAAAGAGGACGCAGCCCGCCGCGTCGACGGTCCGGTCGGCCTCCTCCTTGAGGCACCGGCCCAGGGCGGCCACCTTCTCCCCCTCCACCAGCAGGTCCGCCCGCCGGACGCCCTTGCCGGAAACCACGCTGCCGCCTTTAAACAGTGTGCGCATATGGTGTTCCTCCGTTCCGAATGTAGTTTATGGGGCCAGTATAGCACAGCTCCGCCCGGATTTCCAGCGGGCGGGGAGGCCGGTGAAAAAAATTTCCCGTCCGGGGCAAGTTTGCGCTTTCTATATTGGAAAAATTGTGTTATAATGACAACAAGAAGGGCGGCGGCCAGTCCGCCCTGAAAGATGAGGAGGTAGAAGAATGCAGACTAAGAAGTTCCTGTCCCTGCTGCTGGCGCTTGCGATGATGTTCTCCCTGAGCGTCACCGCCAGCGCCGCGGAGGAGGAGGCGAAGCCCCTGGAGGGCCAGATCGTCATCCTCCATACCAACGACGTCCACGGCGGCATCGCCGGATACGCCAAGGTGGCCGCGCTGAAAGCCGATTATGAGGCCAAGGGCGCGTACACCCTGCTGCTGGACGCGGGCGACTACATCCAGGGCGACCCCACCGTCAGCGTCAGCCAGGGCAAGACCGCCATTGAGCTGATGAACATGGCGGGCTATGACGCGGCCACCATCGGAAACCATGAGTTCGATTACGGCTACGCCAACTTCAAGGAGATCACCAAGGACGCCAAGTTCCCCGTGGTGGCCGCCAACGTGCTGGTAAACGGCAAGGCGGAGAACGCCCACACCGTCTTCACCGCCGGCAGCGGCGCGAAGATCGGCGTGTTCGGCCTGAGCACCCCCGAGACCGCCACCAAGGCCCACCCCGCCAAGATTCAGGGCGTGACCTTCCCCGCGGGCAAGGACATGTTCGCCATCGCCGAGGCCGAGGTCAAGGCGCTGGAGGCCGAGGGCTGCGACTACATCGTGTGCCTGGGCCACCTGGGCATTGACGACGAGTCTGCGGGCAACCGCTCCATCGACCTGATGGACGCCGTGGAGGGCATCGACGTCTTCATCGACGGCCACTCCCACTCCACCCTGGAGGAGGTCAAGGCCGCCGCCGGGGATAAGCCCATCACCTCCACCGGAACCAAGCTGGCCAACATCGGCGTGGTGACCATCAGCGCCGAGGGCGGCATCACCATGGAGAACGTGGCCGCCGAGGGCCTGGCGGAGGACGGGGACATCGCCGCCCGGGCCGCCGCCATCCAGAAGCAGATCGACGACGATTACGGCGCGGTCTTTGCCAAGACCGAGGTTCTCCTCAACGGCGAGCGGGACCCCGGCAACCGCACCGAGGAGACCAACCTGGGTGACCTCATCACCGACGCTTTGGTCTGGGGCGCTGAGAAGAACGGCGAGACCGTGGACGCGGGCGTCACCAACGGCGGCGGCATCCGGGCCGCCATCGCCGCGGGCGGCATCACCAAGAAGGACGTGAACACCGTCCTGCCCTTCGGCAACACCCTGAACATCGTCAAGGTCACCGGCAGCGAGCTGCTGGAGGCCCTGGAGGCTTCCACCTACTGCACCCCCACCGCCGTGGGCGGCTTCCCCCAGGTCAGCGGCATCGAGTTCACCGTGGACACCGGCAAGGAGTTCGCGGAGGGCGAGCTGTATCCCGGCTCCACCTACCACAAGCCCGCCGGCATCAACCGGGTAACCATCCAGACCGTGGGCGGCAGCGCGTTTGATGAAAAGGCCGTCTACACCATCGCCACCAACGACTTCATGGCCGCCGGCGGCGACACCTACTATGCGTTTGCCTCCGCCTCCGTGAACTATGACCTGGGCCTGCCCATGGACGAGGTCCTGATGGACTACATCAAGGAGGCGCTGAACGGCACCGTCACCGCCGCCGCCTACGGCGAGCCCGCGGGCCGCATCACCATTGTCGAGGTTACGGAGGCCGCTCCTGTTGAAGAGCCCGCTCCCGCTCCCGAGCCTGCCCCTGCGCCGGAGCCCGCCCCCGCTCCCGAGCCCGTTCCCGCGCCCCAGCCGGAGCCCGCTCCTGCTCCCGCCCCTGCCCCCGCCGAGGGCGATTATGTGGTCAAGGCCGGCGACTGCCTGTGGAGCATCGCCCAGAAGGCTTACGGCACCGGCCGCCAGTGGAACGTGATTTACCAGGCCAACAAGGCCGCCATCAAGGACCCCAACGACCTGCGCGTCGGCCAGGTTCTGGTGATTCCCGCGGCGTAAGCCTCCGGGACTCCCGTTTCCCCGCGTGTTTCCCCTGTGAAAAAAGCGTCCGAAGCATACGCTTCGGACGCTTTTTGCGCGTTCAGAGGGCGGACCCTTGGGCCCGGCCTTCTCCCGGGCCGCCCGCTCAGCGGGGAAGCAGGCGCCCCAGCAGGGGCTCGAAGTCTACGCCCTCCTGGAGGGAGAGGCCCTGCTCCACCGTCCGCACGGCGCAGGCGTGGATAAAGTCCACCGCCAGGGCGGCGGCGTCCCGGAGGGAGCTTCCCCGCATCAGAGCCCCGGTCAGGACGCTGGCGAACACGTCCCCGGTGCCGTGGAGGGGGTGGGCGACGAAGTCCGCCTGGACGGCCCCGGCCCTTCCGGTCCGGGCGTCGAAGCACATGGCCCCGGTCTGCCCGGGGGCCAGCGCCGCCCCGGTGAGGGCCACGGAGCGCCGCCCGCCCAGGCTCAGCTCCTCCGCCAGGCGGCGGAGGGCGGCCTCGTCGTGAAGGGCCCGGCCCCCGTCCAGAAGCTCCCCATAGTCCCGGTTCAGGAGGAACGCGGCCTCCGTCAGATTGGGGGTGATCACGTCCGCCAGCTCCGCCAGGCGGGCCATGCCGGCGCACATGGCGGGGGTGTAGGTCTGGTAGGGCTTCCCGTCGTCCCCCATGACGGGGTCCACCACCACCAGGGTGTCCGGCCCCCGGAAGGCGCGGATGAAGTCCGCCACAATGCCGATTTGGCGCTCGCTGCCCAGAAAGCCGCTGTAGATGGCCTGAAACTTCAGGTCCAGGGACTTCCAGTGGGCCGCCGCCTTCGGCAGCTCCTCGGTCATGTCCAGAAAGGTGAAGCCGGTGAAGCCTCCGGTATGGGTGGAGAGGAAGGCGGTGGGCAGGGGGCAGCACTGGACGCCCATGACGGAGAGGATGGGGATGACCTCGGTCAGGGAGCAGCGGCCGAAGCCGGAGAGGTCGTGGATAACGGCGGCGCGGGGAGTCGGCATGGCGGGGCCCTCTTTTCGTTGAAGTGATGGGGATATTTTACAACGGAACCGGGAAAAGCGCAAGGGAGAAAAGGCCCATTTCTATAGGGGCCGCCGCGTGCTGGCGGCGGCCTTCATTCCGGCGCTGGCGTTCGGCTTCACCGGCAGCATAATGGTGACGCCGCTGCCGTTTGCCATGCGCGCCTCGCCTCCGTGTTGACATAATCCGCTTCGACCCCTATAATAAAGGGTAAACATCGGTAAACTCCACAAATTTTTATGAGAGGCTGGTGCTGACTTAGGTATGACTGTTGAACTATTCGGTGATATATTTGGACTTTTCGTTGTAGCGTGGCTTGCCTTTTTGTGGTATGTTCCCTCTGATAACCCGAAATCTTGGCGCTCTCAGATGCAGAATGGCATCAAAAAAGATTGGGGCTGGAACTTTCTAGCTAACCTCACCATATGGGGGGGAGGGGCAATACTACTCATGTTTTTGCTTTTGGAGCTTTTGGTTGGCTGGTGATAAATTTCATTTCCCCAAGGAGCCGCCCGGCTCCTTTTTTTCGCCCCCTCACGCCGCCAGCTCCTCCATGGCCTTTGAACAGCCCTGTGTAGTGTTAGTGATGGATTTCAGCGCGCCGGATATCTCGTCGTTCAGTTTTATTACGACCGATATGGTGTCTGCCATACGCGCCCTCCTTTCCGTTGACTTTCGTTTATGCGTGCGCTATAGTGTAATTGCAGTTGACAAATTTAGAGAAGGTGGGATTTACTGTGGGCCCCATAATTGTATGTCTTCTTTGCGCGTGTCCTCTTGCTTTTTGGATGCTTGTTCCCTCCAACAACTCGAAATCCATGCGTTCTCAAACCCAGACTAGGATGAAAAATGACCCTATGTTAAAATTTATCCTCCATTTCATTTTATGGGGGGGGCTGATTGGGCTTATTATACTTACCCCATGGTTCATGATGCTTTTCTGATCTTTCTGCCTATCCTGCCCCAAGGAGCCGCCCGGCTCCTTTTTTTGCCCCCTCACGCCGCCAAAGACGCTCTCAGCGCGTCCGCCTCGTCCCCCGTGGCGGCAAACTGCTTCTGCGCGTCCAGCATGGCCTTGCGGGCCTTGTTGGTCTCCGCCTGCAAAATGGACTTTTCGCCGGACAGGTCATGCAGTGTTTTTTCCAGGTGCTCGGCGTTTTTGT
>CATLJA010000049.1 GCA_949959305.1 uncultured Oscillibacter sp.
CCGTACCGCAAAGGCTCGTTGATCTGGTCGGTGATGGAGGGCGACTGGGAGGACTTGACGGCCCGGCAGATCGCCGAGGTCTTGGACAGTACGCCGGGTTCTGTCAGGAACTGTATCCAAAGGATCAAGCGGGAAACGGGGTATGATGTCCCGCATGTCAGGGGAGGGATGTAGGTTGGATGAGTTCCCGTATCGTTTGCAAAGATTGAGGGAAAAGGAACGGAAGAGCAGGATAGTCCTGTCTCAGCTTTGTGGGCTTCCAGATACTGCGATCCAAAAATATGAGCGTGGAGAAACGAAACCAAATATGGATTCGCTGATTGCGATCGCCAACTATTTCCATGTGAGTATCGATTATCTTGTTGGGAGAACAAATTATTAGACCTGACCTTTTTTGGTCAGTGGAGGTCAGGATATGTGATAGGATAGCATAGGTGGGAGCCCTCCATCCTCCCACCCATGCTCCTCCTCCTCTTGACCACGAAGGGGCAGCGGGTCTCGGTCCGCTGCCCCGGATGTGGGAGATGTGCCGTTCTTTGAAGCTCATATCTCTGTGTAGCGGGAAGCGGCAGGGGCTATATGCAGCGGACCGGCGCATGGACCGGGAGCTGCACTGTGAGAGGGAACGCATGGCGGGGTATGTTCCCGCAGCCTCTTCTATCACATCTTGGAAGGAGACCTCTCGAATGGAAAAACTTGAGATCAAAAAAGTCCCGTTCTTGGGAACAGGACTCATGGCGGCCCGTGACGCGGACGGGCAGATCTGGGTGGGCGTCAAATGGATGTGCAATGGCATCGGTTTATCCAGAGGACAAGCAAATGGAGAGATCGTCAAAGTCCAGAGCGATGAAGTGCTACAAGAGGGTTGCACGAAATTTCATGCAGGGGTGTTTGACCCTGCTCATGAGACGATCGCTCTCAAGCTGGACTTTGTGCCTCTCTGGTTGGCAAAGATCAGCATCACGCCCACGATGAAAGAGGAACACCCGGAACTGGCAGAGACATTGAAGCAATATCAGCTCAAAGCCAAAGATGTGCTGGCGGAAGCGTTCCTCCCCAGTACAGTACATGGGAGCCGGAGCATGACCGAATACCAGAAGATCATGGCCCAGACCCGCGCCGAAAATGTACGCATCCGCAAGGCTCAGATCCTGGAGCGATTGGCGGCTCAGTACGACGGTACATACAGGCAGGTGCTACAGGCCTACGCCACGAGGGAGCTCACTGGGGAATTCCTCCTCCCGCTTCCGGAACTGGACCTCAATGCCACTGCCGCCGCTGACATGGAACAGCTATCTGGATATGCGGCTAAAATCCCTGGAATGGTCTTGATAGCTCTTTTGTAATGGTACTAGAGGTTTATGCCTTGTGACCGTTGATTTTGTATGAAGAATAATAAATTTTGATTGAGAGGTGGTGGTATGGCAGCAAGGCTGACGGATAAGCAAAAAAAGAAAATCCTTGCGGACTATACCGAATTAGAGAGCTATAGCGCAACAGCGAAAGTAAACGGCGTTTCAAAGGACACAGTGCGTCGATTAGTTGCGAGTTGCGCCGATTTCGCCAAGAAAGCGCAGGATAAAAAAGAGAAGAACACCGCTGATATTATTGCTTACATGGAGAATAAGCGAAATATCGTGTGTGAAATACTGGGAAAAGGGCTGGACGCCCTGAACAGCCCGGATAAACTTGCGGATGCCAGTCCGGCGCAGATCACCACGGCGCTGGGGACTCTGATTGACAAATGGGCCATGATAGGCGGCGGTCCGAAGGACGAAGCCGAAGAGGACGATCTGAGCCGCAGCCTGCGGGAATTGGGAGAGGGGTTGGAGGGCGATGCTTGAAATTGTTCCCATGAAGCTGAAAGAGGCAAATGCCTTTGTGGAGCAAAACCACCGCCACCATGGGCCTGTTGTGGGACACAAGTTTTCCATCGGTTGCTCCGATGGAGAGAAAATAGTTGGCGTTGCCATTGTGGGGCGGCCTGTTTCCCGCCATTTAGACGATGGATGGACATTGGAGGTAAATCGGCTTTGCACAGACGGGACCCACAACGCCTGTTCCATGTTATACGCCGCCGCATGGAGGGTGGCCCGTGCCATGGGATACAAAAAACTGGTGACTTACATCCTGGAGAGCGAGAACGGGACGAGCCTCCGTGCTGCCGGATGGAAATGCGTGGGACGGGCTGGGGGACTGCGGTGGACCGGGAAGCGCAGGCCAGAGGTAGACCTTTATCCGGCACAAATGAAAATAAGATTTGAAGTTACCACATGATTTCAGCAAAGCAAAAGAAAATCCTCGCCTTCCCCTACAGCCCCTACGATGCCCTGATCTGCGACGGCGCGGTCCGGTCCGGCAAAACCTCCATTGAGGTGGTGGCATTCATCGACTGGGCCATGCGGGAGTTTTCCGGCCAGCGGTTCGGCATCTGCGGCAAGACCGTGGGCAGCGCGACTGAGAACATGGTCATTCCCTACATATCCCGCAGTTACGCCAAGAAACGTTATACGCTCCACTGGCGGCGTTCGCAGAAGATTCTGGAGGTTCGCCGGGGCCCCAGAGTGAATTACTTCGAGGTGTTCGGCGGACGGGACGAATCCAGCTTCGCTCTGATTCAGGGCCGGACGTTGGCGGGGGTACTGCTGGACGAAGTAGTCCTTATGCCGGAGAGCTTTGTCAATCAGGCACTGGCCCGGTGTAGCGTGGACGGCGCGAGAATCTGGTTTTCCTGCAATCCCGGAAACCCGTCCCACTGGTTCAAAGAGGAGTGGATCGACAAGCGGGAGGAGCACAATGCTCTTTATCTCCACTTCGAGATGACCGACAACCCCAGCCTGAGCGATAAGACGCTTGCCCGTTATCAGTCCATGTATTCCGGTGTGTTTTATGACCGGTATATCCGGGGGCTGTGGGTAGCTGCCGAGGGCCTGGTGTATCCCATGTTCAGCGAAGAGGAACACGTGATGGACGAGATACCCTGGCAAGCCCTCCAGCGGGGGAGATGGTACATCTCGGTAGATTATGGTACAGTGAACCCGACCTCGGCGGGGCTTTGGTGCCTGTGGCGGGGGACGGCGTATCGCGCCGGCGAATATTACTATGACAGTAGGAAGCCTGGGAACCATCAGCGCACGGATGAAGAGCATTATACAGGTCTTGAGGAGCTGGCTGGAGACAAGAAGATAGATCGGATCGTCGTGGACCCATCCGCTGCCAGCTTCAAGGAGACGATCCGGAGGCACGGGAGGTTCGCCGTGTGGGACGCAGACAACAGCGTCGTGGATGGCATCCGGTTGACGGCTTCGCTGCTGCAGGCCGGACGGATCCTGATCCACAGGGACTGCAAGGGCCTGCTGTCGGAGATCGCCGCATACCGCTGGGACACGGAAGCGTCGATGGATACGGTGATAAAAGAAGCGGATCACGCCTGTGACGACATGCGGTACTTCTGCTCCACTATCATGGCGCGGGAAGTGCGGTCTGCGGGCATATGACAAAGATATTTCGATGGGCCATCAAAAAAGAGGAGGATATCTAGCATGAACGAACTGAAGATCTTTGAAGACGAGCGATTTGGGACCATCCGAGCCATCGTGGAAGATGGTAAGACACTGTTCTGTGGGTCCGACGCGACAAAAGCGTTGGGCTACAAGAATTCGAGTAAAGCTCTGACAGACCATTGTAAGGGTGTAACGAAACGTTATATCCATACTCCCGGCGGAAATCAGGAAATGAATTTTATCCCCGAGGGCGATATCTACCGCTTGGCTGCCAAGTCTGAGCTGCCGGGGGCGGAGGAGTTCGAGATCTGGATCTTTGATGAAGTCCTTCCCTCCATCCGCCGCAACGGCGGATACATCTATAGGCAGGAGAACATGACTCCAGAGGAGTTGATGGCAAAAGCGCTGATGGTGGCGCAAAAGACTCTGGCTGACCGTGAGGCCCGCATCTCGGCACTGGAGATCGCCAACTCCGCCCTGACAGTGGAGACGCAGGTCATGAAGCCCAAAGCGGACTACTTCGATGAACTGGTTGATCGGAACCTGCTGACCAATTTCCGGGAGACGGCGAAGCAGTTGGAGGTCAGGGAGCGGGACTTCATCCAGTTCCTGCTCAACAAGAAGTACATCTACCGGGACAAGCGTGGCAAGCTGATGCCCTATGCCCAGCATGTGGATAGCGGCCTGTTCGAGGTCAAGGAGTGCTTCAACGAAAAGACCCAGTGGAGCGGCACCCAGACGATGGTGACGCCCAAGGGGCGGGAGACCTTCCGGCTGCTGTTCGTCGGGGCGGCGTGAATGGCTCGGCCATCAAAAAGAGGAGGATATCCATCATGAATGAACTGATGATTTTCAACGATCCCGAGTTTGGGACTGTCCGCGCTGTGGAGATCGACGGAGAACCGTGGATGGTCGGCAAGGATGTGGCTGCGGCGCTGGGGTACAGCAACTCCCGCGACGCGCTGGCAGTCCATATCGATGAAGAGGACAAAGCTACCGTCGCGATTCACGACGGTAGCCAAAACCGAAACATGACCGTCATCAACGAGAGCGGCCTGTATTCGCTGGTGCTGTCCAGCAAGCTCCCTGGCGCGAAGAAGTTCCGCCGGTGGGTGACGGGCACCGTCCTCCCGGCGATCCGTAAGACCGGCTCGTACAGCGCCAGCGTCCTGACGGACGGCACGAAGGCCGCGCTTGCCGAAGCCAAGGCGAAGAACGCCCGGGCCCGTGTGGCTTCCATGTGGATGAAGCTGGCCAAGGAAAACCCCATCCCAGAGTACAAGGCGATCTGTGCCCATTATGCCAGCGCGGAGCTGACCGGCGGGCAAGCGGTGCTCCCTCTCCCCGAGGCGACGGAGCGTACATACAGTGCCGCCGAGGTCGGAGAGCTGCTGGATGGCATAAGCGCCGATATAGTGGGGCGCATGGCGAACCAGGCCCCCGCGATCTTGATATGAGGCGGGGGAGATATCGCATCCAAGAGAGGGAGATACATGGGCATCATCGAATGGGCGCTGAACAAGTTCGGCTACACGAAACAGGATAGAGTGACGATCCCTGCCGGGACCATCGAGAAGGAGTTCAGTGTGCTCCCTGCCGCCTCCCGGAAGATGGAGGACGCTATCGACCTCTGGTATTCCATGTATATCGACCACCCTCCCTGGGAGAGCTGCGATGTGCGGCCGCTGGGATTGCCGGGGGCCATCGGTCGGGAGCTGGCCCGTCATGCGTTGACGGAGTTCTCTGTGGCCGTGTCCGGCAGCGAAAGGGCGAAGTACATCGACCGGCAGATGCAACTGGCGGTGGCAAGGTTCGGGATCGATCTGGAGCTGGGCCTCTGCCTGGGCGGGGTGTGCCTCAAGCCGTACCCGGAAGATGGCCGCATCTTGGTGGACGCTTTCACCACGCGCTTCACGCCGACCCGCTTCGATGGGGCCGGCAAGGCGATAGGCGGCGTGTTTGAGAGCAAACCTGTGCGCCAGGGGAAAGACTGGTTCGTCAAGCTGGAGCACCACGACTTCCAGATACGCGAGGATGGCAGCAAGGTCTACGTGGTGGAAAACAAAGCATTCCGCAGCGGACGGGACGGCGGCATCGGTGCTCAGGTCCCTCTCGATGCTATAAAGGAATGGGCAGGACTGGAGGAGCATAAGGAGATCGAAGGTCTGACCGGCCCGCTGTTCTCCTATTTCAAGCCGCCGATAGCCAATCGGGTGGAGCCCGATTCGCCTATGGGGGTCTCCGTGTATTCCGGAGCGGTGATGGACCTCATCCGGGAAGCGGACCTTCAGTGGGAGCGTATCTGGTGGGAGTTCAAGAGCGGGGAGCGGAAGATCTTCTCAGATGCCACGCAGATCGATGCAGGACAGATCGGAGACCGGCTTTTCCTGAAAGGCGCTTTTACCAGCGACGGGAATCTGTTCGAGCAGTTCAGCCCAGAGCTGCGGAACGCTGCACTATATGACGGGCTCCAATATATCCTGAAGATCGTCGAGTTCAATGTGGGGCTCGCTTTCGGAACGATCTCCGACCCGCAGTCCGTCAACAAGACGGCCACCGAGGAGATCATGACCAAACACCGGCAGTACGTGACGGAGGACTGCATCCAGGAAACGTTCCAGGCGGCATTGGACGATCTGATCTACGCTATGGACGCGTGGTGCGACCTGGCGCAGCTTGCTCCAGCGGGGGAGTACAGCGTGGGATACAACTGGGGCGACGGGGTCCTGGACGATCCTGAGACCAGGCGGCAGGACATGGCGATGGATATGCAGCGGGTGGCTGCTGGACTGATGAAGCCGGTCGCCTTCGTCATGAAGTGGGACGGCGTGGACGAAGAGACCGCCCGGAAGATGCTACCGGATATGGAAGATATGACGGACGAGGAACAGGACGAGGTGGAGTAAATGCCGCGCTATCCGTTCAGCCCGGAGATATTGGATGCCCTCCCCGAAGAGCTGGCGGAGCTGTTCCGGGGCCTGGAGCTGAAGCTGCTGGAGGAGATCTGCTCCAGGCTTCGTCTGGCCGGCGAGCTGAACGAGGTCACGGTCCAGGACGTCCGGGCCCTGCGCTCCCACGGCGTGGATCTGGAGGACATCAAGAGGGCCATCTCCAAGACGACCGGCGTCGGCATGGACAAGCTGGAGGCCCTGTTGGACGATGTAGTGGCGCGTAACCAAAGATACTACACATCGATGATCGATATCGCGCAGGTGACCTTTCCGCAGAGGCTGGTGGACGAACGGGATATCGACGCCATCCGGCGACAGACTGTCGATGGATTCACCAACCTCACCCGGTCCATGGGGTTCCTGGTACGGGACGGACGGCACAAGGTCATGCTTCCGCCAGCAAAGGCGTACCAGTGGGCCCTGGACAGCGCGGAGCTCCAGATCATGTCCGGCGCGATCAGCTACGACCAGGCCATCGGCGAGGCCGTGCGGCAGTTGGCGAAGAGCGGGCTGTGCGTGGCGTTCGATAAAAATGGAGCCCCGGTCAGGAACGCGGTCAAGTACGAGCGCGGAGGCATCCAACAGCTTGACGTTTGCATTCGCCGCGCGGTGATGACCGGCGTGAACCAGCTCAACCAGAAGTACCGGGAGCAGTCCATGGACTACCTGGAGACGGATCTGCTGGAAGTGACGGCCCACCTGGGGGCGCGGAACATAGACGGGCCAAACGGCTGGGAGAACCATGCAAAATGGCAAGGGAAGGTGTACCGATGGAAAAAATAAAAATTAAGCTGAGAGAATGTTGCTTGACCTGTGAACACTTTGACCCATCCGGCATTAAGGGATTGAGTATGTACTACGCTCCGCCTTGCGGTTGTGGGGAGATAGAACGTGTGATTGCTTGCGGACATATGGCTGTTTGCAAGATGTATCTGGAAAGCACGGGGAAGGAGTAGGGATGGGACTTTGTGCAACAGCTAAAGGATTGACCGCAGAAACAGAATTTAACTGCGGGTATTTGACATACGGACTGTTTCTCCGAAATTTGGCGCGTACTTACAATGAGGAAATCGGGGAAATGTTCGAGAGTATGTGCGCCGGGAATCGATTGACTGAAGAACAAGAGAACAGGTGGAATGAAATCTGCAATGACGATTTGGATTTGCTACTTTTTCACTCCGATTGTGATGGAAAATTTACCCCGCAAGAGTGCCGACGGATTTACAATGCAATAAAAGACCTTTACATGGATATGCAAGGCCACAATTACATTGTGATGAAACCGTACAATATGCTCGAACACTGGAAAAGTATCTTTTTGCACTGTGCAAAAAGGCGGGTAACATTATTCTATTACTGACAGGAGGTGATGCAATGGCAGAATACCCCGATTTTGAAAAGACGTGCGGCTACGGCTCCGTGACTGGCATAGGCGGAGCCAACTGCAGGCACTCCTACTGGCCCTTTATAGAGGGCGTTTCGGAGCGCACTTACACCGATTCCGAGCTGGAGGCCATGAAGCCGGAAAACCGGCCTAAAATCCAGTTTGAGGGCCGGGAATACGACGATTATCAGGCTACCCAGAAGCAGCGCCAGATCGAGCGCACCGTTCGCAAGCTGAAACGCCGCAAGACCGCTTTCGAGGCGGCGGGTCTGAAGGAGGACGCTCAGGCAACAAACATCCGCTTGCGGCGGCTGAGTAAGGAATACATCGAGTTCAGCAAGGCGGCGGGACTGCCGGAGCAACGGGAGAGAATGAAGGTGATTTACAAGTGAAATGCATTAAATATATGGTAGTAACTTTCGTGATTATGCTTTCTTTGCTTGGATGTAGTTCGTCGGAAAGTAGTGGAATTGAAAGCAATAAGCAAGAAGAAAAACCAACCGGAACGTTTATTGAGGTCGACAGAGGGGTTTCCTGGAAAGTTGTTTTCCACAGAGATACAAAGGTTATGTATGTTGTATCAAATAATTTTACGTTACTCGTGAACGCAGATGGAACGCCGATGCTTTATGGCGGATAAAAAAGGAACTATTCTGAGACCGTCGGACATCAAAGCTGCCGAAGCCGTCCTTGCCCGTGGTGAGCGCGTGGAGCTAATCCCCGTCAAGGACGGCGTGAAGGTTGTACGGGTGCGGCGGGAGGAAGTGAAGAAGGATGTTTGACGGGAATCTTTGTAATGCTGGGCTTTTTCCTGCGGAACTTGTCCCGCCGGAAATCATAGAGCAATTTTTTCAATCGCCGATGTGCGGTTTCCCGTGCTATACCTGCAAGCACAAAGGGGAAGAAACCCCGCGCTGTGAAAACTATAACAAATGTGGGTTATGGCTCGACTGGGCAAATAAAAAGGGACTGAAAAAGTAAATACTTTTCCGCCGTCTAAGCGTTGACGGCGAAGAGCCGAGCGTGGTTATTCATCCAGAAATGGGTGAGTGACCACGCTTTTTCTTTTGGTAAAACCCGCACAAGCGGTTTTTATACAACTTTTGACCGTCCCGAAGTCGCAAAACTACGGGGCCGCAGTGGAAGCGACCCACGCGAAAAAAGCGAAGCGGTGAAGGAGAGACCATGACGAGAGAATCTTTGAAGGGCCTGGGGCTTGAGGATGCCGCCATCGACAAGATCCTGGACGAGAACATGGCGGACATCGGAAAGGAGAAGGCCAAGACCACCGCGGCGAAAGCCGACCTTGCGGACGCGCAGGGGAAGCTTTCTGCGGCCACAGCGGAGCTGGAGGCGCTGAAGAAGTCCAACGGCGACGTTGCGGCAGTGCAGAAACAGCTCGCGGACCTCCAGGCCAAGTACGAAAAAGACACGGGCGAGCTGACCGCCAAGCTGGCGGACCGGGACTACTCCGACGCGATCGCCCGGGCCATCACGGGGAAGTCCCTCAAGTTCAGCTCCAAGAGCGCGGAGCGGGCCTTCACCGCCGCGCTGAAGGAGCAGAAGCTGGAGCTGAAGGACGGGGAGCTGGCCGGCCTGGACGACTTCATCAAGGCCCAGCGCGAGGCGGACCCCGACGCGTTCGCCCCGGACAGGCCCGTGCCCCGATTCGCTACCGGGTCCGGCAGCGGCGGAGGGCATGGAGCGCCGCCCAAAGCCCCAAGCAGAGCGGCACGATTGGCCGCTGAGTACCACACGAGCCTTTATGGCGAAGAAAAAAAGGAGTGACAAAACATGTCTTTTATCGGAGCAGCAGAGATGGGGCGGGTATTCGCCCCCGGTTGGTTCTTAGAGAGCGAGAGGGGCGTGGTCCGCAAGACCCGCCAGATCGAGCAGGCCGGAGCGACAGCCAGAGAAGACGGGAGCAAGTATGTTCCTATGGGGACTGTCTGGCCCGCCAATGACGCCACAGCGGAAGGCATCCTCTATGAGGATATCGACGTGACCACCGGCGATATGCCTGGGAGCGTTGTCTTGGCTGGGCGTGTGTACGAAGACCGGTTGCCTGCGGCTATTGCCGAGGCGGCAAAAACAGCCCTGGCGGGGAAGGGATTCGTGTTCATCGCCGCAAGCCCTTCCGTGACCCGGCCCTACTGAAAGGAGTGACAGCATATGGCTGAAGAGTTCAACGGCTTTATCCCCCAGGAGGAATGGCTGGATGTGGGCTTCAATGTGACCAGGTCCACCGACCCCATCGACAGCTTGGTCGGCGATATCCGCACGGACAATATCATCGCCAAGTGGGAGTCCATTGCGGCGGAGTATCAGACCGCCATCATGGCCCAGTTCCATGCCTTTGATACGGAGGCAAATAAGACCATCCATATCCCGGTGGACAAGCACAGCATCAAGAAAGCACTGATCAAGGTCAAGATCGACCAGAGCGAGCTTTTGCAGGAGTACATGGACAACGGTGTGCAGGGACGTGACGCCCTGCGGGACTATGTGTTCAATGACGGTATCCGTTTGGCGGAGCAGGTCTTTACCCGCTCCAAGGTGGCGAAATCGGAGATGCTGGCCACCGGGAAAATCACCATCAAAGAGAACGGTCTGGACATCCCTGTGGACTACGGTGTGCCCGCAGGCCACACCAGCTTTGAGCTGGATCTTTCCCAGGATGCGGACATTTCGGGACAGATCCAGAGCATCATCGATGAGGCTTCTGACGCAGGCGTGACCCTGAGCGGTTTTATCACCTCCCGGAAAAACATCACCAAAATGCGCCGGAATGTCGCACTTCAGAAGGAGATCGCCGGGAACCTCAGCGCGGGGGCTCTTTTGGGCAAGACGACGCTTTACGCCCACCTGGAGCAAGAATATGGCTTGGGCCGAATCGTCACCCATGATCTGACCTATGGTGCAGACGCCAAGCTGGGGAGCGATGGACGGCCGGTCATCACCAAGAAGAGGTATTTCCCCGACAACAAGATCTCCTTCTTCTCCACGAATCCCGCAGGCCGCGTAGGCACGGGGCTTTGGGGAGACCCGCCTGAAACCCGGCTGGCCGGATTTTACCCCGTCAATTCCAGCGGCGAGGCTCCGTATGTCTACGTGACCCAAAAGATGGAATGGGACCCTGCTGTTCTGTGGACCAAAGCCAGCGGGCTGTTCATGCCCCTGCTGTACGACCCCAACAGCCTGTGGATCGCTACGGTCAAGCCGGATGCGGCCACCGCCGCCCTGAACGACGAGCAGACCGCCCAGAGGGCCAAGATCAAGTAAGAAATGAGGGGCAATTATGGAACTGAAAAATACCGTCTCTATGATGGAGAGTACTGACTACAAGGAGCGCTTTAAGGCCGAATATGAGCAACTGCGTATCCGGTTTGAAAAGCTGAACGCAATGCTGGATAAGTGGGACGCGGGTACGCTCCCGTTCACCCCCACCTGCCCGCGCAGCACGTACAACATCCAGACCCGTGCTATGGCCGATTATCTGGCGGCCCTTGAGGCGCGGGCGGTCATGGAAGGCGTAAGCCTGTAAGGAAAGGAGGCCCATGGGATGTATGCCGACTATGACTTCTACCTGAACGCCTATTTCGGGAACGCGATCTCGGAGGAGGATTTCCCCCGGCTGTCTGAACGGGCCTCCGACTACATCCGGGCGGTGACCGGCGGCGTCTCCGACCGGGTGGACGGCTGGCAGCAGGAGGCCGTCAAAAAGGCTTCCTGCGCCGTCGCCGACATCCTCCTGGACGAAGAGATCATGACCGCCAGCGCGTATCAAGGGGGCGCACAGGTGTCCAGCGAAGCGGTAGGGGGCTGGTCGCGGAGCTACAAGTCCGCGACCGTCTCCGCCGCCGACATGCAGGTCATCGACAGCCGGAAGCGGGACGCGCTGCTGCTGTACCTGGGGAATCTCCCGGCGTTCGCGCCAATCTTCAAAGTGAGGTCTTATCCATGCCTGCACCGCACCGAATGAACTGCCCTCGCCGGGCAAACGCCCGCCGTCCTGCCATGTTCCCCCATACGATCACGTTGTACAACGTGGAGATCATCCATGGCCCAGACTATGATGATACGATCGTAAACCACATTACCATTTTACGAGGAGTCTTTCTCGAGGCTTGCAAAGCCATAAATGTGCAGAAGAGCGGTTTGGTAGGAGCAGATGCGGCGACTCTTTATATACCGTTCTCTGTAGAGGCAGTGAATGCTGTCACAGGGAAGCGAAAACGGTACATACCTCCCATCGAATTTTGGCGTGTGGAGGACAAATCTGGCTTCTGGACGCTTGCAATCACCAGCAAAGAACCTGGCGTGAGTGGTAACACCTTTTTTGTAAAGGGAGAGGCCGTGGAGCCAGATAAAGCTATGGATTTCATCGAGATGAAGTACGACCATGTATACGACATCACAAAAATCGATGAAAAAGATTTTGGGAGTCCAGATATGCAGCATTTCGAAGTGGGGGCAAATTGATGGCAGGGATCAAATTCACGTTAGATTCTCAAAAATTCAAAAAAGATATGGAACGCCTCAACAGAAAGATCTTTTGGGCTGGATCAGGAGCTGAGCACGCCGTATCGATCCAGATCGCGAAGGACACGGAGCCATATGTCCCAGCGCGATCGAAATCCCTCTCAAATCGAACAATAGTGCATAAAGGAACCATCATTTATCCAGGCCCTTATGCTCGCTTCCTCTACTACGGGAAACTTATGATCGACCCAGACACCGGCAGCACGTGGGCGCCAAAGGGGGCGTCAAAAGTGATAGACCCAGGCGGAAGAGACCTTGATATCAAGAAAAAGGTCCACAGCAAGGCGCAATCCCATTGGTTCGAGGCGTCTAAAGCTCAGAATCTTCCAAAGTGGAGACGAGTAGTGGGGGAGGTGATGCAGCGTGAGTTCCGATGATAAGCCTTTGGAATTCGTAATAGCCAAAGAGGAAGATCAGATATCCCGCAAGATATTGAAATGGTTGAACACGTTCCCGGAGATCCCGCTGTCTATCTTTCGCGTCGATTACGAGTTTATGAACGCAGAACTCGAATGTATGGCGTTGTCTCTTGTCCAAAGCACGTACATCATAGAGCGGTTCATAGACGATTCTTATATAGCGGAGTATCAGTTCAAGATCGTCTATCGTGTAAACCCTTCCACCACAATTCTGCGGCTCGGGGCTGATGAATTGCTGAACGCATTGGGAGATTGGGCCAGCAGTCAAAAGCCGGACATAGGGGATGGGCTAAAAGTTCGGGAGCTTGAACAGACCGCTCGATCGTCTTTGTTCGCCAGAATGGAGCGCGGTTGGGAGGACCATCAAATATTCATGCGGATGACCTATGAGGTCGGCACATAGAAAGTGAGGAAATCATGGCAGAAAAACGAAGCGCATTCAAAATGTTTATGAATACCACGCCAAAAGAGGCAGATGCGACCTATGGCATCATCGGCCCTGGCGTGACAGAGCTGTCCATCGCTTATAACCCCCAGACCAGCACCAATCAGTACATACATGAAGACGTCGCCAATACCGACATGACCGGGTATCAGCCCAACGCTCCCGTGACGGCTCAGGCGGTGCCCGGAGACCCCGTTTTCGATTTTGTGAACGATATGCGGGAAACGCTTCCAATCGGCTCTGACGCTTACAGCGATGTGGTCCTGGTGGACGTGTTTGGCAAACAGACAAGTGGGTCTTATGCAGCCACCAGACAGCCTGTCTCTATACAGATCGACAGTTATGGCGGCTCGGCCTCCGACCCCCTGTCCATCGGTTATACCATTAACTGGAGAGGCAGCGGGATAAAGGGGACTTTCGAACCTGAGACCAAAACGTTTACCGAAGGGGCGTCCTCCAGGGGCGTTTTCGAAGAGGAGGAGCGATAAATGGCCGGCATTCGCGTCAAGACAAGCGCAAAGCGCATCGAGGTCAATGACAACGGGGAGTACATCGTCCTTGATTTCGGCGACAACAGTTTCCCGGATCGCTTTTTCGCCATGGTGGACCGAGTGCAAGAACAAGCGAACACGGCAACGTCAGAGGCGGAGAAGATCGACGATCGATATGAAAAGGGAAGCGAGGGGCACATGAGGGCGTCTGCCGCTCTGTGGCGCAAGGTGCATGAGAACATCATGGATGAGATCGACAGCCTTTTTGGAGTTGGGACATGCAAAAAGGTATTTGGAGATATCGTCCCTGGAATTGAGCTGTACGATGATTTCTTTACTCAGCTCATTCCGTACTTCAACGAAGCCGGACAGGAGCGGGCGCGCCGCATGAGCAAATATAGCGCCAGCAGGGTGGGAAATGTATAACGCCCTGCTGGATCGACTGCCCGAAGATTATGAGGGTTGGCTCATTCGAACGGACTACCGGATAGGGGTCCAGATACAACTTTGCGTCTCCGATCCAGAGCTGTCTGACAGTGAAAAGACCTGGACGGCGCTCGATCTGCTATACGGGAATGGCATCCCGCCCGACCTTCAAACCGCCCTCGACGGGTTGTCATGGTTCCTGTCATGCGGCGACCCATCTCCAGCAGATGAAGCAAGTAATGAGCCGCCCTTGTATTCTTTTGAGCAGGATGCAGGCCGGATCGCGTCTGGTTTCCGAAAGGTGTTCCACATCGATATCACGAAGGAGAAACTCCATTGGTTCGAGTTCATCTCTATGCTCGGCGAGCTCAAAGATACGGCTTTTTCCGGCGTCATTGAGATCCGCAGCGCAGACCTTTCCGAAATAGACAAGAAAAAAAGAGCTGAATTCCTTCGAATGAAAAAGAGATTCGCTTTGTCCAGCGGGTATACGCCAGAAGAGCAGGCTGAGATCGACGAATTTATGGAAAGGCTGAAATAAAGTATCCAGGCGTGCCTCGAAGATCTCATGATGATATGGCCGTTGTCAGCAGCAGAGTGATTGCGGAGCGGTTTGGGAAACAGCATCAGCACGTAACGCAAGCGATCGAAAAACTCATCAGCGAAAATTCGCTGGTGAAATCTATGTTTATCCGCAGTTATTATGATACGGAGCGCGGAAAGTCCTATAAGGAGTATCTCATGAACCGCGACGGCTTTTCTCTCTTGGTCATGGGCTTCACCGGGAAAGAAGCTATCTACTCTATCGAGTGACGATCTTGTGATCGTAACGGTAATGGTCGCAAGAAGTGTGGTTTTCTGGGGTATCAGCAACTCAGTATCCTACAAAAAAAGATAGGTTAAAAATCGCACTTATCTAAAAATGAAAGGAGGCGAGATATTGGCATTCGGCTACGACGGTTCTGTTCGTATCAAAGCAGACTTGAACCACAGCCCATTTGACCGGGGCTTGACGCAGATGACCAGCTTGGTCAACAAATTTGGGAACACCCTAAAAAAGCTTGGCGGCATGGTGGCGATGGCGTTCGGCACTGCCGCGATCATAAACTTTGCCAAAGAGAGCATCAAACTGGCCTCCGACATCGAAGAAGTCCAGAACGTGATCGATGTGACTTTTGGGCAAGGAGCCGCACAGATACAGGAATTTGCCCAGTCTGCGGCAGAAGCCTTTGGTTTGTCAGAGCTGGCCGCGAAGCAATACACGGGAACGCTTGGGGCAATGCTCAAATCGTCCGGATTCACTACTCAGGCAGCACAGGAGATGTCCATGGCGCTGACTGGGTTGGCGGGAGACATAGCATCCTTTTACAACCTGGACACAGATGTGGCATTTGAAAAGATCCGAGCTGGTATCAGCGGAGAGATCGAGCCGTTAAGGCAACTGGGCATCAATCTGAGCGTAGCGAATCTGGAGACGTATGCTCTTTCTAAAGGTATGACGAAAGCCTATAGCGCCATGTCTCAGACAGAACAGTATCTATTGCGGTATAACTATCTGTTGGACGTTACAGCGGACGCCCAGGGGGATTTTGCCCGCACGTCCGGCAGCTTTGCCAACCAGATCCGCATCCTCCAACTCAACTTTGACCAACTGCGCATCGCGGTGGGAAACGCCCTGATACCCGTCGCTCAGGCAGTCTTGCCCAGCATCAACGCCATCATCGCAGCATTGACAAAACTGGCCAGCGTATTTGCTCAGGTGACAGCGTTGTTGTTTGGGAGATCTCCAGAGGTCAAGACTACATCCGAAATCGCCACGTCCGCAGGAGCTGCCGCCGATGCGACAGACAAGCTGGCGGGATCCACTGCTGGCGCTGGTAGCGCAGCAAAACAAGCCGCAAAAGACATGAAAGGAGTCTTGGCCGGTTTTGACGAACTGAACATACTGGCTGATAACGCATCGAACAGTCTCAGTGGCGCTGCAAACGAGATGGGGATAGGCGGTGAAGGACTGACGCTTCCCGAAATAGAGGGAGGAGGAGAGCTATTTCCTGATGCGGAAATATCCCCAAAGCTACTATCTTCTATTGAAGCTTTGAAAAAAGAATTAGAGTGGTTGGAAAGCACAGCGAGAAAGATCTGGCAAGTGTTTGCTGCGTCGTGGGAAGAAAATGGTGGGAAGGTGATATCCGCAGTAAAAAACATGTTCCTGTCTGTTTGGGGCTTGATCAAATCCATTACAGACGCATTTGTCAGTGTTTGGTCAAACGGAACAGGGCTTGAGATTCTGAACACGATCTATAGCATCATCAGCAATGTCTTGAACGTCGTGTCCGAATTGTCAAATCGTTTTCGAGAAGCCTGGGAGGCAAATGAAAATGGAGAGGCCATCTGGCAATCGCTTTTGGATATTGCACAAGTATATCTTGGATATATCGAAAGGATTTCAGAGGCAACGCTGATGTGGGCGCAAGAACTTGATCTAGAGCCGCTCGTATCTGCGTTCCGTGGACTGCTAGAAGCTATCGTGCCCTTAGTAGAGGTCATGACAGACGGCTTAGCATATGCTTACGAAAATATCCTCCTTCCTCTTGGAGAATGGTTTTTGGAAGAGCTGGCACCTGTTGGAATCGAGCTCGTGACAGCCGCTGTCAAGGCGCTGACCGAAATCTTGACGGCTCTGGAACCCATGGCAAAATGGTTGTGGGAAAATTTTTTGCAGCCATTAGCAGAATGGACTGGCGAGATCGTGATATCAGCTTTGGAG
>CATLJA010000050.1 GCA_949959305.1 uncultured Oscillibacter sp.
GGTTTCCCCCCGCGCCGCTCCATTAGCGCGGGGCGGCGCCAGCCGCCCCGTTTCGTTCCTGTTTTCCGCCATCAGACCGCCATCAGTTCCTTTTCCTTCTTCGCCAGCAGCTCGTCCAGCTTCTTGCAGCTCTCGTCGGTGAGCTTCTGGAAGTCCTTCTCCACCTGCTTGAGCTCGTCCTCGGTGATTTCGGACTTCTTCTCCTGCTTCTTGAAGTTGTCCATAGCGTCCCGGCGGATGTTCCGGACCGCCACCTTGCCGCCCTCGGCGTACTTGCGGATCTGCTTCACCAGCTCCTTGCGGCGCTCCTCCGTCAGCTGGGGGAAGGCCAGGCGCAGGGCCTTGCCGTCGTTCTGGGGATTGATGCCCAAATCCGAATTCTGAATCGCCTTTTCAATCAGCTTCAGCGCGGAGCCGTCCCAGGGGGAGATCAGCAGCGTCCGGGGGTCCGGGGAGGAGATGGCGGCAATCTGCTGGATGGGTGTGGGGCTTCCGTAGTAGTCCACCATAATCCGGTCCAGCACGGAGGCGTTGGCCCGGCCCGCCCGGACGGAGGCAAAGTCCGCCGCCACGGACTCGATGCTCTTTTTCATTTTGTCCTCGTATACCTTGTATTCGTCCTTCAACATAATAGAGACGCTCCTTTCAATACTTTCAAATCCTGTGTATGGTCCCGGCAGTTATTCTTTTACAATCGTGCCCACCTTCTCGCCGCAGACGGCCCGGACGATGTTCTCCGGGTCCTTCAGGGCGAACAGCAGCACGGGGATGTGATTGTCCATGGAGAGGGACGTGGCCGTGGTGTCCATGACCATCAGGTGCTGGGCCAGCACATCGTCGTAGCTGATGGAGTCGTACTTCACGGCGCTGGGGTCCTTCACCGGGTCGGCGGAGTAGACGCCGTCCACGTTCTTCGCCAGGAGAATCACCTCCGCGCCAATCTCGGCGGCCCGGAGGACGGCGGCGGTGTCCGTGGAGAAGAAGGGATTGCCGGTGCCGCAGCCGAAGATAACCACCCTCCCCTTTTCCAGGTGCCGGATGGCCCGGGAACGGATGTAGGGCTCGGCGATGGGCCGCATCTCAATGGCGGTCTGCACCCGGACGGGGATGCCCTTCTGCTCGCACACGTCGGCCACAGCCAGGCAGTTCATAACCGTGGCCAGCATGCCCATGTGGTCCGCACGGGTCCGCTCCATGCGGCCCCCGCCGTCCTTGGCGCCGCGCCAGAAATTGCCGCCGCCGACCACCAGCCCCACCTGGACGCCCAGGCTCAGGCATTCCTTCACCACGTCGCAGACCCGGCCAATCATCTGGAAGTCCAGTCCGGCGTGCTTGTCTCCGGCCAGGGCCTCGCCGCTGATTTTCAGCAGCACCCGCCGGTATACAGGTTTTGTCATCGCGTGACCTCCCTTTTCCCGAAGATGTCGTTCTTATGGCATTTTACAGCAATTCCTATTTTAACGTATTTTTCCGGTTTTGCATAGGGGGTAGACAAGATTTTCCGAAAAAAAGCCGAAAGCCCCTTGCTATCCCGCCTCCGTTTGGAATACAATAAAGCGCCCCGGCCCTTCCGCCGGGGTGAAAGGAGCCTTGCTATGATCTTTGACGGACATTCCGACCTTCTTTACGACGTGACCCGCCGCCGCCTGGCGGGGGAGACCCGGGTGCTGGAGCGCCGCCACCTGGCCCGCCTTCGCCGGGGCGGAATCGAGGGACTGGTCCTGGCCCTCTGGTACGGCCGGGGCCAGGGCCAGACCTTTTGGGAGGGCGTTCCCGGGGCGGAAAGCGCCGCCCACCGGCTGGAAATCATGCTCTCCTGCGCCCAGGCGGAGCTTGCCGAATGTCCCTGGCTGGCGGTGGTCCGCAGATTGGAGGAGGCGGAAGCCGCCCGGAAGGCGGGGAAGATTTACGCCTTTTTGGCCGTCGAGGGCATGGAGGGCCTGGAGGGCCCGGAGGAGCTGGACCGTCTGGCCTCCCTGGGCCTCCGGCTGGGGATGCTGACCTGGAACGAGGAGAACCGCTTCGCCGCCGGGGCCGCCCAGGAGCCCGGCAAGGGCCTGACGGATTTGGGCCGCCGGGCGCTCCGCCGGATGGAGGAGCTGGGGATGCTGGCGGACGTTTCCCACCTGAACGACGGCGGCTTTTGGGAGGTCCTGCGGCTGGCCCACGGCCCGGTCGCCGCCTCCCACTCCAACTGCCGCGCGCTGTGCCCCCACCCCCGGAACCTCACCGACGAGCAGCTCCGCGCCATCCGGGACAGCGGCGGAGTCGTGGGGCTCAACGCCCACCACAGGTTCGTCCATGAGGAGCCCCGGCGGCGGACGGCGGAAACCCTGGCCCTCCACGCCGCCCACATGGCGGAGGTCATGGGCGTGGAGCACGTGGCCTGCGGCTTCGACTTCTGCGAGTTCATGGGCCCCGGCAACGGCGCGGCGGCGGGGCTGGAGGACTGCGGGCACGCTTCGGCCTTTCTGGACTGCCTGGAGCGGCTGGGCATGAGCTCCAGGGAGCGGGAGCTGATTTCCCGGGAAAACCTTCTAAGAATTTTCAGGGAAACGCAGTAAAATTACCATTGTATTCCCGCCGGAAATTCACTATACTGGACAGGACTAGAAATAAGGAGGCGGAATTCATGTATTCCTGCAATCAACTGCTCCAGGCCCTGGAGGGCGGCCGGTGCGACGCCCCCCTCGCCGCCGTCTACACCGGGGCGGGGCTGTCCCAGGCCCGGGCCCGGGCCCTTCGCGTCACCCGGGCTCTGGCGGACGCCTTCGCTCCCGAGGGCCCCGCCGCCCTGTTCAGCGGCCCCGGCCGCACGGAGCTGGGCGGCAACCACACGGACCATCAGCAGGGCCGCGTCCTCTGCGCCAGCGTGGACATGGACATGCTGGCCTGCGCCGCCCCCAACGGGCTGAACGTCATCCGGGTCCGCTCCGAGGGTTATCCCGCCCTGGAGGTGGACCTGGGCAGCCTCAGTCCCAGACCCGGGGAGGCCAACACCTCCGCCGCCCTGGTCCGGGGCGTGGCGGATGGAATCGCCCAACGGGGCTTTGCCGTCGGGGGCTTTGACGCCTGCGCCGTGTCCAGCGTCCTCTCCGGCTCCGGCCTCTCCTCCTCCGCCGCCTATGAAATCCTTATCGGCCGCATCATCAACCACTTTTTCTGCCAGGGGAAGCTGGACGCCGTCGAGCTGGCGAAAATCGGCCAGTACGCCGAGAACGTCCACTTCGGCAAGCTCAGCGGCCTGATGGACCAGATGGGCTCCTCCGTAGGCGGCGCGGTGGCCATTGACTTTGGCGATCCCGCAAGCCCCGTGGTCCGGCCCATCTCCTATGACTTCGCCCGCTCCGGCCACGCCCTCTGCATCGTGGACACCGGCTCCGACCACAGCGCCAGGCACCTGACGGAAGACTACTCCGACATCACCCGGGAGATGCGCTCTGTGGCCCTCCATTTTGGCAGACAGCTCCTGCGGGAGGTCCCTGAGTCGGACTTCCGCTCCGCCGTCCCCGCCCTGCGGCGGGAGTGCGGCGACCGGGCCGTCCTCCGCGCCCTCCACTTCTATGACGACGACCGCCGGGCCGCCCAGGAGGCCGGCGCCCTGGAGCGGGGAGATTTCCAGGCTTTCCTGAGCCTGGTCAACGCCTCCGGCATGTCCTCCTCTCTTCACCTCCAGAACACCTGGTCCACCGCCGACCCCCGGCAGCAGGCCATTCCCATCGCCCTGGCCTTCGGCCGGGAGCTGCTGGAGGGAACCGGGGCCATCCGGGTCCACGGCGGCGGCTTCGCCGGGACGATTCAGGCATTCGTCCCCCTGGAGAAGCTGGACGCCTTCCACTCCGGCATGGAGTCCCTGCTGGGTCCCGGCATGTGCCACGTCCTCCGGATCCGCCCCCAGGGCGGCTGCGTGGTGGTCGCCTGAATGAATATAATCCCTTTTTTAAGGGAAAAGGCTTTTCAAAAGACTTTCTAAGAGAGGAATGGACGCTATGGTCAACGAAGCCGTATCCAAGCTGGCCTCCTATGCCCTGCAAACGGAGCTGATTGAGGAAAGCGATTACACCTGGGCCGTCAACACAATTTTGGATGTGTTGAAACTCGACATTTACACGGACCCCGGCAGGGAGTGGGGCAAAATCGAGCTGGCTCCGGTGCTGGAGGAGCTGCTGGACGACGCCTATGCCCGGGGAGTGCTGGAAGAGAATTCCGTGGTTTACCGGGACCTTTTTGACACCGAACTGATGGGGCGGCTCACCCCCCGGCCTTATGACGTGCGGGAACAATTCCGCCTGTACTACGAACTGGACCCCAGGCGGGCCACCGATTGGTATTATACATTCAGCCAGGACACCAACTACATCCGCCGGGACCGCATCGCCAGGGACATGCAGTGGAAAGCCCCCACGGAGTACGGCGATCTGGATATTACCATCAACCTCTCCAAGCCGGAAAAGGACCCCAAGGCCATCGCCGCCGCCCGGGACCTCCCCGCCTCCGGCTATCCCCGCTGCCAGCTCTGCCTGGAGAACGAGGGCTATGCCGGCCGGGTGAACCATCCCGCCCGGCAGAACCACCGGGTGGTCCCCATCACCATCAACGGCTCCCCCTGGTTTTTGCAGTACTCCCCCTATGTGTACTACAACGAGCACTGCATTTGCTTCAACCGGGAGCACACACCCATGAAGATCGACCGGGCGTGCTTCGGCAAGCTCTTGGACTTTGTCCGCCAGTTCCCCCACTACTTCGTGGGCTCCAACGCGGACCTGCCCATTGTGGGCGGCTCCATTCTGGCTCACGACCACTTTCAGGGCGGGCGCTATACCTTCGCCATGGAAAAGGCCCCGGTGGAGACCGCGTTCTCCTTCCCCGGCTTTGAGGACGTGGAGGCGGGCGTGGTGAGGTGGCCCATGTCCGTCATTCGGATTTCCTCCCAAAAGCCGGAACGGCTCATCGGCCTGGCGGACAAAATTCTTGGGAAGTGGCGGGCCTACACCGACGAGGCGGCGGTCATCCTCGCCGAAACCGGCGGCGTGCCTCACAACACCATCACCCCCATCGCCCGGCGGCGGGGAGAGAAATACGAGCTGGACCTGGTGCTGCGGAACAACCTGACCACAGAACGGTATCCCCTGGGCCTGTACCACCCCCACGACGAGCTCCACCACATTAAGAAGGAGAATATCGGCCTGATTGAGGTCATGGGCCTGGCGGTCCTCCCCGCCCGGCTGAAGGAGGAGCTGGCGGCGGTGGCGGACTGCCTCGTAAGCGGCAGGGATCTCCGGGAAAGCGGGCTGACGGCAAAGCACGCCGATTGGGCGGAGGGCTTTGCCTCCAATTACAGCATCACGGCGGAAAACGCCCTGGAGATTGTCCAGAAGGAAACCGGGCTGGTCTTCGCCCAGGTGCTGGAGCACGCCGGGGTCTATAAGAGGACGCCGGAGGGCAGGGATGCCTTCCTCCGGTTCCTGAAAAGCGTCTAAGCGAAAGCCCCGCCGGATATCCGGCGGGGCCGCTTGTCTCGGCGGCAATACCCAGCCGCCGCCGGCTTCACGAAAATAGCAAGGCATATATCCAGGATATAATCATGCCGCAAACCGGAATTTGGAGTGGATATAAAATGTTTATCAGAGAGTATCAAGCGTCTGACTGTAAGGAAATGGCAGAGCTTTTTTACAACACGGTTCACACGGTAAATGCGAAGGATTACAGCAGGGAACAGTTAGATGCGTGGGCGGCAGGACAGGTGGATTTGAAAAAGTGGGACCAGTCGTTTCAAGAGCATTTCACTATTGTCGCAGTTGACGACGGCATCATTGCAGGGTTTGGGGATATAGATAAAACAGGCTATCTTGACCGCTTGTTTGTTCACTCAGAGTATCAAGGGAAAGGAATTGCCGCCGCAATTTGCAATCGGTTGGAAGCGGCCGTTCAAATGAATATTATTACTCACGCCTCTATTACAGCAAAACCTTTTTTTGAAAAAAGAGGATATAAGGTTCTTAAAGAGCAGCGGGTAGAGCGGCAGGGAATTCTCCTTACGAATTTTGTTATGGTAAAGGAGCGGTAAACACGGATTTACCGGGCAGTTATCCATCACGGATAACCGCCCGTCCGCATATTTGGGCGGAAGGGGGTCGGCAAACGGCGTTCCGGCAAACGAATCTTGAAAAGGCAGCCCCGCGCGGTCTTGACTTTTCGCCTCAAAGCGTGGATAATGGCAATATCTATCTGCCAAACCCGCCGGGGGCTCCCCCGGCCTGATATGGAGGTTACCCTATGGCCACCGACAGCCGATTTTTTGAGGACATGGAATCCCGCATCCCCAAGGGGACGGTCCGCACCCGCTTCGCCCCCTCCCCCACGGGCTACATGCACGTGGGAAATCTCCGCACCGCCCTGTATACCTGGCTCATCGCCCGGCACCACCACGGCACGTTCATCCTCCGCATTGAAGACACGGACCAGGGCCGCCTGGTGGAAGGAGCCACGGACGTGATTTACCGCACCATGGCCGAGTGCGGCCTGACCCACGACGAGGGGCCCGACGTAGGCGGCCCCACGGGGCCCTACATCCAGTCGGAGCGCCGCGGCCTCTACGGGAAGTACGCCAGGCTCCTGGTGGAGAAGGGCGCGGCCTACTACTGCTTCTGCGAAAAGACCGAATCCGAGGAGGACAGCGGCAGCTTTGACCGGGCGGCGGACCCCTGCCGGGACCTTTCCCAGGAGGAAATCGACGCCAACCTGATGGCGGGGATGCCCTATGTCATCCGCCAGCGCATCCCCCGGGAGGGGAGCACCACCTTCCACGACGTCTCCTTCGGCGGCATCACCGTAGAAAACAAGACCCTGGACGACCAGGTTCTGCTGAAGCGGGACGGCCTGCCCACCTATAACTTCGCCAACGTCGTGGACGACCACCTCATGGGCATCACCCACGTGGTCCGGGGCAGCGAATACCTCTCCTCCGCCCCGAAGTACAACCTGCTGTACGAGGCTTTCGGCTGGGATATCCCCACCTATGTCCACTGCTCCCCCGTCATGCGGGACCAGCACAACAAAATGAGCAAGCGCCACGGAGACCCCTCCTATGAGGACCTGATTGCCCAGGGCTACCTGACCCCCGCCGTGCTGAACTATGTGGCCCTGCTGGGCTGGGCCCCCAAGGGCGAGCGCAGCGAACAGGAGGTCTTCTCCCTGGAGGAGCTGGTGGACGCGTTTGACGTCGCCGGCATCTCCAAATCCCCCGCCATCTTCGACATGGAGAAGCTGACCTACTTCAACGCCCTCTACCTGCGCGCCATGGCCCCGGAGGACTTCGCCAAAATTGCGGAGCCCTATATCCGCCGGAGCGTGAAAAATCCTTCCATCAACGCGGCGGCGGTGGCCGCCCTGCTCCAGGCCCGCTGCGAGAAGCTGACGGATATCCCGGAGAAGGTGGACTTCTTCGACGCGCTGCCGGACTACGACCCCGCCCTCTTTACCAATAAAAAATCCAAAACCGACGGCGAAGTCTCCCGAAAGATGCTGGAGGCTGCCATTCCCGCCCTGGAAGCCCTGACGGACTGGACCCAGGATTCCGTCCACGGCTGCCTCATCGGTCTGGCGGAGACCCTGGGCGTGAAGAACGCCACGCTGATGTGGCCCGTCCGCATCGCCGCGGCGGGCAGACAGGTCACCCCCGGCGGCGCGGTGGAAATCTGCCATATCCTCGGCCGGGAGGAAACCCTCCGGCGGCTCCGCCTGGGCCTGGAGAAGCTGTAACTTTTTCGGCTCTATATTTTGAATAAAGGACTGGTTTTATTACATGAGCAAGCTCACCATCCCCCAGGGCTACCGGATGCCCCTGAGCAACAACGAACTTCAGCGGGCCATTGAGCTCATCCACGAGGACTTCCAGCGCAACCTCACCCTCCGGCTGAACCTCCACCGGGTCTCCGCGCCGTTGTTCGTGGACGGCCGCACCGGCCTGAACGACGACCTCAACGGCGTGGAGCGGCCCGTCAGCTTCGACATCCCGGACGTGGGCACCGAGGGCCAGGTGGTCCACTCCCTGGCCAAGTGGAAGCGGCTGGCGCTGAAGCGCTACGAGTTCCCTCAGGGAATGGGCCTTTTTACCGATATGAACGCCATCCGCCGGGACGAAATTGTGGATAACCTACACTCCATCTATGTGGACCAGTGGGACTGGGAGAAGCATATCGGGCAAAACGACCGGACCCTCCAGTATTTGAAGGATACTGTCCGGGACATCGTGGGGGCTCTGTGCGACACGGCCTCCGTACTGCGCAACCACTTCTCTGTCCTCAGCTTCCGGCCGGACCGGGACGTATACTTCATCACCACTCAGGAGCTGGAGGACCGTTATCCCCAGCTGGAGCCTGCGGAGCGGGAAACAGAGGTCTGCCGGAAGCACCGGACGGTGTTCCTGATGCAGATTGGCAAGACGCTGAAATCCGGCGGACGGCACGACGGCCGGGCCCCGGACTACGACGACTGGGAGCTGAACGGAGACATCCTCATGTGGAACCCGGTGCTGGAGCGCTCCTTTGAGGTTTCCTCTATGGGCGTCCGGGTGGACGCGGCGGCCCTGGACCGCCAGCTTACCGCCGCCGGATGCGACGGGCGGCGGAAGCTGCCCTTCCACCAAATGCTGCTCAGCGGCGAACTGCCCCAGTCCATCGGCGGCGGCATCGGCATGTCCCGGGTGTGCATGCTGCTGCTGGGGGCCTGCCACATCGGCGAGGTCCAGGCCAGCTTGTGGGACCGGGAAACCATCGAGGGCTGTGAGAAGGCGGGTATTACCCTTCTCTAACCCTTCCTGCCATTGGATAGATAGAAAGAGGACCGGCGCGGTATAATCCGCGCCGGTCCCTTTCACTTCGGGAAACCAGGGGCCCTCACTCCTCCTCGTCGGTGACGATGAGGCCATAGCCGCCGTTCTTCCGGCGGTAAACGATGCACAGGCTGTCGTCTTCGCTGCTGCGGAAGACAAAGAAGCTGTGGTCCAGCAGGTTCATCTGCAAAATGGCCTCCTCCGTGCTCATGGGCTTCACGGCAAAGCGCTTGGTGCGGACCACGGCGAACTCCTTCTCCTCCGCCACGTCGAAGTCGCTGACGGGGGCGGGAGCGGGGAAGCCCTCGCTCCGCAGGCGCTTGGAAAGCCGGGTCTTGTTCTTCAGAATCTGGCGCTCGATATAGCCCACGGCGGCGTCCACAGCGCCGCGCATATCGCCGTCCGGCGCTTCCGTCTGAGCCCGGAGCAGAGCGCCGCCGCTCCGAACCGTGATCTCCACGGTGCAGCGGTGGTCCTTCTCCACCGAGAATGTCACAAACGCGGTGGTATCCTCCCGGAAATATTTTTCCAGCTTGGCGATTTTCTTTTCCGTGTAAGCCTTGATGGAATCGTTGAGGGAGACCTTCTTGCAGGCGTAGGTGTACTTCATCGAGATCGCTCCTTTCGTGTGAAAAGGGCCGCAGGGACTTGGCGAAGGCCCTTTTGTATAATATAACATATTTGTATTGAAATGGGAAGGGGAAAGCGGCGTTTTTTCAAAATATTCACAAAACGTTTTTCTCCTGCCGCCGGATTGCACGATTTGACAAAAAAAGACAGAAACCGGCAAAACTTCCTATTTACAAAACCTGGAAACTATGGTACTTTGATATAGGAAGCTTTCCAATATCCCACCCGCTTGGGCCGCACGCCGTTTCGCCGTGCGGCTCCTTTTTATTGACAGCAAAAACCGCCCGTCTCCGGGCGGTTTTCCTTATCTTCTTCTTCTCCCCCGCTTGCCGTCCATGCCGCGGTTCAGGTCCGCCATCTTCCCCTCCGAGGAGGAGAGGAAGCGCTTCAGCTTGTCCTCAAAATCCTGGTCCCCCGACGGCGGCAGGGGCGCGGGTTTTCCCCGGCCCTGAATCTGCGGCTGGGCCGACCTGGCCGGGGTCGCCGGACGGGGACCGGACTGAGGTCCCGCGCCCGTCCGGGGCGGACGGGGACTCCGCCGTTCCTGCTGGGGCAGGGCTTTTTTGATGGAGAGGTTTACCCGCCCGTTTTCCGCAGACAGGACCAGGACCTTCACGGCCTGCCCCGTCTGGAGGTGATCGTGTACGTCCTCCACAAAGGTATTGGCGATTTCCGAGATATGTACCAGCCCGGAACCGCCTCCCTCCAGCGCCACAAAGGCGCCGAATTTCATGATGCTGGTGACTTTGCCTTCCAGAATGCTCCCAACCTGAGGCTCCATACGGTTTCTAGTTTCTCCTTCCCTTGATTCGCGGGGTAACATGGTCCTGGGATCTGTTCACATAAAATGGACATGCGGATTTTCGAGCAAATTTTCGCCGGATGCAAGGCGAAAGTTCGCAGGCGCACTGGCGTACGTTAAAAATTTTTAACGCAGCAGCCGGAAAAATTTGCCGGAAAGGCGTGCGTCTTGTCTTATGTGAACAGGCCCTAGCTGCCCACGTCGAAGACGTACTCCCCTGGCAGAAGCCAGCCCAGCTCCCGGCGGGCAATCTCCTGCATCTTCTCAGGCGTGCAGCCCTCCTCGATGTCCGCCGCCAGGGCCGCGTTCTCCTGGCGCTTGCCCTCTACCTCGGCGGCGATCCGCTCCTTTTCCGCCTCGGCGTCCCACACCTGCTCCCGCAGGGCGTACACCTTGCAGACCAGCGCGGCCAGCAGGATTACGATTAACAGCTTGGTCAAAAGGCCCGTGCGGAGTTTTACCGCCTTTGGCGTTTTTCGCTGCTTTGCCATTTCTGCCGTCCCCTTTCCCGGGCCTGTACCCACTTTTTCTTATTGTAAAGCATTTGCGCCAAAAATAAAAGAGGTTTTTTCCCTGGCGGACTATTTTTTTATAAAAATTTCTGCTCCACCGCAGGGGAAGGCAGAAAAGACGCCACAAAAACGCCAGCGTATCCGCCCAAAAGGCCCACAGGGGCCGCAGCGGCTCCGAAAAGGCGCAGAAAAACAACACCGCGCCCCCTGCCGCCCCCACAATCACAAAGCCGCGAAGCTGGCCCTCGGCCCGGCGGAGCAGAAAGAGGAACATCGCCCCGCACACCGCCAGGCAGTAGGCGCCATCCAAAAGGCCGGTGATACGGGGCGCCCGGACCCGGAAGGGGCGCAGCAGGTCATACAGCAGCCCGGCGGACACCCCAAGGAGAATGGACTGCCCAAACACCAGCAGCTGCTGGGCCGCCTGGCTCCCCATGCTCACCCGAACAGGCGGCCCAGGAATCCGCCCCGGCCGGGCCCCTGGTCCTCATAGCTCAGAGAGTCGATTCTCCCGTCCACATGGAGCTCGCCCCCGTCCAGGGACAGCTTCCCAATGTGCAGGTCCTCCCCCGTTACGACCAGGGTCCCCGCGGCGGTGGTCATGACTATGCCGGTTTCATCAAAGCGCTCCACATCCTCCACACCGGAGACGGTCAGGCGCTCCCGCCCGTCCAGTTCCAGGCGGTGGGCGGCGGCTTGGGGCACAGAGTAATCGTTCATGGTTCGTCCCTCCCTGTCCACAGGATATGGCGGGAAGGCTTGGTTTAGAACCTCCATCTGCGGCGGGGTAAACTTGGCTCTCTTACAAAAGCTGCCTGTAAAGCGCGGCGGCGTCGGCCTGCCGCACCGTCTCCTGGACGGACAGGACCTCCACGGTCACCTCCCTGGCCCCCAGGCGCAGGGAGATTTGGTCCCCCGCCTTCACCTCGTAGGAGGCCCGGGCGGGACGGCCGTTGACGCAGACCAGCCCGTTGTCGCAGGCCTCGTTGGCCACGCTCCTCCGCTTGATAAGGCGGGAGACCTTGAGATACTTATCCAGGCGCATGGCGCGCCCTCCTTTCCTGAAAATGAAACCGCCGGCAGTTCCCTGCCGGCAGTTTAAAACGGAGCTTTCCCCGCTTCAGCCGCCCACAATGTCCTTCAGAACCTTGCCGGCCTTGAACACGGGTACCTTGGAGGCAGGAATCTCAATGGGCTCCTTGGTCTTGGGGTTCCGGCCCACACGGGCCGCCCGCGCCTTCACCTCAAAGGAGCCGAAGCCCACCAGCTGGACCTTCTCGCCCTCCTTCAATGCGTCGGTGATGGCGTCCAGCGTAGCGGTGATAACGGTCTCGGCATCCTTCTTGGAAACCTCCGCGGCCTCGGAAACGACATTGATTAGTTCTGCTTTGTTCATGAATGGTATCCTCCTGCAATCATTTGTGTTCTGGTATTCCATATTCTTAACGCAGTCGCGTGTTAAGACTCCTCATCTTTTGCGGCCTTCCAAAGCTTTACCAGCTCCGCCTCCGCGTACTCCCCAAGGGGCCTGTCCGCCATGGCCTCCACCCGGCGGAAGCGCCCGTCGAATTTGTCGCAGGCCCGGTGAAGCGCGTCCTCCGGGTCCACGCCGGACATCTGGGCCACCTTGGCGGCAATAAAGAGCAGGTCTCCCAGCTCCTCCCGGACGCCGTGGGGCGCGTCCGCCGCCGCTCCGGCCTCCAGGGCCTCCCGCAGCTCCCGGGCCTCCTCCTCCAGCTTTCCCAGGGCGCTGAGCGCGCTGGACCAGTCGAAGCCCGCCTTGGCGGTCTTCCCCGCGATTTTCTCCGCCCGCCAGAGGGAGGGCAGGGTATGGGGCACGGCCTCAATGGCGTCGGCAGTGGTATGCTGGGACTTTTCCTTCCGCTTCAGCGTCTCCCAGTTCACCAAGACCTCCCGGCTGTCCTCCACCTCCACGGAGCCGAAGACATGAGGGTGTCGGTACACCAGCTTCTGCGCCACCCCGTCGACGACGTCGTCCATGGTAAAGCGGCCCCGCTCCGTCTCAATCTGAGCGTGAAAGGCCACCTGCATCAAAACGTCGCCCAGCTCCTCGCACATTCCGGCCGGGTCGTCCCGGTCGATGGCGTCCAGGGCCTCGCAGGTCTCCTCCAGAAAATTCCGGCGGATGGAGCCGTGGGTCTGTTCCGCGTCCCAGGGACAGCCCCCAGGGGCCCGGAGCAGGCGCATGATTTCCAGGAGGTCCTCCCAGCCGTAACGGCGCTTACATTGAAAATCTACCATAGATTGCCCGCCTTTGCAAGAAATTTCGCGAAAAAAGTTGGATTGTCTCCATTAATTTTGCCAGTTTTTGAATTTTTTAGCGCAAATGCAACAGTTTTGCCAGTTTTGCCCCATGAGGGACGGTTTTCAGGTCCTCCGCCCGCAAAATCCGCAGGGCCACAACCAAAATGGCGTAAACGACTACTCCCGCCAGAATGCCGCAGAGGGTGGCGGCGGCGTTGGCCCCGTAGGCGGAGCGCCCCGACAAGGCGCGGCTCACAAAGCCGTGGACCGCCCAGACCGCGCCGCCCATTAAGACGGAGGCAGCGGCCGGCTTGGCAAATATCTGGAAATAGCGTGGCTTCTCCGGCGAGTGCTTCCAGACGAAGAACAGGTTCAGCCCCACGATCACCACATAGCAGCAAAGCGTGGAAATGGGCGCGCCATGGATGTTGATATCAGGGTTCCCCACCAGGATATAGTTCATGACCACTTTCGTAACGCCGCCTGCAATCACCGTGCAGATGGGGATCAGCTCTTTGCCGTAGGTCTGCAGGATAACATTGGTCAGGTTCATCAGGCACATAAAAATGCAGGCAACGCCCAGCCAGCGCATATGGGGCCCGGCGGCCAGAGCGTCCGCCTGGCGGCTGGGATAGAGCATCAGCAGCGCCGGACCGCCCATCACGCTCAGGCCCACGCCGGCGGGAATGGCCAGAACCGCCACCAGCCGGAAGCCGGAGGAGACAATCCGCCCCGCCTCCCGGTGGTCCCGGCGGGTCAGCGCCGCCGCCGCGAAGGGAATCAGGCTCATGGTGACGGGAAACACAAACGAGGGCGGCAGGTTGATGAGGTTCATGCCAAAGGTATACTGGCCGAACAGCTCCGCCGCCGAACCGGCCAGGGCCGGGATGTCCCGCAGCCGCCCCAGGACGATTTTGGTATCCACCAGCGTGATAATGCTCATGGCGGAGTTGCTGAGGGTGATGGGAATGCCGATGGCCAGAATCTGGCGCACCAGGCTCCCGCCGCTGTCGGGCACATCCAGGGAGGTCCGCCGGTCCCGGTGGCGGAGGAGATAGAAAATCAGGTACAGCAGGGACAAAACCGTTCCGGCCGTGACGCCCAGGATGGCTCCGGCGGCGGCAATGTCCAGTCCCATTCCCAGCTTGAGGAAGTACCAGGCCAGGGCCAGGCCAAGACCCAGCTTGCACAGCGCCTCTAAAATCTGGGAGACGGCCGTGGGCGTCATGTTCCCCTGGCCCTGGGTGTAGCCCCGCATACAGGCCAGCAGGCACACGCAGAACACGGCGGGAGCCAGGGCCCGGATGGGCCAGTAGCCCAGGGGCTCGTTCATAAAGGCCGCCAGCCGCTCCGCGCCAAAATACATCAGCAGCGATCCCGCCAGACCCATGGCAAAGAATATCCAAATGGCCGTGCTGAAGATTTTATGCTTCTGGTTCTCCCGCCCCTGGGTATGGGCCTGGCTGGTGAGCTTGGAAATGGCCAGCGGAAGGCCGGCGGTGGAAATCGTCAGCAGGACGTTATAGATATTGTAGGCCACGTTAAAATAGGTCTGTCCCTTGGGGCCGACGATGTTCCCGAAGGGAATCTTATACACCGCGCCCAGGATTTTGACAATGGCCACCGCGGAGGCCAGAATGGCCGCGCCGCCCAGAAAGGACTGTTTTTTCTTAGTCGACATGGAAAGCTTACCTCGAATACTTCAAAAAATGCACGGACGCCCTTGGCCCGTGGGGGCGGGCCCCATTGTCCACTTTATGGGAGAGAGCGCCGCCTTAGACCTGATTCCCTCCGACGGCGCAGCCCTCCCGTGCAAACCGTTACAGCCGCTCCAGGCAGCCCTTTACCAGGGCGGTGAACCTGGGTCCCGCGGCCTCCCCCGCCGCGATGACCTCGTCGCCGGAGAGGGGCTGCTCCAGCACTCCCGCCGCCATATTGGTGCACAGGGTAAAGCCCAGCACCTCCATGCCGCAGTGAGCGGCCGTGATGGCCTCCGGCACCGTGGACATGCCCACGGCGTCCGCGCCCAGCAGCCGGGCCGCCCTTACCTCCGCCGGGGTCTCGTACTGGGGGCCCGGGAAGAACATGTAAACGCCCTCCTTCAAATCCAGGCCCTGGGCTTTGGCCGCGTCCCGGGCCTTCTGCTGAAGGGCGGGGGTATAGATGTGGCTCATATCCGGGAAGCGGGGGCCCAGCTCCTCCATATTGGGCCCGCAGAGGGGGCTGACGCCAAAGAGCTTGATGTGGTCCGTAATGAGCATGACGTCCCCGGCGGAAAAGGCGGTGTTCACCGCTCCGGCGGCGTTGGTCACCACCAGGGTCTCGATTCCCAGCAGCCGGGCCGCCCGGACAGGATAGGCCGCATCGGCGAAGGACCAGCCCTCGTAGGTATGGAGGCGGCCCTGCATGACGGCCACGTCCTTCCCCGCCAGCTTCCCGAACAGGAACCGGCCCTTATGGCCCGGGGCGGTGGAGTGCTTCATGTGGGGCACCTCCGAATAGGGCACGGCGACAGGGTTTTCCACCTCGTCCGCCAGGGCCCCCAGGCCGGAGCCCAAAATCAGCAGCGCCTTGGGCTGGAAGCCGTTCAGTTTTTCCCGGAGAACCCGGGCGCTCTCCTGAACCTGTTGATACGTGTAAAATTCCATGATAATCCTCCTTCGTTTTCTCAGTCCAGCTTCACGCCGCAGGAGCGGCAGAAATGGTCCCCTTCTTCCACGGCCCCGCCGCAGCCGGGGCACACGGCGCTCTCCGGCTTCCGGCCCAGGGTCTCGTTCAGCTCCGACAGCCGGGCCTTCAGGTCGTCAATCTCCCGGAGCTTTTCCAGCAGCTCTTCCGATTCCGTTGGGCTGCCGGTGTGGGTGGCGTAGACCATCTCCCCGGCCTCCATCAGCTTCTCGCCCATCTCGCCCTCTACCCGGGCGGCCTGACAGCGCAGCCGCACGGCCTCCGCCGCCTTTTCCGCCCCCTCGCAGGCCAGGCCCAGGGTCCCCAGCGCCAGGGTTCCCGCCGCCTCCACGCTGGTGCAGAGGGTGTCCAGCAGGGCGTACAGCTTTTCCTCTTTGCTCATAGTACCGCTCCTTTCGTCATCCGTTTAATGGTTGTCATAGGGGCTTCCGCCAATAAACTCCCGAGACAGGGACTTGGCGGGGATATACTTCTCGTCCAGAGGCTCGATTCTCGCAAGACCCCGGAGGACGTCCTCCGCCGCCTTGTACTTCCCTCTGGGAATCTCCTCCAGCAACGGCGTTACAAAAGGCTTCAGGGCGCTGGCGCTGAGGGCCAGGGAGGAGTCGAACATAATGTCGGCGTTTTCTTTATAGGGAGAGATATACAGCCGCTCTCCCCGGCGGACATTATCCCACAGCTTCAGGGTGAAATCCGCATCGCTGCCCCGGAACTTGAAGTCCCGGACGATGCGGCGGCAGAGGCGTATCCAGGACTTGTCGAAGACCAGGGACCCGTCCTCGTCCCGGATGTCGCTCCGGGCGGCGATATAGAGCTTGAACGCCTTGGGGTTCCGGCCCACTATGATGTCGTTCAGGGCGTGGATGCCCTCGAAAATCACCATGTCGTCCTTCCCCAGGCGCATGGGCCGGGCGAAGATGTCCGAGCGCATCTGCCGGGCAAACTCATACTTGGGAATATGGATCAGCTCCCCCCGGTCCAGCATGGCGAAATGCTGGCTCAGCAGATCGACGTCCAGGAAGAACGGGGACTCGT
>CATLJA010000051.1 GCA_949959305.1 uncultured Oscillibacter sp.
GTCCGTCTTCTCCATGGCGGCCAGGACCTTCTCCGCCGCCTCGGGGGTGATCTGGCAGCCGTCGGCGCCGTAGACCTTGTAGCCGTTGTACTGGGCGGGGTTGTGGCTGGCGGTGACGCAGATGCCCGCGCCGCAGTGGAGATACCGCACCGCCCAGCTCAGGGCGGGGGTGGGCTCCAGCCGGGGGTAGAGGTGGGCGGTGATGCCGTTGGCGGCCAGGACCCGGGCCGCCTCCCGGGCGAAGAGGTCCCCTTTGACGCGGCTGTCGTGGGCGATGGCCACGGACTTGGGCAGGTCCGTGGCGTTGAGGTAGTCCGCCAGTCCCTGGGTGGCCCGGCGGACGGTGTAGAGGTTCATGCGGTTGGTCCCCGCCCCCAGGACGCCCCGCAGGCCTCCGGTGCCGAAGGCCAGGTGGCGGTAGAAGCGGTCGGAGACGGCTTTCTCATCGTTCCGGATGGACTGAAGCTCCGCGGTCAGGTCCGGGTCCTCCCCGGCCCGGTCCAGCCAGAGGGCCAGCTGGTTTTCATAGGTCATGGTTCGTTCCTCCCTGGTTCGTTTTGGCAGCTGGGTCCAGCATAGCACAGGGCGGGGGAAATTGCAACCCGTACCACTGTATTCCTCTTCCCATGTCAGTCCACCTCGATCAGGTCATGTTCTTCCAGCTTAGCCGTTCCATCCTTGATAGCATCCAGCTTACCTTTCAGATACCGGATATTGCTCTCACTGTAGAACGGATCCGCGTCGGCGGTGATCTCGAAGGGGATGCGGCGCTCCTGCTCGATCTTCTTGCAGCAGATGGTCAGGGCCGTGGTCAGCGTCATCCCCATGCGCTGACAGATGTCCTCCACGTTCTTTTTCAGCTGCTCATCCATACGAAAGTTTACGTTAACGCTTTGTGCCATAGGTCACACCTCCTCGTATAATAAGATTTGCAGATAATTTTAAGTGCATCTGTTTAGTACACTCCACTTTGTCAGCAGGCTTAGAGATACCCGTGATAGAATAGCTGTAGGACAGCAGGGTCAAGTTCTCCACCTCCTGGTTGAGCCGCAAGGCTGCTTCATGGAAAGTCCGTCCCCCTGAGCCGGAAGTTAGCTGCAAACTCATTAGCTGTTTGCCGGAAGCGGAGCCGCCCTTTTAGCAGTGAGGGCTATCGCATTGGCCCGACCCGGAATGATTCTGATACGCGAGGTTGCGGATGCTCCGGATATCATGGGTATCTCAAAGCCTGCTGGCCTGAAATCCCATCACAGGGGAGGTGAAAATATGAATCCACTATTCGTAGGCATTGACGTGAGCAGCAAAAACAATGTGACCTACCTGATGAAGCCGGACGGAAGCAAGTACAGCAGTTTTTCCGTGCAAAACAACCTGGGTGGTGCTAAACTGATGTCAGAGAAGATCGTGTCGGCGCTGGAGGCCATGCAGCTCAATGATGTGGTGATTGGCCTGGAGGCCACGTCCATCTACGGGGATGGCCTGGTCTGCGCCCTCCGGGAAGACGGGCGGCTGGGACAGTACCAGAGGAAGATCCATGTGCTCAATCCCAAGCAGGTCAAGAAGTTCAAGGACTCCTATCCCGACCTGCCCAAGAATGACTGGGTGGACGCCTTTGTCATCGCCGACCATCTCCGCTTCGGCAGGATCGGCAAGGAGGTCTACATGGACGATTACCGCTATAAATCCCTGCAAACCCTCGCCAGGGCCAGATTTGACGTTGTGCAGAACCTGACGCGGGAGAAGCAGCACTTCGCCAATTACCTGTTCCTCAAGTGCTCCGGCATGGCCCAGGACAAGGACATTGCCAATTCCAGCGCCACCACCATCGCCCTCATGGAGCGGTTTGAAACGGTGAACGAGCTGGCCTACGCTGATCTGGATGAACTGACCAGGTTCATTGATGAAACCGGGCGCAACTTCGCAGACCCAGCGGCAAAAGCAAGGGCCATCCAAGCCGCTGCCAGAAACTCCTATCGCCTGCCTGTTACGGTAAACAGCTCTGTAAACCAGGCGATGGCCGTTTCTATTGCCACAATGAGGGCACTGGAAAAGCAAATTAAAGTGTTGGACAAGGCCATTGAGCAGCAGTTTCAGATCATCCCCAACACGCTTACCTCCATCCCCGGTATCGGCAAGGTCTACTCCGCTGGTATCATTGCCGAAATCGGCGATGTCCACCGTTTTAACTCTCAGGCGTCCGTTGCCAAATACGCCGGCCTTGTCTGGACGCAGCACCAGTCCGGCGACTTTGAGGCTCAGCATACCAAGCTCATCAAGTCCGGTAACCGCTATCTACGTTACTACCTGCTGGAAGCCGCCAACTCCGTGAGAAGATGCGACTCCGAGTTCCGGCGCTACTATGACCTTAAATTCAAAGAGGTCAATCAGTTCCAGCATAAACGCGCACTCGCTTTAACTGCCAGAAAGCTGGTTCGGTTGGTCTATCGGCTGCTGATGGACAACCGCCTGTATATCCCGCCAGAGAGCTGAGCAAGTCGCTCACTGCTCTGACGAACAGGCCCTGTTTCAAAAATTTGCAGGGGCAGGGCTTGGGTTGGTGTTGCCTTTTTACGGCTCCTATGGCCCCTTTTGGCCAATCCTTCTCAAATTTTCCTTGCATCACCTACTTGACTTTATACCATTAGACTTTTCACAGCCATTATAGCAAAATCGCAATGATTTGTAAAGCATTATCATTACACCTTCTTCCCGGATTTATCCCATTGACGAACGGTCTATTTTCCCGTATAATCGGGACAGAAGGAAAACACAGAAAATTTTGTTTGGGAAGGTGTTTACTATGCCTGCTTATCAGCTCATACCCGCCTGCAAGGACTATATCTGGGGCGGCCAGCGCCTGAAAACCGATTTCGGCATCCAGAGCGGCCTGAATCCTCTCTCCGAGGCGTGGGTCCTCTCCTGCCACCCCGACGGCCCCTCCGTGCTGGCGGACGGCCCCGACAGGGGGATGACCCTCCGCGCCTGGCTGGACAAGGCCGGGAAGGAAGCCCTGGGGACCGCCTGCGAGGCCTTCGAGGACTTCCCCATGCTCATCAAGCTCATCGACGCCAAAAAGGACCTCTCCATCCAGGTCCACCCCTCCGACGCCTATGCCCTGGAGCATGAGGGGCAGTACGGCAAGACGGAGATGTGGGTGGTGCTGGATGCCGAGCCCGGCGCTTCTCTCTACTATGGCTTTGACCGGGAGGTCAGCCTGGAGGAGTTCTCCAGCCGCGTCTCCGACGGCACCCTGACGGAGGTGCTGCGGAAGGTGCCCGTGAAGCCGGGAGACGTGTTCTTCATCCCCTCCGGCACCCTCCACGCCATCGGCGCGGGGCTGGTGATCGCGGAGATCCAGCAGAACTCCAATGTCACCTACCGGGTCTTCGACTACGGCCGCCTGGGGGCGGACGGGAAGCCCCGGGCCCTCCACGTGGAGAAGGCCCTTGCGGTGACGGACCGCCGTCCCGCCCCGGCGCTGGACTTCGGGGAGCATCTGGGGGACTGCCGGTACTTCACCACCGACGGCCATCAGGGGGACTTCCAGGGCGACTGTGACGGGACGTCCTTCCACGCCCTGCTGTTCACCGATGGCCAGGGCTCCCTGACCTGCGGCGGCGAGACCCGGGAGGTCAAGAAGGGCCAATGCTGGTTCCTTCCTGCCGGGAGCGGCGAGTATCAGGTGACGGGGGATGTGCGGACGCTGGACGCCTACCTGACGCCCCAGTGACGGGGACCCCCTCCCGGAAAAACAGCGGATCGGCAAACGGCCCCCTATGCAGGCGGTTTCCTGCATAGGGGGCCGTTATTGATGCTCTCCGCCGAAAGGCTCTTTCTCAGGGAAGCAGCGTCACCTGTTTTCCGCCGCCGCGATCTTGTCGATCCGCCGCTGGTGCCGCCCGCCCTCGAACTGGAAGGACAGGAACGCCTCCACGATCTGCCGGGCCATCAGGGGCCCGGTGATCCCGGCCCCCAGGGCCAGCACGTTGGCGTCGTTGTGCCGCCGGGTCATCTGGGCGCTCCAGGGCTCGCTGCACAGGGCGCACCGGACTCCCTTCACCTTGTTGGCGGTGATGGAAGCCCCGATGCCGGTGGTGCAGATGACGATGCCCCGGTCACACTTCCCCTCCGCCACCGCCCGGGCGGCGGGCTCGCAGAAATCGGCGTAGTCGCAGCTCTCCAGCCCGTGGCAGCCGTGATCCTCCACCTGGTGCCCCTGCTCCGCCAGCCAGGCCCGCAGGTCCTCCTTCAGCGCGTATCCGCCGTGGTCGGACGCGATAGAAATTTTCATACCGTTTTTCTCCTATTTCTTGAACATGTCGAAGAAGCTCTTCCGCTCCTTGTAGTTATGCTCCTTCAGGGTTTCGCTGAACTTCCGCAGGGCCTCCTTCTGCTCCCGGTTGAGGCCCCGGGGGGTCTCGATGTGTACGGTGACGAACTGGTCGCCCCTTCCCCGGCCGTTGACCACGGGGATGCCCTTGCCCTTGAGCCGGAAGGTGGTGCCGGTCTGGGTGCCCTCGGGCAGGGTGTAGGCCACCTTGCCGTCGATGGTGGGGATCTCCAGCTCCCCGCCCAGCACCGCCTGGGTGAAGGTGATGGGCGCGTCGCAGTACACGTCTGCCCCGTCCCGCCGGAAGAGCTGGTGGGGCTGGACGGAGATGACGATCTGCAGGTCCCCGGCGGGCCCGCCGTTGCGCCCGGCGTTGCCCTGTCCCCGGAGGGAGATGATCTGCCCGTTGTCGATGCCCGCCGGAATGGAGACCTTCACGGTCTTCCGCTTCCTGGTCTGCCCGGAGCCGCCGCAGTTCTTGCAGGGGGAGGAGATGATCTTCCCCTTGCCGCCGCACTTGGGGCAGGGGCCGGTGGTGGCGAAGACCCCCATGGGGGTCTGCCGCCGCTGCTGGACGGTGCCGGAGCCGCCGCAGTTGGAGCAGGTCTCCGGGCTGGTGCCCGGGGCCGCGCCGGAGCCCTTACAGGCCTCGCACTGCTCCACCCGCTCCAGGGAGACCTCCTTCTCACAGCCGAAGGCGGCCTCCTCGAAGGTGATGGTCAGCCCTGTGCGCAGGCTCTCCCCCCGCTGGGGGCCGGTCCGGGACCGGGTCCCGCCGCCGAAGCCCCCGCCGAAGAAGCTGCCGAAGATGTCCCCCAGGTCCCCGAAGTCGAAGCCCCCGTCGAACCCGCCGCCGAAGCCCCCGCCGTTCTGGGCGGCGTAGCTGGGGTCCACCCCGGCGAAGCCGAACTGGTCGTACCGGGAGCGCTTGTCGCTGTCGCTGAGGATCTCGTAGGCGTCGTTGGCCTCCTTGAACCGGGCCTCGGCCTCCTTGTCCCCGGGGTGGAGGTCCGGATGGTTCTCCTTGGCCAGCTTCCGGTAGGCCTTTTTGATCTCCGCGTCCGTGGCGGTCTTGGATACGCCCAGAACCTCGTAGTAGTCCCGTTTATTTTCTGCCATAGCCTCTCACATCCAATCTCTCAAAACACTCCAAACGGGGCGGGGAGCGCGTCCCCGTCCCATTTGCAGGTCATATGCGTTACTTGTTCTGATCGTCCTCGTCCACGACCTTGTAGTCCGCGTCGTAGAACTGCTGGCCTCCGGCCTCCCCGCCGGGCTGGCCTCCCATGTCGGGCCCGGGACCGGCCTGGGGGCCCCCCGCCTGCTGGTAGAGCTTCTCGCTGACGGCGAAGAAGGCCTGCTGGAGGGCCTCGGTGTCCGCCTTGATGGCGGCGGTGTCCTCGCCCTTGAGGGTCTCCTTCAGCTTGTCGATGGCGCTCTGGACGGACGCCTTGTCGCCCTCGGGGATCTTGTCGCCCATCTCGCCCAGGGTCTTCTCCGCCTGATAGACCATCTGGTCGGCGGCGTTGCGGGTCTCCACGGACTCCTTGATGCGGGCGTCCTCGGCGGCGTACTGCTCGGCCTCCTTGACGGCCTTCTCGATGTCGTCCTTGCTCATGTTGGTGGAGGAGGTGATGGTGATGTGCTGCTCCTTGCCGGTGCCCAGGTCCTTGGCGGAGACGTTGACGATGCCGTTGGCGTCGATGTCGAAGGTGACCTCGATCTGGGGCACGCCCCGCCGGGCGGGGGCGATGCCGTCCAGGTGGAAGTGGCCCAGGCTCTTGTTGGCGGCGGCCATCTCCCGCTCGCCCTGGAGGACGTTGACCTCCACGCTGGTCTGGTTGTCGGCGGCGGTGGAGAAGATCTGGCTCTTGCGCACGGGGATGGTGGTGTTGCGCTCGATGAGCTTGGTACATACGCCGCCCATGGTCTCGATGCCCAGGGACAGGGGGGTGACGTCCAGCAGCAGCAGGCCCTCCACATCGCCGGTGAGCACGCCCGCCTGGATGGCGGCGCCCATGGCCACGCACTCGTCGGGGTTGATGCCCTTGAACCCGTCCTTGCCGGTGATCTTCTTCACGGCGTCCTGAACGGCGGGGATGCGGCTGGAGCCGCCCACCAGCAGAACCTTGGCGATATCGCTGCCGGAGAGGCCGGCGTCGCTCATGGCCTGGCGCACGGGGCCCATGGTGGCCTCCACCAGGTGCTCGGTGAGCTCGTTGAACTTGGCCCGGGTGAGGGTCACGTCCAGGTGCTTGGGCCCGGTGGCGTCGGCGGTGACATAGGGCAGGTTCACGTTGGAGGAGGTGACGCCGGACAGCTCGATCTTGGCCTTCTCGGCGGCCTCCTTCAGGCGCTGCATGGCCACCTTGTCGCCGGAGAGGTCGATGCCCTCGGCCTTCTTGAACTCGGCCACCAGGTACTTCATGACGCACTCGTCGAAGTCGTCGCCGCCCAGGCGGTTGTTTCCGGCGGTGGCAAGGACCTCGATGATGCCGTCGCCGATCTCCAGCACGGACACGTCGAAGGTGCCGCCGCCCAGATCGTAGACCATGATCTTCTGGTCCACCTCCTTGTCCAGGCCGTAGGCCAGGGCGGCGGCGGTGGGCTCGTTGATGATGCGCTTGACCTCCAGGCCGGCGATCTTGCCGGCGTCCTTGGTGGCCTGGCGCTGGGAGTCGGTGAAGTAGGCGGGGACGGTGATGACCGCCTCGGTGACGGTCTGGCCCAGATAGGCCTCCGCGTCGGCCTTCAGCTTCTGGAGGGTCATGGCGGAGATCTCCTGGGGGGTGTAGGTCTTGCCGTCGATGGACACCCGGTGGTCGGAGCCCATTTCACGCTTGATGGAGGCGATGGTCCGGTCGGGGTTGGTGATGGCCTGGCGCTTCGCCACCTGGCCCACCATACGCTCGCCGGTCTTGGAGAAGGCCACTACGGACGGGGTGGTGCGGTTGCCCTCGGCGTTGGCGATGACCACGGCCTCGCCGCCTTCCATGACGGCTACGCAGGAATTGGTCGTACCGAGATCGATACCGATGACTTTAGACATGATGTTTGTCCTCCTGATATATAGAAAAATTTTTATTAACTGAGTTGGATAAAGCTGGGGGGTTCTTTGCCGCCCTCCGGGCGGCAGGGGGAGTTGTTTCTATTCGATACCCCGGGGCCTCCGCGGCCCCGGACCCTGCGGTCACTTTTGCCGCGCGGCAAAAGTAACCAAAAACGCGCTTAAACCTACGGTTTAAGAATCCCTTTCTCGGGGCCGCCCTTGGGCGGCCACCTCGGCGGGGGCTAAAGGACTGTGCGGCGGGTTTTCTGGTTAGGCGAAGCCTCCGAATTGGCGGTTCTCCTTCAGCCGCTCTGGTACTTGTAGAACTCCGCCTGCCGGCCTTTCAAAGGGGTACTGCGGTGCAAGGGGCACACGGTCTAACGGAACATTTTGCAAATTAGCACCCTAAACGCCAGACCCCCGTGCCGAGTGCCGCGAGGCAACCAGGCAGCCGCAGGCTGCCGGGACGGTCGTTGCCGCGAAGCGGCAATGACGTCCCCCGGTAGAACTGTGCGCAGAAGTAAGCACTGGCATCGGCCCAGGGCACGGACCATAGACCAGCCAGTCTAAAGGTCGTAGCGTAACTAAACTCCCCCGTAATGAAGGAGGATTCTTAAGGAACGTAGTTCCTTAAGTGATCTTTTGGTACTTTTCGTTCACACGAAAAGTACGCCCCCGTCCTCGCCCCGGAAGGGGCGAATCTAATCGAAAGATCAAAACTGGGGCGGCCTAACGGGGCCGCATTTAATTGGCCACCTGCACTTTGGCGAACCGGATGACCTTCTCCCCCAGTAGAAATCCCTTCTGAAACACCTGGGAAACAACATTCTCCCCCAGCTCCTCGCTGTCGGTATGCATCACTGCCTCGTGCCGCTCGGGGTCGAAAGCCTCCCCCATAGGGTCTACGATGGTGACCCCCAGCTTCTCCAGCACCGAGACCAGCTGCTGGAAGATCATGGCCATCCCCTTCTTATGGGCGTTGTCCTCGTCTCCCGGCTGGCTCACCGCCCGCTCCAGGTTGTCGTAGACCTCCAGGAACCTCTCGATGGTGTCCAGCCTGGCGTCCTGGTAGATGGACTCCTTCTCCTTGGCGGTGCGCTTGCGGTAGTTGTCGTACTCCGCCGCCAGGCGGAGATACTTGTCGTTCTGGGCGGCCAGCTGTCCCGCCAGCCCCTCCATCTTCTCCATCTGCTCTCTGGTGAGGGTGAAGGTCTCTTCCTCGCCGGCAGGGGCCTCGGGAGCGGCCTCCTCCGCAGGCGCGGCCTGAGGAGCCTTCTCCTCCTCCAGGGGGGCGTCTTTTTCTTTCTTACTCACGATCTATCCTCCTTCGGGGGTAAATGATGATTTTTTCCAAACATTTTTGTCAGACTCTCGGCAAAATAACTGAGCCTCGCGGCTACGGCGGCGTAATCCATCCGGGTGGGACCCACCACGCCGATGAGCCCCCGCATATTGTCCCCGATGTCGTAGCTGGCCACCACCACGCTGGCGTCCTTCAGGGCCTCGTTCACGTTCTCCGGCCCGATGAGGATCTGCATGGGGGTGTTCTCGTCCAGCACCGGCAGCTCCGCCTTCTGGTCGGTGAGCAGCCGCATGAGCTCGTTGGCCCGTCCCGGGTCCTGGAACTCCGGCTGAAGGAGCAGCTGGGTCTGCCCGGTGGTGAACACCTGGTTCCTGGCGCTCTGGTCCACCACCTCCCCGGCGTACTCCACGGCCAGGGAGAGGGGCATGAACAGCTCCGGGGGCAGCTGGCCGGTGAGGGCCATCAGCTTTTCCCCCATGGCCTCGGGAGACGCTTCGGTAAAGTGGGTGTTGAGCAGGTTCGCCAGCGCGGAGAGCTGCTCGCCCTCCACCGGGAGGTCCGTGCGCAGCAGGCGGCTCTTCACCCGGCTGTCCCCGGTCATCACCACGGCGATGAAGCTCCCCCCGTCCACCGGCAGCAAGTCGAAGCGCCGTACCGTGACGCCCCCCTTGCCCACCGCCGCCGCGTAGGCGGGATAGCTGACGATGGAGGATACCATCTGCCCCGCCTGGGCGATGACGCTGTCCAGCTCCCGCATCCGGCCCCCCAGGGCCTGATTGATGGCGGCGGCCTCCTGATCGGAGACGGCGCGGCGCTCCATCAGCTCGTTGACGTACAGCCGGTAGCCCTTCGGGGAAGGGATGCGGCCCGCCGAGGTGTGGGGCTGCTCCAGGTAGCCCTTCTCGGTCAGGTCCGCCAGCTCGTTGCGGATGGTGGCGGAGCTGAGGTTCCCGCCCATGGCCTGGGCGATGAACTTGGAGCCCACCGGCTCTGCGGCATCGATGTACCGCTCGGTGACCACCTTCAGTATTTGCTTCTTCCTGGCGGTCAATTCCATGAACGTTACTCCTTTAGCACTCCGTTCCTTCGAGTGCTAAAGGCAGTGTAGCACGATTGTTTTCGTCTGTCAATACGATTTCCACCGGGCAATTTGAACAATTTGTAAATTCACCTCCCTCCCCGCCGCCAAAACGCGGGTACCGGCGCCGGGCGCGCCGTCCCGCCGGGGCCTGGACGGGTTTTCCCTCTGCACTCCTTTTCCGGTCCCTTTTCCTTTCCTGTAAAAGCTTGATTTTCTTTTTTATTTTTCTGTCTCTGTTTCCTTTACTGTTTCTGTTTCATTAGGTTATCAAAGGCCATACCGCCGGGCCATATCGAAATAGTCACTGGTTTCCTTCGGAAAAACCTCCGCTTTTTTCGGCCGTCCTCCCTTCTTTCCGTTTTCATACCGGCGTTGGTTGGCGTCCAGATTGGCCCGGGCAATGGCGAAGACCGCCGCCGCCCCGCCGCTCAGCGCGGGCTCCGTGCCGTCCAGGCCATATTCGCAGATAGCCGTCATGACCTCCAGCCGTTCCTCCGGCTCCAGCAGGGCGATGGCCTCATAAAAGGATCGGTAAAAGATAAACGAAACGCGCTTTTCCATAGATGCCTCCTGAAAGTACAAGATACCTGTGCCCCGTTTTCCACGGAAAGTTGCCTCCCTTACTGCAACGAAAAAAGAAAAAGTCTGGTTATCCCGAAAAAAACCAGAGGCGGGAGCTTTCGCTCCCGCCCCGGCTCTTTTATGCGTTTGATAAAAACTGTGCTGTATGGTACGGCAAATCAGGATAAAATACCGTTTGAAAGTCATTTTTAATGGTGGTATACTTTGCCCGCAGCCTCCCGGCAAATGCCGGTTTACAGTCGAAGGGGTTGAACAGAAGAAAAGGAGAGCAGTGATGGATCGTAAAGAACTATACCAATACATACAAAATGAACAGCCGAACATCTGCCAGATCAGCGTCCTGCAAAACGGGAACGAGGTCTATGGCGCAGAATGGAACGGCTATCAGAGAACGGACTGCGCGCATATCATGTCCGCAACGAAAAGCGTCATGTCCCTGCTGGTAGGAATTGCCGTTGACCGGGGATGGATCGGCAGCGTGGAGGACAAAGTGCTGTCCTACTTTCCGGAATATCCCGTGAAACGCGGCGAAAAAACGATCAGGGATGTGACCATCAAACATCTTCTGACCATGCGCGCGCCTTATAAGGGGCACGGCGACCCGTGGACGAAGGTATGCTCCAGCGCGGACTGGACGGCGGCTTCTCTGGACTTTCTTGGAGGAAGGAAAGGCATCACCGGGGAGTTTGATTACCGGACGGTCTGTCTGCACATCCTTTCCGGCCTCCTTTACAAGGCGGCGGGGATGAAGACCGTGGACTTTGCCAACCAATACCTGTTCCGCCCTCTGGGAATACGGGAGCACGAAAATTATTACGCGGAGACAGCGGAAGAGCATAAGCGGTTCACAATAGACAAGCTGCCAAGAAAAAACGTTTGGTTCTCCGATCCCCAAGGGCTTGGCACGCCCGGCTACGGCTTGTGCATGAGCGCCGCCGGTATGGCAAAGATTGGGCAGCTCTGCCTCCAGAAGGGCGTCTGGGATGGGGAACAGATCGTGTCCTCAAAATGGATCGAGGAAATGCTCTTCCCGAGGGCGGTGACCGGCGGCGGCTTCCGGGGGATGTCCTATGGCTATCTCTGGTGGATCGTGCATCCGGAGAAAAATATTTATGCCGCCATCGGGAACAGCGGCAACGTGATCTATGTGGACCCGAACAGGAAGACCGTCGCCGCAGTCTCTTCCTATTTCAAGCCAAGGGTATTTGACCGTGTATATTTTATCGAGGACGTATTGCTGCCGTCTCTGGAATCAGACGGCGGTTTCCGCTGAGACAGCGGCCAGGTCTCCCGTCACACCCAGACCCCGAACTCCCCATAATCGAACCGTCCGCCGCCGTGGTGAAGCTTCCCCGCCGCCTTCAGCTCCCGGAAGGCGTCCCGGACCCTGACCAGCAGCTCCGGGGACGTATCCAGACTGTGATGGCCCGGAAACATCCGCTTCACCGGCAGCTCCGCCGTCCGCTCCACAGAGGCCAGATAGGCCTCCGGGTCCGTGGAGGGGTAGCAGGCGAACAGCACGTCCTTGTAGACCAGGTCCCCGGTGAAGAGGTATCCCTGCTCCCGTTCAAAGAAGCACATATGGCCTGGCGAGTGCCCCGGCGTGTGGAGGACTTCCACCAGCCGTCCGCCCAGATCGATGACGTCCCCGTCCCGCAGCACCCGGGCGGGCGCGCCCTGGAATATCTCGTACTTCTCGATGTCGAAGTCCTCCGGCGGGTCGCAGCGGTCCAGGACCATTTGACGGACCGTTTCCCGGCTCAGAGGGAATTTCCCGTTCAGCCAGTCCAGCTCCGCCTCATGGGCGCAGAAATCGGGATAGTACTTATGGCCGCCGATGTGGTCCCAGTGGATGTGGGTAGCCGCCGCCGTCACCGGCAGGTGGGTAAGTTTTTTGACCTCCTGGGAGATATCGCAGATGCCCAGGCCGGTGTCGATGAGCAGGGCTTTTTTTGTTCCGCACAGGAGGTAGCAGTGGGTCTCTTCCCAGTGGCGGTATTCGCTGAGGATGAAGGTTTCGTTGTCGATCTTGTCAAGGGTAAACCAAGGGGTCATAGGGGGCCTCCTTTTCTCATAGAGCCGGTTCTCTCTGCTGCCCCGGGGGCTCCGCGCCCCCGGACCCTGCGGGTACTTTTTGTGTGAACAAAAAGTACCCAAAAAGTCACTTAAACCTACGGTTTAAGAATCCCTTTCTCGGGGCCGCCTGTTCGGCGGCCAACCTCGGCGGGGGAGGAAAGGGCTGTGCGGCGGGGTTTTGGGGGGAGGCGAAGCCTCCGAATTTGCAGTCCTCCTTCAGCCGCTCTGGTACTTGTAGAACTCCGCCTGCCGGCCTTTCAAAGGGGTACTGCCTGCAAGGGGCACTTGTTCTAACGGGACCAGCCTGCAAATTCGCACCCTCACCACCAGACCCTCGTGCCGAGTGCCGCGAGGCAACCGGGCAGCCCTGCGGGCTGCCGGGACGGTCGTTGGCGGCGTAGCCGACAATGACGTCCCTCGATAGAACTGTGCGCAGAAGCAGGGAGCGGCATCGGCCCAGAGCACGGACGATAGACTGGAAATCTACAGGTCGTAGCGCAACAAAATACCCCCGTAATGAAGGAGGATTCTCAAGGAACGTAGTTCCTTGAGTGACCTTTTGCTTCTTTTCGTTCACACGAAAAGAAGGCCCCGCCCCAGCAGGGGCGAATCTAACTGTTAGAAACAAGCGGGAGGCGGCCCCGCAGGGGCCGCAGAGGAGATCACCCCTCATCTCCAAAGCTCATATTGGCAAATATCCTCTCCATCCTCTCATTGGGAAACCTCCGGTCCACAAACTCCCAGAAGGGACCGGCAGGAGCCTCGCCCTCCCTGCGGGAGGCCCAGCGGGCCACGGCGACGCAGGAGACGATGACGTTGACGATCATGAACGCCGTCAGCGCCCAGGTCAGGGGCCTTCCCGCCTTGCTTGGGATCTTCAGGATCCATTTTGCCATCCGGGGATACAGGTCCTTGATCCACACAATGCCCAATATCCCCCAGAACACGGAATATGTAAAACATATCCGCCCGTTGAGGTTCAGCGGAATATTGCTGTAGTCCCAGGACCTCGACCCCAGCAGCATCTCCTGGCCCCAGGAGCAGGCGTACTCCAGCACGCTGCCCACGACAAAGCCCCCCAGGAAGGACCAGATACGCCCCTTGTTGCGGTACTTATAAAGGGTCAGCGTCAGGAACACCGCCCCCGCGCCGTAGAGCAGGTTGAAGGGCCCGTAGACCAGCCCCCGGCGGCTCTCGATGACGCCGTACCGGGCATAGGCCCACATCATCTCGATGATGACCCCGGCGAAGCTGCCCACGATGCACACCAATAAAATCTTATAAATATTGATCCCCTGGGCGAAGTGGTCCGTGCGCCGCTCCTCCAGGTCGATGCCCGCGTTGGCGGGCGGGTTGGGGACGTACCACTTCCGGTCCCGGCTCTTGCGCACGTCCCGGACCCGGGCGCTCAGCTCGTCCTCCAGCCCCACCACCGACTGGTAGGACTGGGCCAGGGCCCTGGAGGTCTGGTGGAGGCGGTCCAGTTCCCCCTGGACGCCGTCCAGCAGGGCCTGGGTCTCCTCCGGAGGCTTGCCGTTGGGCCACTTGGGTCCCAGGGCCTCCTCCGCCAGGCGTTCATAGTAGCGTTTCTCCAGCGCCTCTCCGGCGCGCTCCACCGCCGGGTGGACGGCGGCGCACAGCGCCTCCAGCTCCGAGGTCTCCGGCGTAAGTTCCAGCTTTTCCTCCGCCGCCGGGGCGGTATGATTTTCCATAGCGGTCTCCTCCGTCGCTTCAGTATGGAGTATACTTTACCCTGCCGGAGGGAAAATGTCAACCGCCGGTTCCCCTCTCTTCCGTCAATTTAGCCATTCCCCAACTTTTCCGGCGGGGTGACGTTGACATAACGATGTGGAAAACACTGTGGATAATGTGCAAAACCCTGATGGTGCTGGCACTGCCACCGGTCCTGTCGGATTATGCCCCCTGATGGGGCGGTCACTTTTGGGGGAGTTGTTTTGGTTTTTTGCAATTGCGCGCCCGGCGCGCCGCCCTTGACAACCGGCCCCGATCATGGATAATATAAGGAAGCGAAACGATATCCCTTCCCGCTGAAAGGAGCTTTCCATGGACGTCATCGCCGCCATTTCCACAGCCCCCGCCCTCTCCGCCATCGGCATCGTCCGGGTGTCGGGGGAGGGCTGCTTCGCCCTGTGCGACAAGATATTCCGCCCCCTGTCGGGCCGGGCCTTTTCCGCCGCCCGTCCCCGGGAGATGATCCTGGGCCGCCTGCTGGACCGGGAGGGTGCTTCCATCGATTCCTGCCTCGCCGTCCGGTTCCCCGGGCCGGGGAGCTACACCGGGGAGGACTGCGCCGAGTTCCACTGCCACGGCTCCCCGGTGGTGCTGGAGGAGGCGCTGGCGTCCCTTTTTGCCGCCGGGGCCCGGCAGGCGGGGCGGGGGGAGTTCACCAAGCGGGCCTTCCTCAACGGCCGGATGGACCTGACCCAGGCGGAGGCGGTGATCGACCTCATCGAATCGGAGACCGCCCAGGCCGCCCGCAACGCGGTGGAGCAGCTGGGGGGCGCGCTGGGCCGGAGGCTCCGGCCGGTCTACGACGCCCTGCTGAACATCGCCAGCCAGTTTTACGCCGTGGTGGACTACCCTGACGAGGACATCCCGGACCTGGGCCGGGAGGAGACGCTGGAGGCCCTGACCCGGTCGGAGACGGCCCTGACGGCCCTGCTGGCCACCGCGAGCCGGGGCCGGGTCCTCCGCCGGGGCGTGCCCACGGTCATCCTGGGGAAGCCCAACGCCGGTAAGAGCTCCCTGCTCAACGCCTTGGTGGGCTACGACCGGGCCATCGTCACGGACGCGGCCGGGACCACCCGGGACACGGTGGAGGAGAAGGCAACGGCGGGCGGCGTCCTGCTGCGGCTCATCGACACCGCCGGTATCCGGGACGCCTCGGACCCGGTGGAGCGCCTGGGGGTGGAGCGGGCCCGCCGGGCGGCGGCGGAAGCGGAGCTGGCCCTGCTGGTGCTGGACGGCTCCCGGCCCCTGACGGAGGAGGACCGGGAGGCCGTCCGGACCGCCCGGACGGTCCCCCATGTGATCGCGGTGCAGAACAAGTCCGACCTGCCCCGGCAGTGGGACCCCGCCGCTCTGGAGGCGGGGCTGGGACCGGCGCTGTCCCTCTCCGCCCGGGAGGGGCAGGGGCTAGAGGAGCTGGAGGCGGCCATCGCCCGGCTCTTCCCGGAGGACGGGACGCCTTGCGGGGAGATACTGACCAACGCCCGGCAGGCGGAGTCCCTGTCCCGCGCGCTGGCGTCCCTGCGGGGGGCCCGCGCCGCCCTGGAGGAGGGTCTGACGCCGGACGCGGTCCTCTCCGACGTGGAGCGGGCCATGAACGCCCTGGGGGAGGTCACCGGGCAGACCCTCCGGGAGGACCTGACCGCGCGGATTTTCGAGCGGTTCTGCGTAGGAAAATAGGGGGCATTATCTTTTATAAAAAAGTCCGCCGTCCGGCATCTCTCCGGGCGGCGGATCATTCCTTATCCTGAAACAGTTTGTAGGGTTCTACGCCCAAGGCGCCGGCAATGGCGAAAACGGTATCCAACGAGACCGCGCAGTCGGCGTTCTCGATCCGGCTGAGATGGTTGCGGCTGATCTCCACAAGCTCGCTCAGTTTTAACTGGGTCAATTTCCGGCGGTTACGGTAGAACGCAATATTCTGTCCAAGATTTTGGTAATAAGATTCATAAATCAACTTCATCGGCTACTCCTCTCTTACATTTTATTATAGCCGGGCAAGAGGAGTATGTAGTCAACACACAATATATTCTTTGCTACTTGTAATATCACGTAAAATATTTTATAATGGGCATATGCACCAATATAATGATAGGAGAAACGTTATGACACAACTGGATCAGAGTAAAAGAGCCTACGCGACCTTGGTGGGGCGGGTGGACAGTATTATTACAAAATTGGAAAAATCCGCCGCGGAACATGACTTTGACAGTGCTTCCGCTCTGTTCATCGCCAAGGAGTTGACTGGAGCGTTAGAGGAAGCAGAGGATATCTTTCTGGACGGAGACCCGGAGGAGTAGAGGGGAGGCATTCTTTCGAATGCCTCCCCTTTGTGCCGCCCGTTTCTCATTGATAGCCCGGGGGCTTCTCGCCCCCCGTGGGCCGCCTGCGGCGGCCTTAGCGCTAAAAGCGCCGCCTTGCGGCGCTTCACGGGACTCCTCGGGTACTTTTTGTGTGAACAAAAAGTCACTTAAACCTGACGGTTTAAGAATCCCTTGATTACGGGGGGTTATTATTTACGCTACGACC
>CATLJA010000052.1 GCA_949959305.1 uncultured Oscillibacter sp.
ATAAGGTATAGACTTCAATTTCTCCACAAGAAAGGTTCCCTTGATCCAATAATCCTGCCGTAACATCGATAGGCCATTTATGATCACTTTATCGCTAGCATCCCGGCCTGTGCCCCGAAAGAATATTAGGTGGTCTTTCGCCTTGGGGAGATTTGGTGCCCCCATAGGGAGCCCTGTTTTAGGGCTAACACGCTGACAGCTATATTTATTTAGACATGGAACAAATTCAAGCTGGCCGCTTTTGATCAATGCCCGTGTCTCCTCCCACGTTCGTCTGGCCTCATTCATGATCTTGTCATCTGAAAGGTCAATGATCTTGAAACCCAGAAACCTGTTATCACCTAAGATGATCTTTCCGTTATAGCTTGGGTGGTCTTCTTGAAAAACAACACAAAGAAGCTTGTTATCATGTAGGTATTGGTAAAGTTCGGAATCCTCAAAAAACTTTTTCCGTAGGGTACCGTCCTCATCTTCTACCCATTCTTCTGTCAGCTCATCAAAATCGACGGAGAATAATTTGGTATCTTCAGTTCTTGCCCCCCTGGCAGACACCGTTACAGCTTTTCCGATATACCTTAACTTTCTGAACATTTCTATTTGGGATATCTTCTTGGCAGTTCCGCCAAACATTCTAACGATCACTTGTTCAGCATACTGTTTTGCTGCGGCTTTTGCAGCAGGGTCGACCTTCACGCCAAAGTGTACGAGAATATCTGCCATGGAAAAGTCACGAAAACGTTCTATCAATTCAGTACACTTTTTCTCAACATCGGATGCTCCAAGATACCGGTCTGGAAGCTTCTCAAAAACTTCACCCTCAAAACTCTGCTGTATGATAACAGTTACCACACGTTTTCTGAGGCGAAACCTTGGTGGATGTGGATACTTGGGGGCTGTGTCTAGATATGTAGTTTGCCTGTTGATGATAGTAGACAAATTAGGGTATTCTTTTTTTGCGTCTTCTTCACTATACCGCGCTTGAATATCTGCTATAAAGTCATGGATGAGCTGCCAGTCACGCCGGATTATCGCCCTATCGTCTTCGGAAAACTCATGAAAACGGAAGCCCCTGATATGGAAATTTGCATATTCGGCAGCTGGGACCGTTTTAGGCGCTTCATACTGGTAGAAGACAAACAGCATATGTTCTGCTTTATGCCAAAAGGTAGATGAAAGAAATGTCTCTCTCGCAATGGTATTGATAGAGACCGCTGTTATGCTGGCGGGTTCTTTTGCCTCATACACATACTTCATGCCATCGCTTTTGCGCCGCATACCGGTTGTTTTCAGTTCCGTTGCCACTCCATCAACATCAAGGTCGGGACGTTGGGCCCGATCTGCCGGGTATCCTAGAACAGACTGCTCAATAACATCACCCGCAATGCCGGTAATTTTAGGATTTGTTTTTGTCTTATCAAGCACATGATTCGTATCGACCTCACCAAATGTTTTGTCCGTTACAGCAAATAGAATCGCTTCTAATTCGTCTCTCTTGAAAAAATGACTGCCTTTCATAATAACATCCTTTCTTGGTGGGGTGTATAACTACACTGCAGTTGCGGATCAATTTTCTTCGGCTATGATCCCATCCAAAACTTTGCCCATTCTGGTTATCATCGACACGACCAGGGCATTTCCCATGCAAAAGTATCTCATCCTATCTGGCATACCAGAGTTTGTCCATTCATCATCAAAACCTTGCAATCTCTCCGCCTCAACAGGGGTAAGTAAACGCAGCTTACCTGTTCCAGGGTCAGAGACCACATGGGTAGAGCGGTTAAGAGTCGATTCACTTGTCAGCATAGTACGGCCAGGTCTGTCCCGAGGGTCCGGGAATGCAATAGGGCCTTCAGAGAAAAAATACTCATGACCATCAGCTGATTTCCTCAGAATTTTCTTTGCACCTTTGAGATATATCCACTTTGCTATCTTGTCCTCAGAGATGTAATATTTTTCGCTGACATTTTTCTGCAGGATATCACTCAACAGAATAGGTTTCTCTTCCGCTTCAACGATTTTAGCTGTATAAATTCTTCCTTTACACATATAGCCTGCATTTTCAAATGTAAATGCAAAGCTATCACTCACATCTACAATATTACCGTTAAGGACAGTCTCAGCCGTCTTTCCCATCGCCTGAATGGGGAATGCTTTTGCCATTAGTCCTTCAGCCTTAATAATTGATCCGGCGTGTACACTTGCCATCTTTTGACCATAAACCGTATCATTTCTGTATGCGTAGATAAATGTCCTGCGCCGTCGCTGAGCTGCGCCATATTGTGCTGCGTTGACGACTCGCCATTCTACGCTATATCCTTCTTCCGCAAGGCATGCAAGAATGACGCCGAAGTCACGACCCCGCTGTTTTGCAGGTGACTTGAGCAATCTATCGACATTTTCAAAGATGCAGAACGGTGGTTTTTTGGCTATGATCGTATCTCTGATCTGCCACCACAAAACGCCTTTTTTCCCTTCTATCCCATGAGAAGATGGTAATGTGTGCGCCACGCTGTAGTCTTGACAAGGAAATCCGCCTACCAGGAGCGAATGATCAGGAATGAACTGCTTGTCCACCGTACTGATGTCTTCGCCGGTATGAAATTCTTTTTTTAGATCTGGACTATCCCCAAAATGTTGCACATAACAGTCATGAGCCCACTGTGTTTTCGCACCTGGTTCCCATTGAGAAAACCAGGTCGTTTTCCATCCTGATTTAAGTCGGTCAAATCCCAATCGGAATCCACCGACGCCTGCGAACAACTCGCAAATCGTCTTTTGCATAAAGCCCTCCTTTGGCCGTCATGTGACCAGCTCGCTTATTTTTAGGCCGAGAGTACGTCCTATGTTAGCACCGACAGACGTCGGATCAATAGCCTTTTTGACCATATCAGTAACTGATTCGATCAGCATTCGCTTTTATTGCCCGGCCTCATGACATTAACTACCTCTTTATATCTCACAAGTATTTTGCACGATTTCCGTGATGTGCTCCATCTTGATATACAAGCAATGCTCTGCTGCCCAGCAGAGCATTGCTATGGATACCTACTGCCGAGGCCTATATAAATACTAACCGTGTTTTGTTTTATGTTAGCATATTCAGTTAGAAAAAGCAATAAAATGATAAATCCACACGATTTTTAATTTGTTTATACTTAGGTGCAAAACACTTAATTATAGGGCAAAAACGAAAGTCCCTCAATATCCTGCGTCCTCACAGAACTTCTGAACAGATGGATATCGTGCATATGCTCGTTTAGCGGTAGATATTCCACCTTTTATGTCATGAATATTGGCAGCATGAGCCGCAACAGACAACAAGCAGCCCAGCACATCCACTGCAATGTGCCGCTTCCTGCCTTTCGTTTTTTCCCTCCGTCAATTCCGCGTTCTTTGCTGGCTACTACCGTTTTCACACTCAGGAAATCAATGATCGCGTAGCTCGAACTCTCCTTGCGTCCGGCGTTTGCCTATGTCTTTTCTGCAAGATACTCCAGGATTTTATCCCACAGTCCACTGATACGAGCGCGGCGATAAAATTTGTGTACTGTTGAATACGGCAGAAAATCATGAGGCAACGGTCTCCATTTGTACCCAGAATCCACCAAATACAGCACAGCGCCTGTCAATTCCCGTTTGCTCCACGTGCCGCCGCACATCCCCGTATACAGTGAGGCGAGTTCTTCCCACTGCTCATCTGTCAAGTCGCTGTACTTGGCCTTTTTCTTCCATGCCGCTATTTTACAACAGCGTTTTCCTCTTTCGAATACAGGTGCTTACTCTTGCGCACAGTTCTACTGAAAGTGCTGGTTGCCTCGCAGCACTCGGCACGAGGGTCTGGCGTTTGGGGTGCTAATATGCAAAATGTACCGTTAGACCGCGTGCCCCTTGCAGGCAGTACCCCTTTGAAAGGGCGGCAGCCGGAGTTCTACAAGTACCAGAGCGGCTGAAGAAGGACCGCCAATTCGGTGGCTTCGCCTGACCAGAAATCCCACCGCACAGCCCTTTATTCCCCCGCCGAGGTGGCCGCCCAAGGGCGGCCCCGAGAAAGGAGTCCAGAACCATTGGTTCTGGCGCGTTTTTGCCTACTTTTGCCGCGCGGCAAAAGTAGGTCAGGGGTCCGGGGGCAGACAGCCCACGGGCTATCAATGAGAAACAACTCCCCCTGCCGCCCGAAGGGCGGCAAAAAATTATTGACAAACAATAATCCCTGTGTTATTGTATATACGAAATTATTGTTTTACAACAATTAAAGGAGGCCACCCCATGGATAAACGAACCTTCTCCGTAGGAACGGCGGCAGCGTTCCTAACGGTCCCGCTGTTCCTTCTGCCAGCCGAAACGATCCCTCGCTTCGGGGAATGGCTCCGCGAACTGTCCCTCTCCGGGGCCGCAGGCAACATCCGCGCATGGGCCATCGTGCTGGCCCTGTCGGCCCTTCCGGCACTAGGACTGCTGTGGCGTCCCAGATGCCAATGGGACTGGCTTCTGCCGCTGGCGGCGGCGGAGACCTTCGCCGGACTGTACCTGCTGGTCAACCCCTCCCTGGTCTCCAACGTCCCCGGCATCGACGGTGGAAAATTTATTGCCCTGGCGGCGGTGGGGAGCGTATCCTCCACGCTGCTGGCCTGGGCAGTCCTGCGAAGCTTGAAGCACATCGAACAGAGCGTCTCCCCCGGGAAGACGCTGGAGCGTCTGCTGTGCTTCTCGGCGGCCCTCTTCGGCTGGCTGGCCGCATGGACCACGGGGGCCGGGGCGCTGGAAAAGATCAGGAATGTAGCGGAGACCAACACCATGCCGGGGGTCTCCCTGGAGTGGACCAACTTCTCCATCGTCCTGCTGTCGGCGGCCGATCTGATCCCCACCCTCCTGGGCTGCGGAGCCCTGATCCTGGCGGGACGGCTGGCCCGGACCATCGAGGCGGACCCCTTCGGCGAGGAGACCGTCCCCCTGGCGGAAAAGCTCCGCCGGGACTGCCGCGGGATCGCCGGGGCCTCGGTGCTGATCTACGCCGGGGGAAATCTGTTCCAGTTCCTGTTTCTCCCCTTTCTGCGCCGCGGAGACCTCAGCGTGTCCTTTCCCATGTTCCCGGTGCTGCTGGCGGCGGCGCTGGACCTGCTGTGCCGGTACTTCCGGCGGGCCAAGGCCGTCAGCGACGACAACGAGAGCATCATATAGGGGGGCGTCATGGCCATTACCGTACATTTGGACGAGGTGCTGAAGGCCCGGAACATGACCGGCAAGGAGCTGTGCGCGAAGATCGGCATCACCGAGGCGAATCTGTCCATCCTGCGCTCCGGGAAGGCCAGCGGCGTGCGGTTCCACACCATCAACAGGATATGCTACTATCTGGACTGCGGCGTGGGGGACATCCTGCGCTTTGACGGAAGATTGGAGGACGAGGATGAATAGAAGTAAGTGGCTGGCGGCGGCGCTGGCCGTGCTGCTGCTGGCAGGATGCTCCCTGGCACAGCCAGAGAAGGTGGAGCAGGAAGACCGGTGGGTCGGTTTTTACGTAGTGCCCAGCCAGGGGTACGAGAGAGATTTCTATAACAACCCGAATCTGGAGGAATACGGCTCCTTCCAGGCGGAAACGGACCAGTTCGGGACCCTGGCCTTCCCTCAGGAGGTTCTGTTCGCCGTGGAGGACGAGGCGGGCAATTACATCTTCCCCGGTCTGGAGAAGGGATACAGCCTGTTCGTCTACCGAGAGTATGGCGTCGGAGAACCAGACCATAAAGGCCGGAACTACGCCATGGGCATCGTTTCCAACATGGGCCCTGGGGAAGAAGGGCCGCAGTACAAATATACAGACGAGGGCGTCTCTGAAACCGCCAGCGGAACGGTCTATTTCGGCCCGCCTCCTGGCGTCACGGACTGGGACGATCTGACCAGCGGGATCGTCTGGACCTTCTATAACGTATATCAGACCCAGGAGGGCCGGATCTACCTCAACGGCTACGGGGATTCCGTCAACGGCGCCATGTCCAAGACCCAGACGGAGACCCGGAAGACCAGTCAGGACGGCAAGACCGTCCAGGAGGAGACGGTCTCAATAGCGGTAGCTATCAAGACTGTTCCCCGGCTGGAGAAGCTGGTGGCGACCCAGTTCGACGAGAACAACGCCATCCTCCAGTCCGACGATCTGAATCTGCAGAACGACCGCCCGGAGCTCTGCTGCCTGCCGGAGACCGCCTGGGTCCTGGTAGAGGAGTTCACCTCCGACGGCACGAAGCGTACCGTTTATGATCCCCCCGAGGGGGAGGACCCAGTCTCCCACGAGTACGTCCTCCTGGACGAGGAAGGTCTGGGGAGCATGGCCTATCTCAACATCTACGCCCACCAGCCGCCTTCCCAAACATAAAAAAATAACGCCGGACGGGAGGATTTTCCCGTCCGGCGCTTGCCGTTTTCAGTCGTAAATAGATTCCGATTCAAACTCCAAAATCGTTCCGTCCGCCGCGCTGATCTCCATCTCATACTCCATGGCGTTGTAGATGATCTCGATCTCATAAACCGGACGGCCGTCATTCCGGTCCAGCTCCAGCTTGACGATATTCTCCTCCTTCGCGCCGGGGACCTTGGCCAGGGCGATCTCCTTGGCCTTTTCCATGGTAATAGTCCCGGAGGAGGCGGGAGGCGTGAAGGACTCGGCGTCGTAGTCCATCTCCAGCACCGCGCCGGTCCTGGCGTCGATCTCGTAGTCGTACTCCTTATAATCGGCGGTATAGAACTCGATGTCGTAGATCTCCCGTCCGTCATCCCTTTCCAGCTTCGCCTCAGTGAAGGTGACCTGGCTGGCAGTGAGCTTGGCGTCCGCCAGAGCCTTGGCCTTGGCCTCCTCCACGGTGAGAATAGGCCGCGCGCCGCCGGTGGGACCGGCGGGAGTCGTGGTCTCGCCGGGGACCGGCGTCTGTCCGGAGAAGGAATCCGCATCGGTGACGGTGCTGCCCGACAGGGTGACGGTGTTGGTGGCAGCGTCCCAGGCCACGGTCTTGCCCATCAGCTCGCCGATGGCCCGGACGGGGAGATAGGTGGAACCATTGTAGAGCAGGGGATAGACCGTCTTGCCGTTGGCGTCGGTGAAGGTCCGTTTGCTCCCGTCCACGATCACGGTAAAATCGCTGCGCACCTCTACAGAAACATCCTGCGCCCTGGAGGCGGTATCCGCCGTACCGGCAACGGAAGCGGCGGTGCGGGTGCCGCTCAGAGTGACGGTCTTGGTGCTCTCGTTCCAGTCCACGTTCCTGCCCATCAGTTCGCCGATGGCCCGGACGGGGAGATAGGTGGTACCGTCATAGGCGACGGGATGCACCTGCTGTCCGGCCGCGTTGTAAAAATCCCGCTCCGCGTCATCAATGATGATGGTGTAATCCGGGCGCAGCCGTGCCGTCACGGTATCCGCCGCCTGGGCGCACCCGATCAGGGGAGTCAGCAGCAGCACCACACACAGCATCGGCAGAAATACCCGCTCCGCCAGTTTCTTGAACCAGGTCTTGCTCATCATTCGCATCCTCCATCTGTTTAATTAAATTTGATCTCCGGCTTACTCAGCCAGCAGCCAGAAGCCCTCTCCGGGCTCCTGACGGAAATCCTCCTCCGCCTCCGTGAGGGCCGCCTGCAGTCCGGCGTACTCCTCTTCGGTCAGCTGGTATAGACGCCCGCTCTCCCAGTCCAGGCCCAGTTCGTCCTCCACCCAGCGCCGGGCGGCCTCGCCTCCGGCGGAGAGGGTTCCCTGGGAAAGCGCGCCCGTTTCATCACTCTCGTATAGCGCCGGGCCATTATCGCGTTCCATGCACGTCTCCGCATCCCCGGCGGGAGGCGCGGCGGCGGGGGCGATAGACAGCGCGTTATCCTCCGGATTGGCGGCTTCCTGCGGTTCCGGCTGGGGAGGGGGTTCATCATTGGCCATGCGCAGCTTGGGGGACTCTTCAGGCGCGTTCCCGGTCTCACCGCCGTCCAGCGCCTCCGGGATATCGGCACCGTCTGGTGCCGCATAGGGCACACAGGCGGCTACAGCGTCCTGCGCGGCCTTCTGGTTCTCCTGCGCGTTCCGGAAGCTCCACAGTCCCAGCAGCGCCAGGGCGCAGCAGGCGGCCATGGCCGTCCACTGCCGCCAATGGGATGCCTTGATCACTTTCCGGGGCTTCTCCTGCTTCGTCTCTCCTACCCGGGCCATGAGCTGTTCCGCAAAGCCCTCCGGCACGGGCGCTTCCTCCTGATCCAGGGCGTCGTGGATGGCTACCAGATCGTCAAAATACCGCTGGCAGGACGGACAGGCGGCCATGTGTTCCATCAGCTCCGCGCGGTCTTCCCCTGACAGCTCCCCGTCCAGGAAGGCGCTGATCCATGGTTCGTATTTCTCACAGGGGTCCATCACCGGCCGCCTCCTTTCTCCGCAATTTCTGTTGATTTAGACGGCAGATAGCCAGATAGGTTCCCGCTTTCCTGCAAAATTTTTCGCAGGGCGCTCCTGGCACGGGAGATCCGGGACTTCACCGTCCCCATATCCACCGCCAGCGCCGCGGCGATCTCCTCGTAGCTCAGGCCCTGCACCTCCCGGAGGACCAGGGCCTGCCGGTGGGCGTCCGAGAGGCGGAACAGCCCCGCCGTCACCGCGCCGCGCAGCTCCGCGGCCTCGGCCTGCTCCTGAGGGGAGGGGGCCCGGTCCACGGCGTCGATGCCCAGGTTTTCATCGTCCAGGCTGGCTTCCCCCCGCTGGCGCCTGTTCCGGCGCAGCAGGTCGATGGCCGCGTTGCTGGTCAGGCGGTAGAGCCAGGTGGAAAAGCCCGCCTCCCCCCGAAAGGAGGGCAGGCCACGCCAGGCGGAGAGGAACGCCTCCTGGGCGGCATCCCAGGCGTCCTCCGGATCGCCGCACATCCGCAGGGCCAGATTGTATACCTTTTTCTCGTGGAGCGCCACCAGCTGGGCGAAGGCATCCTCGTCTCCCCCGGCGGCGGCCCGCACCAGTTCGTCAACCATCATAGAGGTCCCTCTTGATCCCTTTCGTCACCCGGTACACGTCCTCCAGCGTCTCCATGCGGACGATCTGGTCCTTGTAGAAGGAGGCGTGGGGCACGCCCTTGAGATACCAGGCGTAGTGCCGCCGGGCGGTGAGGACGGCGATCTTCTCGCAGTTGTACTCCGACGCCAGCTGGATCTGGCGCACGGCGAGGTCGCACCTCTGGGCCAGCGGCGGCCTCTGGGGGATGGGCTCCCCGGCCAGGGCGGCCCGGGCCTCCTGGAAGATCCAGGGATTGCCGAAGCACCCCCGGCCGATCATGGCCATGTCCGCGCCGGTCTGCTTCAAAACGCGCACCGCGTCCTCGCCGGAAAACACGTCCCCGTTGGCGATGACCGGGATGGACACCGCCTCTTTGACCTCCCGGATGGTGGTCCAGTCCGCCGCGCCGCCGTACATCTGCACCCGGGTGCGGCCATGGACGGCGATGGCGGACACGCCCGCCTCCTCCAGCATCTTTGCCAGAGGGACGGCGTTGACGCTGCCCTTGTCCCAGCCCCGGCGCATCTTCACCGTCACGGGGACGGGGGAGGACTTCACTACCGCCTCCGCCAGCCGGGCGGCCTTCTCCGGGTCCTTCATCAGGGCCGCGCCGTCCCCGGAGGAGACCACCTTGCCTACGGGACAGCCCATGTTGATGTCCAGCAGGTCCGCCCCGCTGGCCTCGATGGCGATCTGTGCGGCCTCCGCCATGCAGGTGATATCGCTGCCGAAGATCTGGGCGGCGAAGGGGCGCTCCCCAGGGAAGGGGCGCAGCAGCTGCCTGCTCTTCTTGTCCTGGTAGCACAAGGCCTTGGCGCTGACCAGCTCCGTATAGGTAAGGCCCGCCCCCAGCTCGGAACATATCTGCCGGAAGGCGGCGTCGGTCACCCCCGCCATGGGGGCCAGGGCCAGCCGGGAGTTGATTTTTACTCCGCCGATCTCCATGGGGTCTCTCCTTTTTGCTTATGCTTATTGGGCACATTATAACACAAACGCGGCCGTTCAGCAATAGGAGGCGTTCTCCTGTCAGAGAAATCAATTTTGCATCCGTAGGGCGCGCCGGGCCGTCACGCTCTGCAAACGCGGCTTCATTTTCTCAAAATTGATTTCCCTCAGAAGAAACTGACATCATTTGACAACATGCGGCGCGTCCGGTATAATGGACATGCCCGCCAATCAGGCGGGACAGGAGGGACCGTCATTGGGCTGACGCCCAACGACCGGTCCGGCGGCGCACGCGCCGCCTTGGCGCTGTTACATATGGCGGTCAGCTCATTTCCTCGCGGATATGATTCGGGAGGAGGTGGTGCGGATGTGGAAAAGGAAGCTGTTAAAAGCTCTGCTTACCGTGATCTTCGCGGTGATGACAGCGATCTTACTTACCACAAAAGCGTGCTGACTGCCCGGCTGGTACCCAGGCAGTCAGCAAATCTTTGTTGACATGTAGGGGCTGACCGTCTTGTAACAGCGCCCTTCTGTTGTTTATTATACCCAACCGCTTCCGTTTTGTCAACGAGAGCGGTTCATTTTTAAGAGAAATCCATTTTGCGCCTGCGGCGCGCCGGGGCCGTCGCGCCCTACGAACGCAGCGCTATTTTCCGCGTCTGGGCACGGGCTTGTTATTATTCCATTTTCAAGGAGCGACGCGACAGCCCTTTGTAAGCCCGGCTGCGCTGGCCTGGTACCCGGCCTAGGCATCGACTTTCTTCCGTACGTGAAAACGCGGAGGTTTGTCTTCCCTCAAATGCAGCCCGAAAGCAGGGGGAAGTTGCCGGGAACGGGGCAACAGCAGGGGAAATTTTTTGTGGGCAGCTTCCACAGCGCGGCCTGGCGGGGCGCGTCCGCCACGGGGCGGAGAAAATCTGCCGCCGGTATTTCCCGCTTTCTTTACTTCCCTTTCGATCTATGCTATAGTTGAGAAAACCAAAGAAAGAGGGACTATTCATGAGCAAAAATTTCCACCGGGACTACGCCGACAGCGTGGGCCATTTCTGCCAGAGCATCCCCGCCTCCCTGGGCATCAGCGCCCAGGAGATCGACACCTACTTCCGGGCCTGCACCCTCTGCCTCTGGGCCGTGGGCGGCGAGGCCGGGGGAAACCGGGGCGGCGACGTCACCGGCATCAACCAGATCTATACCGACCGGCAGGTGAAATTCTCCCCCGCCCAGTTCGACAAGGCCATCTCCTACTATCAGGCCAACCCCCACTACACCGTGGGGGTGCCGGAGTTCTTCCAGAAGCTGGCCGGGGCCGACGCGGCGGCGGGCACCACCTGCAGCCGGACCTTCGCGGAGGTGCAGAAAAACCTGCTGATGCTCTGCGCGGCCTATGACGGCGCCTTCTCCTTCGCGGAGAGCCGCCGGATCACCCTGCTCTACGACCAGCTCGTCCAGTGCTGCGACGAAGCCGGCGTGCCCGCCGCGCCGGCGACTCCGGGGCCCGGGGACTATCTGAGCGGCGCGCCCCAGCCCTCCCGGGACGCCGGGAAGGAGCTCAACGACATCATGAACGAGTTCAGCAAGGTCCTCCACCGGGACAACAGGCGGAACGTCTATGACGACTTTTTCGGCGCGCCGCCATCGTCGAAAAATCCCGCCGCGCCCGGGGACCCCATGAGCCCCCTGCCCGTGGCCGGAGGCGCTCCGGAGACGGAGACGCCCCCGGAGGCCTCCGCAGGCGGCCCCGCCGCGCCCGAGGAGCGGGAGGAACCCCGGCCCACCCTGGAGGAGGCCCTGGCGGAGCTGGACGGGCTCATCGGCCTGGACGTGGTGAAAAAGGACGTGGACAGCCTGGTCAATCTGGTGAAGGTCCGGAAGCTCCGGCAGGAGCGGGGGATGAAGACCCCGGACATGTCCTTCCACCTGGTCTTCTCCGGCAACCCCGGCACCGGCAAGACCACCGTGGCCCGGATCATCGGCAAGGTCTACAGCGCCCTGGGCATCCTCTCCAAGGGACATCTGGTGGAGGTGGACCGCTCCGGGCTGGTGGCCGGGTACGTGGGCCAGACCGCCATCAAGACCCAGGAGGTGGTGGCGAAGGCCCTGGGCGGCGTGCTGTTCATTGACGAGGCCTACACCCTCGCCCCGGAGAACGCGGACAAGGACTTCGGGCAGGAGTCCATCGACACCATCCTCAAGGCCATGGAGGATCACCGGGACGACTTCGTGGTCATCGTGGCCGGGTACGCCACGCTGATGCCCCGGTTCATCGACTCCAACCCGGGGCTGAAATCCCGGTTCAACAAATACCTCTACTTCGAGGACTACAACGGGGAGCAGCTCTTCGAGATCTTCAAGGGCCGGGTGGACCGCAGCGACTACAGGCTGGACGAGGCCGCCGCCAGCGCGGTGAAGGACCACCTGCAGGAGCTCTACGAGGACCGGGACGGCAACTTCGGCAACGCCCGGGACGTGCGCAATCTTTTCGAGAAGATCGTCTCCGCCCAGGCCGACCGGGTGGCCCGGCTGGAGAACCCCACGGACGAGGACATCTCCACCATCACCGCGGAGGACCTGAAGGAGCTGATGGACGTGCCCCTGCGGACAGCGGAAGGGGAAGAAAAGGAGTGCGAAAATGGAGTTCCGGAGGATCAGGGACCTGCGGGAGGACAGTGACCGGACCCAGCAGGAGGTGGCGGACTATCTCGTGATGCACACGAACGTTTACCGCAGGTATGAGCTGGGACAGCGGGAGATCCCCGTCTGGGCGGTGATCAAGCTGGCAAAATTTTATCAGGTCAGTACGGATTATCTCCTGGGACTGACGGATGAAAGGAAGCCTTTGTAGGCTTTATCAGGCGAATATCCGGACAGGTTTGCGGGAGTTGGAACGATGTTATCTTTTTATCTGGCCGCTCTGGAGAGCGGCGGGGACCGGGAGATGTTCGCGGAAATTTATCAGCGTCACCATATCAAAATGGAACGTGCCGCGATCAAGATATTAAGGGATCAGAGCGCGGCGGAGGACGCCGTTCAGAACGCCTTTATGCAGGTGATCCGGCATTTTGAAAAAATTTATGAAATTCCATGTGAGGAATTGCCCTTCTGGCTCATTTCTATAGTGAAGAACGAAGCGCTCATGCTCCTGCGGAAGCGGGACCGGACAGCAACGCTGAAGGAGGAGCGCTTCCCGGGCGGGGCGGAGGACGTGTCAGACTACACGGCGCTGGTGGAGCTGTTCCGGTCGCTGCCGGATACCTATCGGAGGGTGCTGGAAATGAAGGTCCTTTTGGGATATACGGACAAGGAGATCGCCGGGCATCTGGGCATTTCGGAGACGGCGGTGAGCACCAGAGCCAGCCGGGGCCGCCAGCTTCTGCGGGAGATACTGGAAAAGGAGGGGTTTCAGCTATGACGGATCAGGAATTGGACCGGATCATGCGGCGGGTCCTGATCGACTCCATGAAATTGGAGGAGGAGGGGGAAGACAAGGGCCCGGTTTTTGAACCGTCCCTCCGGCACAGGCGGCGGATGCGGGCCATGCTGGCGAACCCCTTGGGCTGGCTGCGGGGACGGGAGCGTCCGCCGTGGCGGCAGGCAGTGCGGCGGGCGGCGGTCTTTCTTGTCGTCTGCGGCATGACCCTGGCCGGGGCCATGGCGTTCAGCCCGGCGGCGCGGACGGCGATGGTGCGCTGGGTGGTGGAGCGGCCCGGAAACGATATCGATTATGTGTATGCGGGAGAGCAGAGCCCGGAGGCCCTGCCGCAGTATGAGATCACGGCGCTACCGGAGGGGTTTGTGGAGACCATACGGGATATCACGCCGAGTTTTGTGGATGTGATATACGAAAATGAGAGCGGAGATATCCTTTATTTGGACTATATTTATATGCACCAGGGGGCGCTGACCAGTTTCAACATATCGGACGCGGATGTCTTTGACGTTACTGTCGGTCAACTGCCCGGTACATTTTTCAAGGCGCGTACTCCCGGAAATATGAGCACACTGAGGTGGATCGATCAGGATTTGAATCTACACTTTTCGGTTGGAGGATGCTTTGAGAAAGATGTGCTTTTGCACATAGCAGAGAGCGTTTCTTTGTGCAAAACGCCAAAGTAAAAAAATTTTGTAAAATTATGTGAGGTTCTCCACCTCTTCTGCATTTAGTAAGTGAAACCACAAGGAGAGGAGGTGAGATATCATGAAGAGAGTTCTTGCCTTGGCTGTTCCGCTGCTGCTGCTGTTAACGTTGTCTGCGCAGGCATTGGAACCCAGAGCGGTGAAAGTGGAACCCGTTTTGGACTTCAACGGGACTACGGCCACCTGTTCGGTATCTTTCAAGGCTGATAGTGCGACAGACAAAGTGGCGGCAACGCTGACGCTCTATCAAGGAAGTACCTACGTGGATTCCTGGAGCGATTCAGGCACTTGGCGGGTTTCTATTTCGGAAAACTGCGAAGTGGAGAGCGGAAAGAGTTACCGGCTGGTGTTGACCTATACCATCAACGGTGCAGCGCAACCGGCCAAGGCGGTTACCGGGACCTGTCCGTAGGTGTCCATCGGGTCCAGCAGCGGGAACTGCACATCGCACATAACGAAAAGAAAGAAAAGGTTCACAGATCAGAAAGGAGAACAACATGAAGAAGACTATCAAGTCCGTAATGGCCATGGCTCTGGCCCTCGTCCTCACCGCGTCCAGTCTGGGAAGCACCGCGTTTGCGGCGGCATCGGTATCCACTACTCTCGGCGGACATGCTGCAACAGCCAGTATAGCCGAAAGAAGCGATGGTGCTGTGGCGACCACAAGGATTACCGGAGTGACAAATGCGTATACCTATGCGAAAGCTATTGTATACTACAGGTTCGATCGAGACGAATGCTACTCAGTTGCGGATGACCAGCAAACAAATGGCTATGCAGTAGCCACTGCTTATGTAAAGCGCATTCCGGGCCGCGTGTGTGGAGGACTAGGTTCACATACTATTTACTATAATAATCTCACATGGAATCCACAGGCCACACAGTTTGGCGAAATTTTAAGCGGTGCAACAAGATACGACTGATATTTCACCTGTAAAATATAGTTTCCCAGCCTACACAATGTGTGGGCTGGGAAACTATTCGATTGTTCGTTACAGATAGCTTGAAAAGGAGAAATAATTTTGAAAAACATCATCAAATATCTTTTGGGAATTATGCTGCTTGTATTACTTTGCACGTCCTGTCAGTCGAAGGAGCTGCCGGATACCTATGTAGAGGGCAGCGACTACCAGTATATGCAGATGGAAGGTGGATTTCACTTTACCTTGACAAGAACGCAGGGCAGCAAGGGGATGTATATCCTGCATGGGAACTATATCTATTTCATTGATGCCGGATCAAACGCAATCCTACCACTGTGCAATAAAGTGGACTGCCTGCATGATAAGGAGACCGATTCCGAAAAATACTCTTATTGTAACGCCTGCCTGCTTCCACAAAATGGAGTCCGAACAGGCACTTTAGGAATTTCATACTGTAATGGTTCACTATATTGTCTGGATAGTGGGTATGCCGGGCAGGCGTTTCTCTATCGTATATCTGAAGACGGCTCAAAAAAGGAAGAGATCTATAAATGGGAGAACTGTCTTATTAATGAATGGCTGATCCACCGGGATGTTCTCTATTACATGAAGCAGGCTTATGAGAAAGTCAACGGAACGATAAAGGAGTCTCATCAAGTGCTGGCGCTTTCCTTGACAGACCCCTTGAAAGAGGAATGGTCGGTCTTCGTTCCCAGCGAGGATTTGGATGTTGTCACATTGGGTAAACCAAAGGCCTATGGTAATCATTTATATTTTAAAATCATTGCCTACGCACCAGCCAAGGAAGAGATCACCAATGACAACTATTTGCAGTATCTATACTACAAAACATTCGTATATGATATTTTGAACAATCAGATCACTGAGCTTTTGCCCCCCACCATGTCTCCATCTGAATATATGTCCCAATTGGTGTTCTGGGATGATAAGCTTCTCCTCACCTCATCTGATTTGTCATCAGACGACACAGTATCATCTGATTACTATATTGCGGAGTTGGATGGTTCAAATCCGGAGTTGTTTATGAAGGATATACCTTATTACTACAAATTTGCAAGCGATGGAATCTACCTGTATCTGACCAATGTGGATGCAGTCGTGGAAGGGTCGGAAAACGAAGATGTCATCATATATGAAGTATACAATAAAGAACGGGAAAAAATCGATGTGTTTCAACCCACTACAAAATTAAGATTCTACGGCATTCTGCCCCTTGGCACCAACGCGATGTATCTGCAATACAGCAGCGGCGATGAAAACGATCCCAGCTGGGGCATTGTTCGGTGGGACAAGCAGATCGGCACCTACCATGGTGAACCTATCGACAAGGATATCGTTGATATCCCAAGGTAAGCGTTCCCGCAGGAAGGGGCGGTTTTCCGTCCCGGACATGCGGCGGTCTTCTCACGGAAGAAGTTTATTGACATTTGTCTACTCGCGTGGTACGATATAGGTACACTCCAGCATAATTATTTTAAAGGAGGCCGTACCGATGAGACAGACCGAACTTTCTCGCG
>CATLJA010000053.1 GCA_949959305.1 uncultured Oscillibacter sp.
ACCGTCCCCTGCTCCACGATGCGCCCCCCCTTCATCACCAGCACCCGGTCGCAGAGCTGATACACCACGTTCAAATCGTGGGAGATAAACAAATAGCTCAGGTCCAGCTCCCGCCGGAGGCTCTGGAGCAGCTCCAGAATCTGGGCCTGTATCGTCACGTCCAGGGCGGACACCGGCTCGTCGGCAATGAGGAACCTTGGCCGCCGTATCAGCGCCGCCGCGATGCTGACCCGCTGGCGCTGGCCCCCGGAGAGCTCCGAGGGCTTCGCCTTCAGGCACTCCGCCGGCAGCTCCACCCGCTCCAGCATCTCCCGGACCCGGCGCTTCCGTTCCTCCTTGGCATACTTGCCGTAGACCCGCAGGGGCTCCTCCAGGGTCCACTCCACGCTGTAGAAGGGGTTCAGGGAGCTGTAGGGGTCCTGGAAAATCATCTGGGGCCGCTTGGTGTAGTGGGTCACGGTTCCCCGGTCCGGCTTCACCATCCCCAGGATGGTCCTGGCCAGGGTGGACTTTCCCGTCCCGGACTCGCCCACAAGGCCCAGAATCTCCCCCCGCCGCACGTCGAAGGTCACGTCGTGAAGAACCTCCTGGCGCTCCTTCCTTCCAAAGAGCCCCCCGCCGCCGCCGTAGCCGCCGTACACATGGCTGAGGGACAAAACCAGCTCCGCGCTCACGGCTCCGCCTCCTTCCGCTTTCGTGTGGGGATGGCGGCGATAAGCCGCCGGGTGTAGGGGTGCCTGGGATGGCGGAAGACCTCCTGGGCCTCCCCCTCCTCCACCAGCAGCCCCCTCTGCATCACCGCCACCCGGCCGCAGAGCTTCCGCACCACGTTCAAATCGTGGGAGATGAACAGCATGGAGACGCCGGAGTCCCGGTTCAGCTTTTTTAAAAGCTCCAGAATCTGTGCCTGGACCGTCACGTCCAGGGCCGTGGTGGGCTCGTCCAGCAGCAGCAGCCCGGGCCCCGCGGCCACCGCCGCCGCAATCATGGCCCGCTGGAGCATCCCGCCGGAGAGCTGGTGGGGGTACTTTCCGTACACCGCCTCCGCCTCCGGCAGCTCCGCCGCCGTCATGGCCTCAACCGCCCGGCGGCGGAGCTCCTCCCGGCCCAGCTTCGTATGGACCCGGAGAGCCTCCTCCACCTGGGGGCCAATCCTCATCAGGGGGTCCAGGCTGCTCTGCGGCTCCTGAAACACCACGCCGATTTCCCGTCCCTGGATTTTCCGCAGCTCCTTCCGCTCCGCGTGGAGCAGCTCCGTCCCGTTCAGGAATATCTTCCCGGAGTATTCGCACTGCTTCCGGGGCAGCAGTCCCGCCACGCTCATGGCGGTGACGGTCTTCCCGGAGCCGGACTCGCCCACAAGGCCCACAATCTCCCCCTCCCCGATGGAGAGGGACACCCCGGCCACGGCCTCCCGGTCCCGGTTATGAAACCTTACATGGAGGTCCCGGATTTCCAGCATCACAGCACCCCCCTGTCCCGCCGCCGCAGGCCCTCGCCCAGAAGGCCCGCGCTGAACACCATCCACACGATGACAAGCCCCGTCCCGGCGGCGTACCAGGGGGCGGCGAACAGCATCCCCTGGGCCTCGGACAGCATGTAGCCCAGGGACGCGTCCGGCGGCGTCACGCCGATGCCGAGAAAGCTCATGGACGCCTCCGCCAGCACGGCGTTGTTGAACCCGATGGTCAGGGCGGGCAGCAGCACCGGCAGGGTGTTGGGCAGCATGTGGACCGCCAGGATGCGGGCGCTCCCGGCCCCCATCAGCCGGGCGCTTTTGATATAGTTCACGTCCCGCAAAGAGGCGAAGGCCGTCCGGGTCACCCGGGCGAAGCTGGGGATGAACACCAGCCCCAGGGCGATGATGACGTTGATTTTTTTCCCCGGCTCCAGAATGGAGATGACCACCAGGGCCAGCAGGATGCTGGGAAAGGCCGTCAGCGCGTCGTTCAGGCGCATCAGAAGCTCGTCCGCCGGCCCGCCGAAATACCCGGTCAGCGCTCCCGCCAGGGCTCCGCCCGACGCGCCGATGGCCAGGGTGGCCAGGGCGATGGAGGCCGTGCTCCCGGCCCCCTGGAGCACCCGGCTGAAGATGTCCCGGCCGAAGTTGTCCGTCCCCATCCAGTGGGCCGGGGAGGGAGGGTCGAACTTGGGCCCCGCCGCCATGGCGTTGGGATCGTAGGGCGTCCAGAAAAAGCCCAGGACGATCAGCGCCGCCAGCAGGCAGCTCAGCGCCAGCCCGGCGGTCAGAAAGCCGTTTCGTTTTTTCATGCCGCGCCTCCCAACCGGAGCCGGGGGTCAAGCCGCTGGTTGACGATATCCGCCGCCGTCCCTGCCAGCACCACCCAGAAGGCCAGAATCACCACAATGGCCTGCACCACCGGGTAATCCCGGTTGGAGATGGAGCTCACCAGCATCTGGCCCATGCCGGGAATCACAAAGACCTGCTCCACCACAATGCTCCCCGCCACAATTTCCGCCATGGTCTGGGCCAGGAAGGCCACCACCGGGGGCATGGCGTTTTTCAGCACGTGCCGCCGCAGGACCTGGCCCCGGCTGCTGCCCCGGGCGATGGCGGTCCGCACATAGTCTTTCCCCAATTCCTCCTGCACCGTGCTGCGGAGCATGCGCACCGTCATGGCGATTCTGGGAATGGAGAGGGCTGCGGCGGCGAACAGCAGGTAGACCGCCGCCCCGGCGAAGTCCTTTTTCGCGTCGGGGAACTGCCCCGGCGTGAACCATTTCAGCCCCACGCCGAAGACCCAGGACAGCAGAATTCCCGTGAAGAAGGGCGGCACGGCCATGCCCAGCTGGTTCAGGACCGTCCGGACCCCCTCAAACCGCCGCCGCCCGGCGCTGAAGATTCCCAGGGGGATGGAAACCGCCGTAATCAGGAAAAAGCTCGCCAGGCTCAGCCACAACGTCAGCCGGACCTTGGGGGCCAGGAGGTCCCGCACCGGCTGCTTATAGCTGGCGGAGACTCCCAGGTCCCCGGTGAAAAAGCCCGCCAGCCACTCTCCGTAGCGCGCCGGAAGGGGCCTGTCCAGCCCCAGCTCCGCCCGGAGGGCCGCCAGCCGCTCCGGCGTGGCGGAGGTGCCCAGCATGGCGGTGGCGGTGTCGCCGGAGATCAGGGAAAAGGCCGCGAAGGTCAAAAACGAGACCGCCAGCATCGTCGCAAGACCCGCCAGAACCCGTTTGAATATATATTTCATAGGCAGTATCCCTTCGGAAAAGCGCGGGCGGAGCGCGAAGAACGGTTTTCAAATCTTCACACTCCACCCCGCGGGTTTTCAAATTGTCATTCCGCGTAACGGATTCCGGCGAGGTCCAGCACGTAGATGGGATAGAACCGCACGCCCGTGAGGCCCTTTCGGACGGCCACCAGGTCCGCCAGGTCCTGGATGTACACGTTGGCGGCGTTCCTGGTCAGGTCCGCTTCCATCTCCTTGTAAAACTCCGTCTGGGCCTTGTCTGCGCCGCTGGAGGTTGCCTTCACAAACAGGGAGTCATACAACGGGCTGTTATAATTGATAAAGTTATTGCCCGCCGTAGAGGTAAACCGCTCCAGCAGGGCCCGGGCCGTCATGGTGGAGGCGTCCACGCCCACCACGGTGGCCTGGAACTGCCGCCCGGCGTACACGTCGGACAGCCAGGAGCTCCACTCCACCAGCTGGATTTCCGCCGTGACGCCCACCTCCTTCAGCTGCTCCACAATCACCTGGGCGGTGTCGATGTGGGGCTGGTAGTTGGAGGGGACGGTAATGGTCATGGAAAAGCCGCTGGGATAGCCCGCCTCGGCCAGGAGGGCCTTGGCCTTCTCCACGTCGTGGGTGTAATAGTTGGTCAGGGACTCGTCGAAGTACTTGCCGAAGGCGGGGTACATGCTGGAGCCGATGAGGCTGCCGTAGCCGTCAAAGGCCAGATCCAGAATCTGCTGGCGGTCCACGGCGTAGCACAGGGCCTGCCGGACCCGCACGTCGTTGAAGGGCTCCGCGGCGTTGTTCAGGTACATGGCCTGGACCAGGTTCATGGTGCCCTCTTCGATGTTGAAATCGTCCCCCAGCTGGGCCGCCTGAGTGCTGGTCAGGTGGGCGAAGAGGTCCACCGCCCCGCTCTGGAGGCTCATGAGAATGCTGTCGGCATTCTCAATAATCTTGTAGGTGACTTTATCCAGGTACGCGGGCTCGCCCCAGTAGTCTTCAAAACGTTCCAGAACAATGTTGTCCTGCGCGGCCCGGGAGACGAATTTAAACGGCCCGGTGCCTACGGGGGCGGTGTCCTGCTGGCCGTAGTCCGCCGGAAGGATGGCGGTGGTCAGATAGGACAAAAATTCGCTGTCGGGCTCCCGAAGGGTCAGGGAAACTGTCCGGCCGTCCTCCGAGCTTTCAATATGCTCAATATTGGAAAGGGCCTCCACCTCCAGTACGCCCGGCTCATCGGCGTTTATGCAGCGGGCCAGGGACGCGCCCACGTCCGCCCCCGTCACGGGGCTGCCGTTGTGGAACTTGATCCCCTCCCGAATGGTGAAGGTATAGGTCAATTGGTCGTCGGAAATTTCATACTTCTCCGCCACGGCGGGAATCAAATCCCCGTCGGGGGTGGGCTTCACCAGGCCCTCGAACACGTTGAACATGACCTCCTTGGTCCCTGCCGCCACAGCTTTGTGGGGGTCAAGGCTTTCGTCCAGGTCCTGGGCGATGCCGACGGTAATCTCGTTGGGGTGGTCCGCCGCGCCCTGCGCTTCCTGGTTTCCGGAGCCGCTGGTTTGTCCGCCCTCCGGCGTCTTGTCCGCGCTGCCGCCTCCGCATCCGCAGAGTACGGCGCTCAGAAGACCCAGCAGGAGGAGGACCTCCAAAAGTTTCCTCTTCATGTCTGCTTCCTTTCGTCGCTGCCCGGTTCCGGGTCAGCGCTGGACGGGGGATGTCCCGCCCGACAAAATGATTCGGCTCTATTCAGTTGTGCGGGCTGTTCCCATGAATAAAGCCCTGGGGCGCTCCGGTCTCCCGGAAGCCCCAAGGCCGTATTGTACACGAAGGGGGGAAGGATTGCAATGCTTTTCACAAATTTTTCGAATCCGGCGGCTTCGGCCCGTGGGCTCCCCCGGCGGCGTACTCCCCGGAGTCCGTGGACAGCCCCTTTTTCCGCAGGCGGGCCTCCACAAAGAAGTTCACAAGGCAGTTCAGGCACGCGCACACCGGCACGCCGAAGAACATCCCCGCAATGCCGAAGAAGCCGCCGCCCACCAGGATGGCGATGATGACCCACAGGCTGGAAAGCCCCGTGGTGTTCCCCAAAATCTTCGGCCCGATGACGTTGCCGTCCAGCTGCTGGAGGGCCAGGACGAAGATGACGAAATACAGCGCCTGCCGGGGGGAGACCAGCAGAATCAGGAAGGTGCTGGGGACGGCCCCCAGGAAGGGCCCGAAGAAGGGAATGATGTTGGTCACGCCCACGAAGACGGAGACCAGGGGCGTGTAGGGGAATTTCAGAATGGAGCAGCAGAGGAAGCACAAAACGCCGATGATGATGGAATCCAGCAGCTTTCCCCGGACGAAGCCGGAGAAAATCAGGTCCGCCCGCCGCGCGCCCCGGAGGACCAGGCCCACCTGCTCCCGGGGAAAGAGGCTGTAAACCAGCTTCCGCCCGTAAGCGGCGCAGCGCTCCTTGGTGGCCAGGAGGTAGACGGAGGCGATGATTCCCACCAGCAGGTCCTTGGCGAAGTTCACCAGGCTCAGCACCCCGCCGGACACGGTGGTCATCACCGTCTGGATCTGGGGGAGCAGGCCGGTCAGCCATTTGTCAAAGTCCTGGAAATAGTCCTCCAGCCTCTGGCTCACCTGCCGCGCCAAATCGGGGTAGGTCTCCAGCAGGTGCTCCGACAGGCCGGTCACCCAGCCGCTGATGGTCTGGTAGTAATTGTCCACGTTGGCAATGAGCTGGAGCACGCTCTTGTACAGCTCCGGCAGCAGCACGGAGGCCAGCAGGTAGAAGAAAAACGCGATTACCAGCCAGGCCAGCAGAACGCCCGCCGCGCGGATAAGCACCGCGCGGGAGCGCTTCCTCGTCCGGCCGGGGCGGAGGGGAAACAGCCGCCGCTCAAAAAAATTCACCATGGGGGCCAGCAGATAGGCGATGAAAGCCCCGTAGAGGATGGGCTGCACCGTTTTCAGAAGGGCCAGCACGGCCTTCCCGCCAAAAAGGGTGTCGTAAAACAGCAAAATGGCGGCGGCGGTCAGGAAGGCCGTCACCCCCATGCTGACGTAATTGCTTTTCCGTTCCATGGCCGCGCCTCCTTTTCTCTCCCTTCCATTCTACACGGGGCCGGTGGGAATTGCAATCCTCTTTTTTCCCCGCCCCGGGAAAAGCGGCCAATTTTAACAGTATTTTAATAACCGCCGTGCTATACTGTAGGTAATCATATCCTCAGGAGGGAGCATGTACCGATGAAAACCCGAAAGCTTTTGATGATTCTCAATCCCCGGGCCGGGAAAAGCAAGTCCCGGGGCCCCCTGTTCGACGCCGCCGCCGCCCTCTCCCAGGCGGGCTATCTCCTCTCCATCCACATCACCTCCGCCCCCGGCGACGCCGCCGAGACCGTCCGGCGGGAGGGCGGGCGGTACGACCTCGTCGTGGCTGTGGGGGGAGACGGGACGCTGAACGAGGTGGTCTCCGGCCTGGTCCAGCTCCGCAGGCCCCCCATGCTGGGCTATCTGCCCCAGGGCAGCACCAATGACTTCGCCGCCAGCCTCCATATCTCCGGCCGCCCGGCGGAGGCCGCCGCCGCCATCGCCCGGAACGTCCCCCGCCTTCTGGACGTGGGCTTCTGGAACGGGCGGAGCTTTTTGTATGTGGCCTCCTTCGGGGCCTTCACCCGCACCAGCTACGCCGCCCCCCAGAACGCCAAAAACGCCCTGGGCCACTTCGCCTATATTCTGGAGGGCATGAAGGACCTGAGCACCCTCCGGCCCTACCGCGTCCGCCTCTTTGCCGACGGGGAAGTCCTGGACGGGGAATACCTCTTCGGCGCGGTGTGCAACTCCACCTCCATCGGCGGGCTGATGAAGCTGGACCCGGAGCGGGTGGTGCTGGACGACGGCCTGTTTGAAATGCTCTTGATTCCCAGCCCCAAGACGGCGGCGGACCTCCAGAGCCTGGTCCACGCCCTGCTGAACCAGCAGTACGACAGCCAGGGTTTGGTCTTCCGCCACGTCTCCTCCATCCATCTGGAGACGGAGGAGGACCTGCCCTGGTCCCTGGACGGGGAATACGCCCCCAGCGCCCCGGCGGTGGACATCGAGAACCGCCGCCAGGGGCTGGCCATACTGCTGTGAGCGGGGAGCTCCGGCGGCTGGCCCGCCGCTTTCAGGACCGCGAGCCGGGGCTTTTGGGGGCCTCCCGGAGCTATGCCGTCCTCTGCCCCTTAATCGAGGCGGAGGACGGCCTTCGCCTTTTGTTCGAGGTCCGGGCCCCCCAGCTCCGCCAGGGGGGCGAGGTCTGCTTCCCCGGCGGGGAGATGGAGCCCGGGGAGAGCCCCCGGGACTGCGCCCTCCGGGAGACGGAGGAGGAGCTGTCCATCCCCCGGCGGGAGGTGGCGCTCCTGGGCACGCCGGACTTTATCTGCAATCAGCGGGGCTTCCTCCTCCGGCCCGTGCTGGGGCTGGTGTCCCCCGCGGGCCTTGCCGCCATGCGCCCCTCCCCGGCGGAGGTGGCGGAGGCCTTCACCGTTCCCCTGGCCTTCTTCCGGGAGACGGAGCCGGAGATCTGGCGCTATGATTTGGTTCCCCAGGTGCCGGAGGATTTCCCCTACAGCGCCGTGGGCGTCCCCCGGGACTACCCCTGGGCCCGCGGGCAGGTGGAGGTCCCCATCTGGCGCTATGAGGGCCGCGCCGTCTGGGGCATGACCGCCCGGCTGGTCCGGGAAATTGCGAAAGCCTAAAAAAACAGGCCGCGCAAGCGGTAATTGCGCGAATGCAACATGAATGGTACGCGAATGTAAAGCCCATGCGGTTGCTTTTCCGGGAAATATTGTCTATCATGGAGGTGTGGAAAACATGAAGCTGAGCGAAAAGCTGGTTCTCCTGCGGAAGGAGAAGGGCCTGACCCAGTCGGAGCTGGCGGATACCATGGAGCTCTCCCGCCAGACGGTGTCCCGGTGGGAGGTGGGAAGCTCCGTCCCCACGCTGGAAAACCTGACCCGCCTGGGCAGGTTCTACGCCGTTCCGGTGGATTACCTGCTGGACGAGGAAGCGGAGCGGGCGGAGGGAGGCGAGCGCGCCCCGGAGGAGGAGGCGGAGGAGAAACCCGGCGCGGCTCCCAAGGCCGCGAAAAAAGTCCTGCTGAAACGGCTGGCCATCGCCCTGATTCTGCTGGCGCTGGCGGCGGCCGCCGGAGGGTACATCTATTGGAAGCTGGAGCTGGCTCCTGTCCCGTTGTATGATCTGCCGGGCGTGATTCTCGGCGAACCAGACGGAACCATCCATTCATGGTGGTAAAGTTGGAAAGGGGGTGATCGAAATGCGAAACAGAAAAATTTTCCGGATGTTCTTGATGTGTATCACACTGGCGGCCTGTCTCACGGTAAACGCCGGGGCAGTCGGAGCCGGAGATTCCGGCCGGGACACTTCTGCCGCCAGGGCCAGCAAACGGTTCAACGCCGATATTCCAGGAAATGCTTTTTTTACTATGGACTCCACCTTTCCCCTGGACACAGGCGAAACCGTAACCATCAAGGCATCCTACTCTCCCTCCCCGGCAAGTGTCGACTTCGGGCTGGTTGCGCCGGACGGAATATTTTACTATGTAACCGCCGCCGGCGGAAGCGTCAGCAAAACATTCCTGATTGAGGAAAGCGGGCATTATACGCTTGCCATCCGGAACAACTCCGGCGCGGAGATATCCGCGTCCGGGCGCGTGAGCTATTGAGGACCTGTATTCACAACCCTGATTTGAACAAAGGAGGCACTGTTATGAAAAACCGGAAGCTTTGGCAAAAAGCCGCCGCGCTGGCGCTGGCGGCGGTCATGGCCTGCGCCACGTCCGTTTTCGCCGCCACCTACGAATCCGGCTATATCGACGTTGAAGCGGGCAGCAAGACCTATCTGGTCCAGTCCATCCTCTACGAGGACGGCGACGGCGTTTACCGCGCCTCCACCTGGGCGCAGACGAAGGACTCCTCCAAGGTGCCCGCCAATTACATCGGCGTAAAGGCCGAGCTGATGTCGGACGACGCGGGGGACGTTATCGCCGAGACCGCCTGGAAGTACAATTCCACAACGGACTATTTCATGTCCGCGGTCACCAAAAAGCAGGTAACGCCCGACCGGGTCTACAGCCGCGGCCAGGTCAAATTGTACACCGGCACAAAGCATATCACGGAGTACGCCCCGGAGACCACGTACGCCGGCGGCTCCCGGGCGGTCCCGGCGGCTCTCCTGTCCACGCTGACCTCCGGCGGGACCTATCCCGAGACGGCCTCCGGCGAGACCTACGGCTCCACCGCCCTGGCTCCCATTGTGGGCCGCGAGCCGGACCTGATTTCGGTGCGGGGCGCTGGCGGCTTCCGGGGCTATGTGCGGAATGAGGAGCTGAACCCGGATATTAACAGCCCGGCAGAGTACCAGGCGTACCTGGCGGCCCTGGAGGCCAAAAACTGGCGGCTTCCCGTATACGATCTGGAGGGCAATGTCATCGGGGAGTTTGAGCTCTCCAGAAGCGAGGACGTTGTGCCCGGCGCGGAGAGCCCCGAAACTATCAAGGCCGCGCTGGAAGCGGAGTCCCGCGGAAAGGGCGGGAGCGCGTCCCGGGCGCGGCTGATCGCCGAGGGTCTGGCGGACGGGGAGTATTTGAAGAACGCCTCCGGCGAGACCTACGGCTCCACCGCCCTGGCTCCCATTGTGGGCCATGAGCCGGACCTGATTTCGGTGCGGGGCGCTGGCGGCGTCCGGGGCTATGTGCGGAACGAGGAGCTGAACCCGGATATTAACAGCCCGGCAGAGTACCAGGCGTACCTGGCGGCCCTGGAGGCCAAAAACTGGCGGCTTCCCGTGTACGATCTGGAGGGCAATGTCATCGGGGAGTTTGAGCTCTCCAGAAGCGAGGACGTTGTGCCCGGCGCGGAGAGCCCCGAAACCATCAAGGCCGCGCTGGCGGCCGGAAAATAAACGGCGGCAGGCGAGGCGGGCTCCTGGCGGCAGGAGCCGCCCGTATCCCTGCCGCCCTGCTTTTTCAAAGGAAAAGGACGGGCTGCCCCGTCCTCCCGTTTTTTTCCGCCAGGCCCGCTTTTACGCCCCCGCCCCGGCGGGCGCGCCCTCCAGCCGGGCGGCGATGTAGTCCTCCACCCCGTCGTAGGGTATCTCCAGCGCCGTGGCAAGCTCCCCGTAGAGCAGCCGCTCCGCCTGCTTCATATACCGCTCGTCCACCATTCCCAGGCGGCGGTTTTTGGACTCCGCCACTCCCCGCTTGCGGCGGATGGCCTTCATCATCTCAATCAGGGCCTGATGCCCCCCGTCCCGGACGGCGGACTGGTACTGCTGGGCCAGGGCCTGGGCCGTGCCGCCCCGGCAGGCCGCCGCCGGAATGCCCGGCATCCGCTCAATCAGCGCCTCCGCCTCCTCCCGGCTGATTACCGGGCGCATGGGCACCTTTTCACTGTCCACCGGGGCGTAAATCACCCCGTCCTGCCACAGGGGCTTGAGGAGGTAATACTGCTTCTCCCGGTCTCCTCCCGGCCGGTCCAGTCCGGCGAATCCCTCCACCCGGCACACGCCGGTCGACCCGTATACCACCAATTCTCCAGGCTGAAACATTCCGTCCTCCTTCCCGCCGGACCCGGGGCCCGCCCCCTTCCGGCGTCTTTTGCGCTTCTGTTTCTAGTTTACCACATTTTCGGGGAAATATGTAAGGGAAATTTTTTTAAAAGCACATTTTTGGCAATTATGACTGGAAATCCATTGACAAACATCCCAAATTTTCTTATCATGGGACTGCCGCCGGGCCCGTTTTCCCGCCCGGCGCAGAAATGAGAAAAGGAGCGTACGTATGAGCATGGACCTCAAGGCTAAAATCGAGGAGCTGGCCGCCAGGCTCCAGAAGGACCCCGCCCTCCTCGGGCGCTTCCAGAAGGAGCCCATAAAAACCCTGGAGGAGCTCACCGGCCTGGACCTGCCGGAGGAGCAGCTCCAGCCCCTGGCGGCGGGGCTCAAGGCCAAGCTGGCCGCCGGCGGCCTGGGGGACGCGCTGGACGGGCTGAAAAAGCTGTTCTGAGCGCCCCTGAGAAAAAGCGCTCCGGGAAATTCCCGGAGCGCTTTGCCCTGTCCGTTTTTACCGGATGGCCTCATATACCGCCTGGCTGATTTCGCCGCAGACGGCGTAGATTCCATATTGGTCCTTCCCGCCGTCGGCCCCCATGGTCAGCACCACCACGCCGTCCCCGGAGTCCGGGTCATAGCTGAGGAGGTTGTACACGCCGTAGGCGCTGCCGGTGTGGTAGTACAGCCGCCCCCGGCCATAGGCCCCGAACCGAAGGCGCATGGGGAGGGCCTGATAAAATCCGCCGGAGATGGCCCTGCCGCCGTGGCTCTCCATCAGCGCGACGGACTCCGCCTCCATCAGCCGCACGCCCTCGAAGCAGCCGTCCCCCGCCAGGAGGGCCGTCAGCTTCGCCATGTCCAGGGCGCTGGAGGTGAAGCCCCCGGCGAACTGCATCCCCGTGGCTCCCGGCGCGCTCCAGCGGCGGACGTTCAGCTGGCTGGCGGCGGAGCGTCCCAGAGAGCTTGTCCGGTACAGCGGGGTCACCAGCTCCGGCTCCTCCAGCTCCCCGGCGGCAAAGCCGCAGTCCGCCCCCAGGGGGCCCAGGACCCGTTCCTCCAGCACGTCGTCCAGATACCGCCCCGCCGCCAGCTCCAGGGTCTGCCCCAGGATTCCGAAGGCGTGGTTGTTATAGTTCCAGTACCGCAAATCCCCCGGCGTGCCCTTGCTGTAGCCGGAAGCGGAGGCAAGCTGGGCCCGGACCCCCGCGTAATTCCAGGCGATGCTCTCGCTGTTCAGCAGGGTGGAGGTGTGGGTCAGCATGTCGCGGACCGTCACGGGCTTCCAGGTTTTCACGCCCCAGTACGTCCCGGCGTCCGCGTCGTAGTCCAGGACCCCTTCCTCCCGCAGCAGCGCGGCGGAGAGGCCCACCGCCACCTTGGAGAGGGAGGCGGTCCTCAGCTTGTGGGCGTTGGACATGGGGACGCTCCCCTTCACCGCCCAGCCGTAGTGAAACGCGTCGGTGACCGCGCCGTTTTCGATGACGGCCACCTGGACCCCCACCGCCCCGTGGCGGCGGGCCGCGGCGGCCACGGCCTGGCTCAGCGCGTCGTGCTTTTGCCGGGAAAGGCCGGCTCCCCCGCTCCCCGGCAAGTCCAGCGCCCCCGCCAGGGGGTCCCGGTCCCGCTGCAGCCTCGCCAGAACCGCCGCCAATTGCAGCCGGGACACCGGCAGGTCCGGATAGAGCCCGCGCTCCGTCATGCTCCCGTACAGCCCCCGGTCCATCACCCAGTTCAGGGCCTCCTCCGCGTAGGCGGGAGCCCTCCCCCCGTCCCAGGACACGGCAACGCGGCTCTCCACGTTCTCCCCGCGCCAGGCGGCAAAGCGGTGGAGCATCGCCGCCAGCTGGCTCCGGCTCACCGCGGAGAAGGGGGCGAACCGCCCCCCGGACACGCCGCCGCAGACTCCCACGCCGGCCGCCCAGGCCGCCGCATCCTGGTACTCCTCCGGCACGTCCGGCCAGGGGCACGCGTCCACCCGGACCAAAATGCCGCTGAGGCGGTAAAGGGCCTCCATGGCCTCCGCCCGGCTGGCCGGTTCCTCGCCGTCAAAGCTCCCGTTCTCCCCCGGGTCCAGCAGTCCCCGGTACAGCGCCCAGCAGGCCGCGTCCCGGCCCTCCGCCGGAACCTCCCCCGGGTTCACGGCCCGCAGCTCCGCCAGGCTCCCCGCCGGCTCCGCGATCTCCTCCAGAGCAAGGCCCGCCGCTTCCTCCGTCTCCTCCGGCGGCGCCTCCGCCGGAAGCTCCGCCAAAGCGCCTTCGCCGTCCGCCGCCCGTCCCCTGGCGTCCGCCAGCGGAGAGGCCGAGCACACCCACAAAAGCGACAGCGCCAGAAGCGCTCCCGCCGCCCAACGTTTTCCCATCCCGTTCCATTCCTCCGTCTCCCAGGCCCCGGGCCCGTCCTCTTTCTCCCTTATCCGGCATTATATCCCTTGCTCCGGCGGCTGTCAATCTCCCCAAAGCACGGCGGTTTTGTCCGGGTAATTCGGCGGTTTCGTGCTATCCCCTCCGCCGCCTTTCTGCTATAATCAAGGCGTTCAATTTTCAGGAGGTTTTCCTTATGGTCCACTTGCTGCTTGCGGTTATCTATCTCTCCTTCGTCAGCCTGGGCCTCCCCGACGCCCTGCTGGGCTCCGCCTGGCCCTCTATGTACGGTCCCTTCGGCGTGCCGGTGTCCTTCGCCGGAATTGTCTCCATGATTATCGCCCTGGGCACCGTGGCCTCCAGCCTCCAGGCCGGCCGGCTCACCCGCCGCTTCGGCGCGGGGCGGGTCACCGCCGCCAGCGTGGGGCTGACGGCCCTGGCCCTGGCGGGCTTTTCCCTCAGCGGCTCTTTCCTCCAGCTCTGCCTCTGGGCGGTGCCCTACGGCCTGGGGGCGGGGGCCGTGGACTCGGCGCTGAACAACTACGTGGCCCTCCACTACGCCAGCCGCCACATGAGCTGGCTCCACTGCATGTGGGGCGTGGGGGCCTCCCTGGGACCCTGCCTCATGGGCCGCGCCCTCGCCGGCGGAAGCGGGTGGCCCATGGGCTACCGCTGGATTGCCTTTTTGCAGGCGGGCCTGACCCTGCTCCTGTTCCTCACCCTTCCCCTCTGGCGCGTCCACGGCGGAGAAGGCCGGGAGAACGCCTCCGGCCATGTCCCGCCCCTGCCCCAGGTCCTCCGCATTCCCGGGGTGAAGCTCATGGTGGCCGCCTTTTTCTGCTACTGCGGCCTGGAGCAGACCGCCGGCCTGTGGGCCAGCAGCTATCTGGCGCTGGTAAAGGGCCTCCCGGCGGAGACGGCGGCGGGCTTCGCAAGCCTCTTTTTCCTGGGCGTTACCGGAGGGCGGGCCCTCAGCGGCTTTCTGACCCTGGCCCTGAACGACCGGCAGATGGTCCGCCTGGGCCAGGGGATTGCCGCCCTGGGCGTTCTGGCCCTGCTGCCGCCCGCGGGCGGGGAGGCCGCCGCCCTGGCGGGGCTGGTCCTGGTGGGCCTGGGCTGCGCCCCCATCTACCCCTGCTTTATCCACGCCACGCCGGAGCGCTTCGGCGCGGAAAACTCCCAGGCCGTCATCGGCGTGCAGATGGCCGGGGCCTACATGGGCACCTGCCTGACGCCCCCGGCTTTCGGGCTTCTGGCCTCCCGGGTCACCCCGGCGCTGTTCCCGCTCTGGCTGCTGGCTGTTTTGCTGGTCATGGTTCTGGCCCACGAGGGGCTGCTCCGGGCGGCTGTTTCCCATTGAGGGAGGCAGCCGCCTCCGCTTTTACTGAGGCAATTTCAAATTTGCGTAAGCCCGCGGCTCCTCTAAAATGAAGCTATCACAAAATAAGGAGGAGCGATATGAACACATACGGATACGTCCGGGTTTCTACCAAAGAGCAAAACGAGGACAGGCAGATGATCGCCATGAGAGAGTTTGGCGTGGCAGACAGCCGCATCGTCCTGGACAAGCAGAGCGGCAAGGACTTCGACCGCCCCGGCTACCGGCGGCTGGTACGGAAGCTGAAAGCCGGGGATACCCTCGTCATCAAGAGCATCGACCGGCTGGGGCGCAACTATGAGGAAATTTTAGAGCAGTGGCGGCTCCTGACCAAAGAGAGGCAAATAGCCATCGTAGTCCTGGATATGCCGCTGCTGGATACCCGCCGGGGCCGGGACCTCACCGGGGTGCTGATTGCCGACATCGTGCTCCAGCTTCTGAGCTACGTAGCCCAGACGGAGCGGGAGTTCAACCGCCAGCGGCAGGCCGAGGGAATCGCGGCGGCCAAAGCCAGGGGCGTCCATTTCGGGCGGAGGTTCAAGGAGCGGGGCGAGAACTTTGAGGCCGTCATGGCCGCATGGCGCAGGGGGGAAATCAGCGGCAGAGCGGCGGCCAGGGAGCTGGGGGTGGCCCACGGAACCTTCCAGCGGTGGTGCAGGGAATGAAATTTGGCAAATAAAGTGTGGGTTGCAAGCCACTTTCCCTATTGCAAAATACAGTGACATATGTTAAAATTTCTTGTCGAAATGAGCGGGAGTGAGGCTGGCTATCCTCAAAAAACGGGATTGCCCGGCTCAACGCCGCAGCTTGTTTTACATGGACTGCAACCTACGTTTTATAAGCCTCAGCGAAAAGGTTCCAGCATCAGAAAAGAAAACTCCAAAGAGGGGAAATCGACCGGAATCCGGAAAATTATCCTGTATTTGAAGCAAAATTTGCAAAGGGGGTACGATATAAGCCGGTTATTTCGCGGCGCTGTCCATGAATATATTGAGTTGAGTGAGGAGTGATTTACATGAGAGGAACCGTGCGCGGCTTCATCACGGGGCGGAAAGGGACGGCCCGTGCCTGGCCAGTGCTTTTGGTCTTGTGCGCGCTGCTGGCGGCGGCCGGCTACGCCGCAGCGGCGGGAAACGCGGAGGAAGCGCCGCCCCCGGAGCCGGAGCCTGTAGAGGAAGCAGAGCCGCCCGCACCTCTTAAAATTAAGGAGCCCGCGGTGGAAAAGCCGGAGGAGGAAGCGCCCCAAACGCCGGAGGACTCCGGGGAGGAGCCGCCCGATGCGGAAGAAACGCCCAATACAGAGGAAACGCCCACCGCAGGGGAAGCGTCTCCGGGAAATTCCACAGGCGCAAAGGCCCTTTCCGCCTCCTTCACGCAGGAGGGACTGGACGAGCT
>CATLJA010000054.1 GCA_949959305.1 uncultured Oscillibacter sp.
ATTCTAATAATGTGATACTGCGGCTGTCAAGTGATTTGCAGCATGATTCTCAATTTGTTTACAATCAGCTAAACGGTGTAACCAGATTTGTCGGGTTGCGTTAAGGGCCAGATACACCGTATCTGACCCTTAAATCGCTTAATTTAATGACATTGGCCGGAGAGGCCCGCCGTTTTCTTTCCCCTTCCGCTCTTTCCTTTTCCGCCCCGGCGTGCTATACTGGGGAAAACATCGGGCCCGTGGGGCGGGAGGCGGTCTATGAACGAACAAAAACGGCGGGTGGTGGTCAAGGTGGGCACCTCCACTCTGACCCACAGCTCCGGCAGCCTGGACTTGCGGAGCATGGAGCGGCTGGTCCGGGTATTGGCGGACCTCAGCGGCGGCGGGCGCGAGGTCATTCTGGTGACCTCCGGGGCCATCGCCGTGGGCACGGCCCGGATGGGCCTGGACGAGCGGCCCAGGGCCCTTCGCATGAAGCAGGCCGCCGCCGCCGTGGGCCAGTGCCGGATGATGCACATTTACGACAAGCTGTTCTCCGAGTACAACTGCACGGTAGCGCAGATTCTTCTCACCGGGGAGGACGTGGAGGACCCCGTCCGGGCGGAGCATTTGAAAAACACGTTTACCAGCCTCCTGGAGCTGGGTATTCTCCCGGTGGTGAACGAGAACGACTCCGTCTCCTCCGCCGAGATTGAGACGGGACGGCACAAGGTGCTGGGGGACAACGACACCCTCTCCGCCATCGTGGCGGAGCTGTGCGGGGCGGATTTGCTGGTGCTCCTAAGCGACATCGACGGGCTCTATGACCGGGACCCCAAGCGGGACCCGGAGGCGAAGCTCCTCCGCCGCGTCACGGAGCTGACGCCGGAGATTCTGGAGATGGCCGGAGGCGCGGGCACCTGGCGGGGCACCGGGGGCATGGCCACCAAGCTGGCCGCCGCCCGGATTGCCATGGCGGCCGGGTGCGACATGGTGATTACCAACGGGCAGAGGCCGGAGGATTTGTACGCCGCCGTGGAGGGCGGGGATATAGGGACGCGGTTTACAGCCGCAGGAAAGGAAGGCGCGCAATGACGGCATTGCAGGAACAGGGGCGCTTGGCCAAGGCCGCGTCCTACACTCTGGCCACCGCCGGGACGGCGAAAAAGAACGCCGCCCTGGAGGCCATCGCGGAAATTCTGGAGGAGCGGCGGGACGAGTGGCTTTCCGCCAACGCCGGGGACGTGGCGGCGGCGGGGGCCGCCGGGATGCGCCCCGCCCTGCTGGACCGGCTGACGCTGACGGAGGAGCGGATTTCCGGGATTGTGGAGGCCGTGCGGCGGGTCGCCGCCCTGCCGGACCCCATCGGGCGGGTGGACCGGGTGGAGACCCGGCCCAACGGGCTGATTATCGGGCGGCGGCGGGTGCCCCTGGGGGTTATCGCCATCATTTTCGAGGCCCGGCCCAACGTCACCGTGGATGAGGCGGCCCTGTGCCTCAAGTCCGGCAACGTCTGCATCCTCCGGGGCGGGAAGGAGGCTGTCCGCTCCAACCGGAAGGCGGCGGAGCTGATGCGCCGGGCCCTGGAGCGCTCCGGCCTTCCGGCGGACTGCGTGTCCCTGGTCCAGGATACCAGCCGTGAGACGGCAAATGAACTGATGCACCTGAACGAATATGTGGATGTGCTGATTCCCCGGGGCGGCGCGGGGCTCATCCGGGCCGTGGCGAAGGAGGCCGGCGTCCCCGTGATTCGGACCGGGGAGGGCGTGTGCCATATCTACGTGGACAACGAGGCGGATTTGGACATGGGAGCGGAGATTCTTTACAACGCCAAGTGCTCCCGCCCCTCCGTGTGCAACGCGGCGGAGTGCCTGCTGGTCCAGGAGGACGCGGCGGAGGCGTTTTTGAAAAAGGCGGTTCCCCTGCTGGACAGGCGCAAGGTGGAGCTGCGCTGCGACGCGCGGGCGCTGGAGATTCTGGGGGACCGGGCCGTTCCGGCGGAGGAGAGCGACTGGGACGCGGAGTACGGCGACTATATCCTGGCCGTGCGGACCGTGAAGGATATGGAGGAGGCCGTCGCTTTTATCAACGCCCACGGCACCGGGCACTCGGAGGCCATTATCACCACCAACTATTTCAAGGCCCAGCGTTTTCTGGACACGGTGGACGCGGCGGCGGTGTACGTCAACGCCTCCACCCGCTTCACCGACGGCGGGGAGTTCGGCCTGGGGGCGGAAATCGGCATTTCCACCCAGAAGATGCACGCCCGGGGGCCCATGGGGCTGGAGGAGCTGACCAGCTGCAAGTACGTGATTTACGGCCAGGGGCAGGTGCGCTGAGGCATGGCGGATTTGAAGGAGCTGCTGCGTTCCCTGGCCCGGAACGCCGTCCGGCTGGACATCGGAACCGGGGAGGGGCCAATCGCCGGGCGGTTCGGCGGCGTGCCGGACGTGCCGGAGGGCTTCCGCTGGCCCCGGTTTGAAACGGACACCTATCTTGACAACGAGGTGAAGCCCCGCCCTCTGGCCTTTCTGGCCCAGTTTGACTGCGCCGCCCTGGCCCCGCTGGACGGGGACGGCCGTTTGCCCCATGAGGGGGTGCTGTCGTTCTTTTACGAACTGGGGTCCCAGCGGTGGGGCTACGATCCCAAGGACGCGGGCTGCGCCCGGGTGTACTGGTTTTCGGAGAAAGCGGCTTTGCGCCCGGCGGACTTCCCGGAGGAGCTGGAGGCGGAATTCCGGCTTCCCGCCCTGCCCGTCCGGGGGCGGATGGAGCGGCGTTTTCCCGATTACGACGACGCCGCGGCGGCGGCGGGCATGGCGGAGGGAGAGCTGAACCGGAAAGCCTTTGAGACCGCGTATTCCATGACGGCGGGGAAGCAGGAAACGGGCGGGTCCGCCCACCGGCTTCTGGGCTGGCCCGATATCATTCAAAGCAGTATGACCGTGGAATGCGAGCTGGTGAGCCGGGGCTATTATCTGGGCGGCAGCCAGGAGATTCCGGAGGCCGAGCTGCGGGAGGCGGAGCGGACGTCCCTGGAGGACTGGCTGCTGCTGTTCCAGCTGGACAGCATCCAGCGGGGGACGTTTTCCCTGGAGTTTGGGGATTATGGACGGATCTATTTCTACATTCGAAAAGAGGACCTGGCCGCCCGGCGGTTTGACCGGGTGTGGCTGGTCCTGCAATGCTGTTAAAAAGGGGATTCATCATGATCAAGGACAAGGTTTTCAGCGGCGCCAGGCTGGGCTTCATCGGCGTGGGGAACATGGGCGGCGCCCTGGTCCGGGCCGCCCGGAAGAACACGCCTTCTACTTCCATCTGCGTGGCCAACCGCTCCCCGGAGAAAGCAAGGGCGCTGGCAAATGAAATCCCCTGCCGGGTGAAGTCCAACGCGGAAATTGCGGCCTGGGCGGATTATATCGTTCTGGGGGTGAAGCCCCGGATGATGGGGGACCTGCTGGCGGAGATCGGCCCGGAGCTGAGCGCCCGGAAGGACCGCTTTGTCCTGGTCTCCATGGCGGCGGGGCTGAGCGTCGCGGATATCCGGGAGATGGCGGGGGGAGGCTATCCCGTTATCCGCATCATGCCCAACACCCCCTGCTCCATCGGGGAGGGGATGGTCCTCTACACCCGGGGGCCCGGCGTGACGGAGGAGGAGGAGCGGGCCTTTCTGGAGGCCATGGCCGGGGCGGGACGGTTCTCCCCCATCCCGGAGGGGCTGATGGACGCGGGCTCCGCCGTGGCGGGCTGCGGCCCGGCCTTTGTGGATTTGTTCATCGAGGCCCTGGCGGACGGAGGCGTGGCCTGCGGCCTCCCCCGGGCGCAGGCCATGGAGTTTGCCGCGCAGATGATCGCGGGCTCCGCCCGGCTTCTTCTGGAGAGCGGGCGGCACCCCGGGGAGCTGAAGGACGCGGTGTGCTCTCCCGGCGGCTCCACCATCCAGGGCGTGCGGAAGCTGGAGGAGGCGGGCTTCCGGGGGACGGTGATGAACGCGGTCATTGCCGCCTGTGAGAAAAACGGGAAGCTGAAATGAGGCGGGGCCCCCTCCTTTCCGGGAGGGAGCCCGAAATTTTTCCGCCGCCCGCGAAACCGGGAGGCGGTTTTTTTCGTCTATATGGGCAAAGGAACAGGAGAGGAGGCGGAGAACGTGGAGGACGGACAGATTATTGACCTGTACTGGAGCCGGGACCAGCGGGCCATCCGGGAGACTGACGGAAAGTATGGAAGGCTGCTGCACGGCATCGCCTGGAACCTGCTTCGGAGCCGGGAGGATTCGGAGGAGTGCGTCAACGACACCTACCTCCGGGCCTGGGAGGCCATTCCCCCCGCCCGGCCCGGGGCCTTTCGAACCTGGCTGGGGCAGATTACCCGGAACCTGTCCCTGGACCGCTGGAAGAGCCGCCGGGCGGAGAAGCGGGGCGGCGGCGCGGAAGTGCTGCTGGGAGAGCTGGAGGACTGCCTTCCCGCCCCGGCGGGGGCGGAGCGGGCCGTGGAGGACGGGGAGCTGGCGGAGCTTTTGAGCGCCTTCCTCCGCCGGCTGTCCCGGGAGGGGCGGGCCATGTTCCTCCGGCGGTACTGGTACGGCGAGAGCGTGGCGGAGGTGGCGCAGGCCCTGGGCTGCGGCGAGGGGAAGGTGAAATCCTCCCTGTTCCGCAGCCGGAAGGCCCTGCGGGAATATCTGGAAAGGGAGGGGATCGCGGTATGAGGGCGGAACGGCTGTTTCGGGCGCTGGGCCTGGTGGACCCGGCGCTGGTGGAGGAGGCACTGGCCCTCCGGCGGCGGGCCTGGAGGCGCTGGGCGGCCATGGCGGCGTGCCTGGCGCTGGCCGCAGGGCTGGGCTTCGGCTGGCTGGCGGCCGGGGGCTTCCGGGGGGATGGCGGCGGCATGTCCGGCGGCGCGGATTCCGGGAGCTCCGGCGGATCCGCTCCCGCCGATTCCGCCGGAGCCGCGGAGCCCGGGGAGGGCGGCGGCCCGGAGGATGGAATTTCCTTTATGTCCTATGCCGGGCCGGTGCTGCCCCTTGCCACTGTGGAGGAGCCGCCGGGACTGACGGCGGAGCGGACGGTTACCTGGGACTTCGCCCCGGGGGCATACCCCGGCGGGGAGCCCCGGCAGTGGGGGGCGGCGGTGACGGACGCCTATATCCTCCGCAACGGCACGGATGCGGATATCACCGTGACGGCGCTGTACCCCTTTGCCGGGAGCTTCGGCGACCTGGCGGAAATCCGGCCCTGGGCGGCGGTGGACGGCGCGGCCGTGGAAGCGGAGCTGTATGCCGGGCCCTGCTCCGGGGGATTTCAGAGCACCTTCGGGGCGGCGGAGCCGGACACCATGAATCTGGACACGCTGGACGGCTGGGCGGAGTACAGGGCCCTGCTGGAGGACGGGGCGTACCTGGAGCAGGCCCTGGGGCCCGGCCCGGTTCTGGACATGCCGGTGACGGTGTACGAGTTTTCGGATTTCGCCGCGCCCCATGAGGAGTACCAGGCGGCGACCCAGGCGGTGTCCTTCGCCGTGGATGAGGACGCCGTGAAAATCCTTACCTACGGCTTCAACGGCATGGACCGGGACGGGAATCTCCGGCGGTACAGCTATTTTGTGCCCGACGGCGTCCGGAACGAGCCGGAGCTGAAGCTGCTGGTGGCGCTGGGAGAGGACATCGGGGACTACGACCTCCGGGGCTACCGGAACGGCGGCTGTCATCCGGGGGAGGAAATCGAGGGGGTTTCCTGCTCCGTCACCCGGAGCGAGAGCACCCTGGACGCGGTGCTGGACCGGCTGTGCCGCTATTACGAGGAGCGGTACGGGCTGAGCCGGGCCGGGCGGGAAAACGCCTTTGACGCGGTTCCCTTTACGCTGTACCGGAGGGCCGCGGCGGAGCTGCTGGTCCAGTACGGGGTCCTCTCCGGCGGGCCCATGGACCGCTATGCCGATGGGCGGCTGGACGACATTTTGGCGGAGACCGTGTATCAGGACCGGGTGCTGTACCTCAGCTTTTCTGTGGCGGTTCCCGCCGGGGGGAGCGCGCGGGTGGAGTGCGGGCTGTGGAAGGAGCCCAGCTTTGATTTCGGAGGCTCCGGATCGGAAAACGAGGGGCTCCAGGGCTTCGGCCTGGCGACGCGGCTGGGGTCCAGGCTGGAGTTCACCCGGCAGAGCGCCGCCCTGGCGAATCTGGAGAACGTGGAAATCACGGGGCAGAGCTTCGGGTTTGACCCGGAGAACGGCGTAACCGGCCTGGAGCTGGACTTGGAGCGGGAGTATTACTATTTGGAAATCCGCCCCAGGGGGGAATGAATGCAGAAAGCCCTCCGGCGCAATGCGCCGGAGGGCCCGTTTCATCTGTTTGGAGGTCAGGAAAGCAGGGTAAACGCATAGGCCAGCTCCTTCCGCTGGCCGGGGGCCAGGGTAATCACGTGGGGCTTGTCCTGAAAGCGGCCGGACTCGTCCGCAAAGGCGGCGCAGCCGTGCCAGGGCTCCATGCAGAGGAAGGGCGCGCCGGGCTTGGTCCAGAAGGCGGCCATGGGGAAGTCCCGGAAGTCCAAAGAAACGCCCCGGCCCGTGGCTTTGTGCCGCAGGGAGACGCGCCGGGAGCGGAGCCCCTGGAAAATAAGGGTGTCCAGGCGCTGGAAAACCTGATAGTCCAGGGCGATTTCCCCGCCGCGAAGCATGGGCTCCCTCCCGCCGCTGCGGAGGAGGCCCTGGGGAGTGAGGAGGAGGGTGTCCGCGTCCTCGGGATGCTGGAAGAACAGCCCGTAATCCTCAAACCGCTCTCCCTCCCCGAGGGGGCAGCGGATGGCGGTATGGGCCCCGATGCAGAAGGGCAGGGGGCCGGGGCCGGGATTCTCCACGGCGAAGGCGGTGGAAAAGCCGTTTTCCAAAAGCTGGTGCCGGACCTGGAGAACGAAGGGAAAGGGATAGCGGGCCAGGGTTTCGGGGCTCTCCCGGAGCTCCAGGACGGCGTAGTCCCGGCCCTGCTCCACGGGGGTGAACCCGCTCTGCCGGGCGAAGCCGTGGCGGGACATCTCAAAGACGCGGCCGTTCACGTCCACCCGGCCGTCCTTCAGGCTGCCCACGATGGGGAAGAGAATGGGGTTCTGCCCGGACCAGAAGGCGGGGCCGCCCTGCCAGATGTACTCGGTCCCGGCCCGGTCCCGGAGGGAGGTCAGCTCGCCGCCCAGGGTGCGGACGGCGGCGGTCAGGGATGCGTTGGAGAGGGTGATGGACATGGGGTGCCTCCTGTTGTTTGGATTTAACAAATCCTATTATGAGGGGGGATGTTTTCGGCGCTTTTGCAAATAGAACATTCGCAAATTTGCTGATATTTCATCTGCCGTTTTTGGCCGCTTAATTTCTTGTCAACAAAAATAGTATCACAAACGGCGGGGAAATGCAACTGCATTCCCCGCCGTTTTCCAGGGGGTTGTCAATAGAAAGCTCCCCGGCAAGCTGGAAGCTATCTTGCAAAATACCTGTTATATTCTCTAAACAACAGATTCCTTCGTTTGTTGCTCTGCTTGTTATGCAGGTTATGAAATTTATCAACGACTGACACACTGCAAAGTCCTTTGCGCACTAATAATTCGTACTTTTTTTGTGAAAAGGGATATTCCGCGGCCACCCATTCAGAGTCCTCGTTATTTTTAATAATGACCTCGCCCCAATAAACAGACATCATGCTTTCAAATTCTTCTTGAGTGAATCCCGCCTTATCAAATGATTGTTTCTCATATAAATCAAAATACCATTTTTCTATTCTTTTCAGGCTTTCAACCGTATAGTCAGGAAAAAACATGGACGTTTGTGTACTAACCGCTTTCAGCCTGTTCAGCAAATCATCTTTGTATGAAATAAAATAATCTTCAGCTTCAGCTTTATCACGAAATTCTCTTAAAGTTTCTCCATATTTAACCGCGATTCTTAAGCTGTATTTAGACATCTTATTCATACCCTTTCTGCAACGGCATATCTCTAAACAAATCCCGGTTTACCGCTTAAATAATAACAGCAAAAGCGCCCGCTGACAAGCAAAAAGCGGGAGGGCGCTCCTTGGAGCGCCCTCCCGCATCCGTCCATGGCCCCGCGGGGCATGTGGATTCCAGATTTATTCGTATTCAATGGTCGCCGGGGGCTTGCTGGTGATATCATACAGCACCCGGTTGATATGGGGCACCTCGTTCACTACCCGGACGCTGACCCGGTCCAGCACCTCATAGGGAATCCGGGCCCAGTCCGCCGTCATGAAGTCGCTGGTGGTGACGCTCCGCAGGGCCAGGGCGTAGTCATAAGTCCGGCCGTCTCCCATCACGCCCACCGAGCGCATATTCGTCAGCACGGCAAAATACTGGTCCATGCTCCCCGCCAGGCCCGCCCGGGCAATCTCGTCCCGGAAGATGAAGTCCGCCCGGCGGAGCATGTCCAGCTTCTCCCCCGTCACCTCGCCGACGCACCGGATGGCAAGGCCGGGGCCCGGGAAGGGCTGGCGGCTGACCAGATGCTCCGGGAGGCCCAGCTCCCGGCCCAGGGCCCGGACCTCGTCCTTGAACAGCAGGCGCAGGGGCTCCACAATTTCCTTGAAGTCCACACAGCCGGGAAGGCCCCCCACGTTGTGGTGGCTCTTGATGACAGCCGCGTCCCCCGCCCCGGACTCGATCACGTCGGGGTAGATGGTTCCCTGGGCCAGGTAGTCCACCCGGCCGATTTTTTTGGCTTCCGCCTCAAAAACCCGGATGAACTCCTCCCCGATGATTTTCCGCTTGGACTCCGGCTCCGTAACGCCGGAAAGCCTGGAGAGGAAGCGCTCGGCCGCGTTGACCCGGATAAACCGGACGTCCCGTCCGGAGAAGGCGGCCTCCACCTCGTCCCCCTCGCGCAGGCGCATAAGGCCGTGGTCCACAAAGACGCAGGTAAGCTGCCGCCCCACGGCCTCCGCCAGCAAGGCCGCCGCCACGGAGCTGTCCACCCCGCCGCTGAGGGCCAGGAGGACCTTCCCGTCCCCGATTTTCTCCCGGAGGCGGCGGACGGCGGTTTCTTTGTAATCCCCCATGGTCCAGCCGCCCCTGGCTCCGCAGACCTCGTAGAGGAAATTCCGGATGATGGCCGCGCCGTGCTCCGTGTGGTTTACCTCCGGGTGGAACTGGACACCGTAGAAGCCCCGGGCCTCGTCCGAAATGGCCACGTTGGGGCAGGCGGCGCTGCGGGCCGTCAGGCGGAAGCCCTCCGGGACCTTCTCCATATAGTCCCCGTGGCTCATCCAGGTGGCGCTCCCGGCGGGAAGGCCCCGGAAGAGCCGGCAGTCCGTGTCGAAGAAGGTTTCGGTCTTGCCGTACTCCCGGGCGGCGCCGCCCTGGGCGGGGGCGACCCGGCCCCCCAGGTTCTGGGCCAGGAGCTGGCATCCATAGCAGATGCCCAGGATGGGCACGCCCAATCGGAAAAGCTCCGGGTCCGCCTGGGGGGCGGCGGGATCGTAGACGCTGCCGGGGCCGCCGGTGAAGATGATTCCAATAGGACGCAGGGCCTTCAGGCTGGCAACGGGGGTGGTATAGGGCCGGACCTCGCAGTAGACCCCCTGCTCCCGGACCCGGCGGGCGATGAGCTGGTTGTACTGCCCGCCGAAGTCCAGGACGATGACGGTTTGATGGGACATGGGAACACTTCCTTATTTTCGGTTTTCGGCGGACAGCTCCGCCCCGCCCCACTCCACCACGGTAAAGCCCGTGCGCTCAAAGCCGGGGAGCTCCTGGGGCGGAATTTCCACCGGGGCCTCCAGAGGCTTCCAGGCCATGAAGACCCGGAGGAGGCTGTCCGGCTCCGGGGAGATGGACAGGCGGGCGCAGTCCGTGTAGGCGGCGGACTGGAAAGCAATCAGGTTGCAGGGATTCGGCTCCATCCGGGGAAGCCAGTAGACGAGGAACTCATTGGCCTCCCGCCGGGTGAGGCCCAGCTGGGCCAGGGCGTTCTCCAAAAAGGCGGCGGTATCCCCGCCGGGAACGCAGAAGCCCCGGGAGAAGTCGTATTCGGTTTGGGTGACGCCCTCCCAGTAGAGGTAATTATAGGTCAGCCCGGATTCGTCCGTCAGCGTGCCGTCCGGCCGGGCGGTGACGGTCCAGCAGCCATCATAGGCGGGGTAGGTGCAGGTCAGCTCCCCGTCGTAGTCCAGGCGGACGGCGGCTTCCGTCTCCTCCTCCGGGTAGAGGTAGATGACGGGCTTGGCGGAGCTGGAGCTCTCCGCTCCCCCGCCCCGGCAGCCGGGGAGAAGCAGCAGGGCCGCAAGGCACAGCGGGAGAAGCATGGAAATTCGTTTCATGGGAAAGCCTCCTTTTCAAAATCGGTCTATTCATAGAGACGAGAAAAGGGGCGGGGAGGTTGCGGGGGAGGGGAGATTATTCCTCCCGGAAGACGATGCTGCCCGGCTCGGCGGACTCGATGACGGCCAGGGAGTGGAGGTTCACCCCCGCCTCCCGGAGGCGGTCGCCGCCGCCCTGGAAGCCCTTTTCCACGGCGCAGCCGATGCCCACCAGCGTGGCCCCGGCCTTCTCCACAATGTCGCACAGGCCCCGCATGGCCTCCCCGTTGGCCATAAAGTCGTCCACCACCAGCACCCGGTCTCCGGCGTGAAGCCACTCCTTGCTGACCAGGAGGGTGACCTTCTTCTTATAAGTATAAGAGAAAATGTCGCTTTGATACAGGCCGCCCTCGATATTGTCGCTCTTGGCCTTTTTGGCGAAGATCATGGGCTTGCCGAAGTGCCGGGCCACCACGGCGGCCAGGGCGATGCCGCTGGCCTCGGCGGTGAGGATCACGTCCACGCCGTCCATGTCGAAGCGACGGCCCAGCTCCTGGGCGATGTGGTCCATCAGCTCCGTGTCCACACGGTGGTTCAAAAAGCCGTCCACCTTGATGATGTTCCCGGGGAGGACCCTGCCCTCCCGGACAATGCGGTCTTTCAGCTCCTGCATAACAGATACCTCCTATGTCGTATTCTTACCCCTATTATGTCGAATCCCGGCGGTTTTTGCAATTGCCGTTCCCGACAAAATCAGGGGGCGGGGCCTTGCGCGGTCAGTACATATTTTTGGGAAAAGCGCCGCGCTCCGCCCGCCGGGAGGAATTTCCGGCAGGGGAGCGCGGCTTCGGTTCAGTTTTTCTCCAGCAGATCGGCGGCGGCGTCCAGCCAGCCGCCCTGGAACGCCTCGATATCCCCCGCGTCCGCCAGGGCGGCCAGGGCGGGGTCCACGGGCATTTCGGCCAGCAGGGGCAGGCCGTGGCGCTCCGCCGCGCCGGCGGTTTTGCCCTCGCCGAAGAGGCGGAGCTTCCTGCCGCAGTCCGGGCAGAGGACATAGCTCATGTTCTCGATAAGGCCCAGGATGGGCACCTCCATCATCTCCGCCATCTTGACGGCCTTTTCCACCACCATGGAGACCAGCTCCTGAGGAGAGGCCACCACCACGATGCCGTCCAGGGGAATGGACTGGAAGACGGAGAGGGACACGTCCCCGGTGCCCGGGGGCATGTCGACAAAGAGATAGCCGCAGTTCCAGAGGACGTCCGTCCAGAACTGCTGGACCACGCCGGAGATGACGGGGCCCCGCCAGATGACCGGGTCCGTCTCGTTGGGCAGGAGCAGGTTCGTGCTCATTATCTGGATGCCGGAGCGGGACTCCATGGGATAGATGCCGTCCTCGCCGCCCACAGCCTGGCCGTGAACGCCGAAAGCCTTGGGAATGGAGGGGCCGGTGACGTCTGCGTCCAGAATGCCGACGGCATGGCCCCGGCGGCGCATGGTCACGGCCAGCTGGCTGGTGACCATGGACTTGCCGACGCCGCCCTTGCCGGAGACGACGCCGAACACCTTGTCCACCCGGGCGCGGGGGTTCAGCTCTTTGAGAAGGGACTGGGGCTCCTGGCGCTCGGCGCAGGACTCGCCGCAGCTGGAGCAGTCGTGGGTGCATTCGCTCATGATTATAGGTCTCCTCTTTAACTAAAATTGAATGTATTTTATACCCTCCCGCCGGGGGCCGTCAAGTGCTGGATGGAGACGGCGGGATCGTCCCGGAAGTGCTCCGCCTCCCGGCTGTGGCAGGTAAAGAGCAGTATCTGCCGCTTTTCCGCCTCCTTCCGCAGGTAATCCAGGGCGGCGGCGCAGCGGCCGTCGTCAAAGCTGGCCAGGGCGTCGTCCAAAACGATGGGGACGGCGTTCTCGGGAGGCAGGACCAAATCGCAGACCGCCAGGCGCACAGCCAGGTACAGCTGGTCCGCCGCCCCGGCGGAGAGGCAGCCCGCGTCCCGGGGCACGCCGTCGCCCGCGGGCTCCGCCGAGACCCGGAGGGTCCGGTCCAGAATCACGCCGCCGTAAGCCCCGCCGGTGAGCCCGTCGAAAATCTCCGCCGCCCGCCGGCCCAGGGCGGGAGAAAAGCGGCCCTGGAGCTGGGCGTTGGCGTGGGCCAGGGTGGACATGGCCAGCTCAATGGCGGCGTATTCCCCCTCCAGAGCGGCGATTTCATCCGTCAGGCGCTCGGCGGCGGCCTGAAGGGCCGCAGGGTCCCCGGCGGCGTGAAGCCGCCCGGCGATGCGCTCCAGATTGGAGCGGAGGGCGGCCAAATCCGCCCGGACGGACTCCAGCTCCTCCGTGACGGTTTCCCGGTCCCGCTTGGGCGGGAGGGGGGGCGGAGAATCCGGGCCCTCCGGCCCCGGGTCCTCCCCGGCCTGGAATTCCGACCGGAGGCGGGCCTCGTGGGCGGCCTTTTCCGCCTCCGCCAGCTCCTTCCGCAGGAGGGCGCTGGCCCGGAGGGCCGCGTCGGCGGAGGGAATGTCATAGGCGGCGGGGGCGAAGCGGCGGACCTCCTCCAGAATGCCGTCCGCGTTGGTATCCACGGACTGCCAGAGGCCCTGGGCGGCGGCGGACCTGGCGGAGGCTTCCTGCCGGGCGTCCTGGGCGGCGCGGTAGAGGCCGGAGTGGGAGGCCAGGGCCTGTTCCCTCTCCTGCCGGGCCGCGGAGGAGGAGGCTTCCCATTTGGACTGGCGCTTCCTTACCATCAGGCTGGCCAGCAGCCAGGCGCACCCCGCCAGGCCGCAGCCGCAGCCCGCGGCCAGAGGAATGTCTTTTCGCAAAAGGTACAGCGCCCCCCCCAGGGCGAGGCCCAGCAGGGCGGACAGCGCCATGACCCACAGGGGAAGGCGGGGCCTTTGAGGCAGGTCCAGGGGACGCAGCTTTGCCTCCTCCGGGGTGAGGGCGGCGAAGGGGCTGGCGGACAGCGCTTCCTCCGCCCGGGCCAGGACGGACTTGGCGGCGTCGTACTCCTCCTGGGCCTTCTCCGCGCTTTTGCGGACGGTGTTCAGGTTGACGATGGCCCCCCGGAGGCGGGCCGTCACATCGTTTTCGGGAATGCCCTCCTCCTCCAGGCGGCGGCGGAGGGCGTCCGCCTTTTCCTCCGCCTGGACGGCGGCCTCCTCCAGCTTTTGCCGGGCCTGGTGCTTTTGGTGGAGATCCCAGCGGTCCAGGGCGGCCAGCTCCTCCTGAAAGGCGGCCTCCCTGGCCTCCAGCTCCGCCGAGCGGGCCAGGAGGTTCTCCCGCTGGCGGGCCAGCTCCGCCTGGGAGGAGAGCTGGGCCTCCGTCTCCCGGAGCTCCGCCTCCAGGGCGGGAAGCTGGCCGGTTTTGTTATGGCGGCGGCGGTTCAGCTGCTTTTTCAGTATCTCCGCCGCTTCCATATAAGAGGTGTCCTCCTCGCCGGAGGTGACCAGAGCGGCGACGCGCCGCTCCAGCCCCGGGTCCTGGGTCACGGCCATGCCCCCCTGGCGGATGAAGGCGCTGCGGGCGTATACCTCCCGGCTGACGCCCAGGAGGGCCTCCCCGCAGCCGGCCCCGGTGAGGCCGGGGACCGGGTCGGCGGTGCCGGTGTAGAGGGCCTGAAAGTCCCCCATGGGGGCGGTCTGGCGGCGGGTGGTGCGGAAGAGGGTCAGGGCGTCGTTCCCCGCCCGGCAGTCCAGCCGCCCGGACATGGGCGCGCCGGACCAGGGAGCGTAGCGGTTCTTGTCCGCCAGGACGCCCGCCCGGTCCCGCTCCTTGGTGTTGACGCCGTAGAGCATGGAGAGGAGGAAGGCGCACCAGGTGGACTTCCCTGTCTCATTGGGGGCCTGGAGGATGTTCAGGCCGTCCTGAAGCTCCAGGGTCTGCTCCCGGAGCTTGCCGAAGGTGGCGGTCATGCGGCGGATCAGCAAAGAGATCATCTCCTTTTTGGAATTTGAATGTAAAACGCGAAGGCTTCGCCATACATATTCGTAAGGGACGCGGGGACCATAAAGGACAGTATAGCACAACCCGCCGGATTTGCACAGGGGATTTTAAAATTGACCAGAGACAGCGCCGAATTCCGGGCTGTTTTCCGTCATTATACAAAAAGGGAGAAAAAAGGGAAAAAAGGGATTGACAAAGGGAGGGGAGCGTGGTAATCTAACAAAGCTGTCTGACACGGCGGAGGGGCGCAGGGGGCTGCGGTTTCGGAGAGAAAAAAATCCGAAAAAACCTCTTGACAAACCCGAAACGGCGTGATAGAATAGCAAAGCTAAATTTCATAGTGCGGGACCTGCGGGCGGCGCTGAACGGGATGAAAAAAATCTCAAAAAAGTGCTTGACAAACGGGGATGAACGTGCTAAAATAGCAAACGTTCCGCCGAAGCGGCGTGTACCTTGTAAATTAAACAACGTAACGAAAAGAAAGCACCAGACGGAGCTCGAGTTGTGAGAAATCACGATAAGAGCGCCAAGGTTGTGGGCGAGTAGGGGATTGAGTCAATTGCCCCGAAAGCAGCAACTGAAAAAATGCTTGAAGCTATGACAAATAGCTCTATGCTGGTTTAAGCGGGCCTGCATTGCCAGAGCCTGTTTAGATACCATTTTATAGAGAGTTTGATCCTGGCTCAGGACGAACGCTGGCGGCGTGCTTAACACATGCAAGTCGAACGGAGCACCCTTGAAGGAGTTTTCGGACAACGGATAGGAATGCTTAGTGGCGGACTGGTGAGTAACGCGTGAGGAACCTGCCTTTCGGAGGGGGACAACAGTTGGAAACGACTGCTAATACCGCATGACACGTTGGAGCCGCATGACTCTGACGTCAAAGATTTATCGCCGAAAGATGGCCTCGCGTCTGATTAGCTAGTTGGTGGGGTAACGGCCCACCAAGGCGACGATCAGTAGCCGGACTGAGAGGTTGGCCGGCCACATTGGGACTGAGATACGGCCCAGACTCCTACGGGAGGCAGCAGTGGGGAATATTGGGCAATGGACGCAAGTCTGACCCAGCAACGCCGCGTGAAGGAAGAAGGCTTTCGGGTTGTAAACTTCTTTTAAGGGGGAAGAGCAGAAGACGGTACCCCTTGAATAAGCCACGGCTAACTACGTGCCAGCAGCCGCGGTAATACGTAGGTGGCAAGCGTTGTCCGGATTTACTGGGTGTAAAGGGCGTGCAGCCGGAGAGGCAAGTCAGATGTGAAATCCGCGGGCTCAACCCGCGAACTGCATTTGAAACTGCTTCCCTTGAGTATCGGAGAGGTAACCGGAATTCCTAGTGTAGCGGTGAAATGCGTAGATATTAGGAAGAACACCAGTGGCGAAGGCGGGTTACTGGACGACAACTGACGGTGAGGCGCGAAAGCGTGGGGAGCAAACAGGATTAGATACCCTGGTAGTCCACGCTGTAAACGATCGATACTAGGTGTGCGGGGACTGACCCCCTGCGTGCCGGAGTTAACACAATAAGTATCGCACCTGGGGAGTACGATCGCAAGGTTGAAACTCAAAGGAATTGACGGGGGCCCGCACAAGCGGTGGATTATGTGGTTTAATTCGAAGCAACGCGAAGAACCTTACCAGGGCTTGACATCCTGCTAACGAAGTAGAGATACATTAGGTGCCCTTCGGGGAAAGCAGAGACAGGTGGTGCATGGTTGTCGTCAGCTC
>CATLJA010000055.1 GCA_949959305.1 uncultured Oscillibacter sp.
TGCCGCGCAGAAGGCCCAGGAGAAAAAGGCCAAGGCCGCGGCAAAGGCCGCCGGCAAGGGCCCGGAGGGCGAAGAGGGCGCGGCCGGCGAAGGGAAAAAGAAGAAGGGGAAGAAAAAGCTGCTGCTGATTCTGATTCCCCTGCTGGCCGCCGCCGGCGCAGGGGCCTTCTTCTTCCTGAAGGGCGGCGGGGAAGAGGAGGAAGCCCCGCCGGAGCCCATCGCCATTCCCATGGAATATCTGCTGAACGAGACTCCTATCACCGCCCTTCCGGTCACCGGAGAGGAGGTGCTGGTCTACCAGGAGGAGGTCCCGCCGGAGCCTGCGGCGGAGCCCAGTCCGGAGCCGGAGGACGGCCAGGACGCCAAGAAAGACGGCGAAGACTCCGGAGAAGGCGGGGAAGCCTCCGGGGATGAGGGGGAAGAAGCGCCTGCCGCCGAGCCCCAAGAGGAGGAGGCGGGCTTCACCAGGATTCTTTACCGCTATGAGGGGCTGAAAAACCCCAGGAGCCTGGTTTCCGCCTACGCGGCGCTTATGAGCACCGAGGACGCGGGCTTTTCCATTGTGGACGAGACGCTGCTGCGAATCGATCCGCCGGAGGAATACGGAGAGAGCGGCTCCGTTCAGCTGGCCCGGAACGCTCCCAAGACAGAGGACGGCTCCGGCGGCGGCGTCCACTCTTTGCTGCTGAGCTGGGAAGGGACCAACTGCTCCGTACTTTTGGATATGCCGGAGGGCCGGGTCCACGACCCGAAGGCGGAGACTTCCGCTTCCGCCGCCCCGAGACGGGGGCTGTCGGATTTGGAGGCCGTCCATCCCTCCAAGCTGGGCCTGCCGGGCGAGTCCATGGAGTCCTACGAGCTGATTCCCCAGGAGGGCTCCGTCCGCATCGCCGGGTCCGTCTGCATGCGGGTGAACATTTACGGCGAGGGCAGCCAGTTTGCCGGAAGCTACTTCCTGTCCTCCGACGGAAAGCTCTACAAGCTGGACGAGGCCGCCAACGCGGTGGTGGAGCTGGACTGGGAGTGAGCCGGCAGCAGCCGGAGGCTTCCCGGCAGCCCCGAGAGGCGGTAAGGCTCACCGCCGGAAGCCGCCGCCAGCAGGGAGGACAGCAGTCCCTCCAGTACGCAGGCGGAGGAGCGGACGGAGTGGGCCCCCTCCGGGGTCAGCGCCCGGGCAGTGTCCGGGGCCACCTGGACGATGTCCAGGCCGTACTCCCGGCCCAGGGAGCGAATCTGCTTGACGGTGACGGCCTGGCGGGCCTCCCCGTCCAGGGACTGAAAACCGATAATGCCGCTGAAGCGGCCCGCGATTTCTGGAAGCACGCCAAGCCGCACCATGCGGCGGCGTGCTTCCTCATTTTCCTGAAAGAGGCGCTCCGCCAGCTCCGCCGGAGAGGCGGCCTCCCGCTCCGGCGCAGGCTCCCGGGGGGAGGGGCGGTTCCCGGAGAATCCCAGGGTCCGGTTCCCCGCCGCCGACAAATCCGCGTTGGTGGTGAAAACGAGAACGCAGCGGCGGAAATCCAGCTCCCGTTCCCCCTTCTCGTCGGCCTTGCGGGCGGTGCAGCGGCCCTCGTCCAGGATGGACATGAAGACCTTCAGCACCTCCGGATGGGCTTTTTCCAGCTCGTCGAACATGAAGACGGTGAAGGGCTCCCGCCGCACCGCCTCGAAGACGGGCTGGTCCTCATAGCCCACATAGCCCGGCGGCGCGCCGGTGAGGCGGTGGACGCAGTGGGCTTCCGTAAAGGTGTTCAGCTCCGTCCAGACAAAGGCGTACCGCCGCCCGCAGCAACGCTCCAGCGCCGGGGCCAGGGCCTTTCCGAGCTCCGACTTCCCGACCCCCGTGGGACCGTGGAAAATCAGGGACAGGGGCCGGGCGGGGTTCCGCTTTGCCGTGTGGCCGTAAAGCCGGAAGGCGGCGGCCTCCACCGCCTGGGGCTGGCCCAGAACCTGCCGCCCGAGCTCCTCCCGGAGCCTCCGGTAAAGCGGGGGCCAGGGGGAGGCGGGAGAGCCGGGGGAGGCCGGCTTCTCCGTCAGCACGGGGGGCCGGAAGGGCTGGAGGACGGGTTCCTCCACCTCCCGCCGGAGGGAGGCCAGGCGGGCGGACAGGGCCTCGTAGCTGGCAAAGCGCCAGACGCTCCGGGCAAAAAGGGCGGCGAGCACCGGGCTCCGCCCCTGGTAGGCGACGGCGGGCCGCCAGTAGAGCAGATACTCCTGCTCCCGCTTTAAAAAGCCCAGGACGGCCTGCCGGGGGACGCAGCCCTCCGGCATCCGGCAGGCGGGAAATTCATAGCCCTGCCCCAGGGCCCCCAGGCTGTCGACGCGGAGGCGCAGGGCCTCCCGGACCTCCGGCCCGGCGGAGCAGAATTGGGAAAATGTGACGCTCATGATTCAGCCTCCTTTGCTGCACCTCCAGTATTTCCAGATTTTAGAAAATTTAAAAAGGCGCGAAAAAGAGGAAGCGGCATGCGCCGCTTCCTCTTTTCTTTGCTTCTCTTGGTTTCCGGCCCGCTTACTGCTCCCGCCGGGCCCGGAGGACCTTCCGCTGGAGAGTGAAGATGGCCTGGAGCAGGCGCTCCTGCTCCCGGGGAGGAACGTCCACGAACTGGCAGCCGTACTCATATTTTTTCATGGGGCTGGCCGTCTCGGCCCGGACGGTGGTGCGCTTCACCCGGCAGGTGAGGGAAAAGGGCTCCTCTGTGGAGAGAAGGGAGGCCTCCAGTTGGAAGGCGGCCTCCAGCTGGAAGAGCTTAGAGGTCAAAACCCGGGCGCCCCCGGCGCTGACGTCCAGAACCTTGCAGGAATATTTTTGCCCCGAGGCGGAGATAACCTGCCCGTCCACGCCGATGTTCTGGCGGAAGAAGCTGCGGCTCTCGCTGTTTTGCAGGGACTTCAGCTTTTCAATCCGCCAGAACTTGGGGTCGTTGGGACCCACGGAGCCGGTGAGGGTGAAGGTGTCCCCGTCCCGCTGGAAGCAGCGGAGCTTCACCGGCTGGTTGTACAGCGCCCGGGGGAGGAAGCCCCCGGTCTCGCCCAGAACGTCCACCTGGGAAGCGCCGGAGAGGCGGATGCGCCCCACGAATATCAGGGCGTTGGCAGGGGTCAGCACCTCTGCCTTCATGCCGTTGTAGAGGTCGGGAAAATCCTCCGGCGGAACGCCGGAAACCGGCTCCTCTTTCTTGAAAAGGGATTTGAAAAAAGCCATGGAGCGAGCCTCCTTGTCAGCGGGTCAGAACCCGGTGCAGGATGACGGCCATCTCCGCCCGGCTGATGGCCGCGCTGGGATTCAGGCGGGAAGCGCTGTTGCCCCGGACGGCCCCCATCTGGACCAGGGCGGCCACGGAGGGCCGGGCATAGGCGGAGACCTGATACCCGTCGGCGTAGGAGGAGAGAATGCTGGCGTCCGCCGCGGGCAGGGACTGCCCCGCCGCCTCGATGGCCCGGCAAATCATGGTCATGGCGCTCTGCCGGGTGATGGGCTGCCTGGGATAAAAGAGGCCGTTGTTCCCCTGGACAATGCCAAGCTCCCTGGCGGCGGCCACGGCCCCGGCGTAGGTGCTCCCGGCGGGCACGTCCGGGAAGCCGGAGGAGCCGCTGGCGGAGAACTGGAAGGCCCGGCAGATCATCAGGGTGAACTCTCCCCGGCTGATGGACTGTCCAGGGCGGTAGGTGTTGTCGCTGTAGCCGTTGGCAATGCCGCTCCGGCGGAGGAATTCAATGGAGGGCTTCGCCCAGTCCCAGCCGGAGGCGGTGTCGGCAAAGGAGGCGTAGCAGTAGCTGTTGGAGAGCTGAATCTCCACGGTGCCGGAGCAGCTTCCGCCCTGGGCGTCATAGGCGGTGAAGGGAATCACGACGGTTCCCTGGGACTCCGCCTTGGGCACGAAGCTGATTTCTCCCAGCTCCTGCACGCCGCAGCGGGTGGCCGTGCTGACGCCGGAGCCCGTCCGGACGGGGCCGCTGTAATTTAGATAGAGGTAGCCCGCGGCGGGCAGGGATCTGAACTGGACGTAGGACAGCGGCCGCCCCAGGGCCGACTGGCAGAGGTTCTGGAAGTCCTGGGCCCGGAAGGGAATGGCGGCGGCGGAGCTGCCGGTGTAGCGTATCGCGGAGCTGACGGCGGACGCGGAGGAAATTGCAACCTCCACGCTGCCGCTGAAGGAATCGCCTCCGGTGCTGTAGCCGGTATAGTCGAAGGTGACGGTCCCGGAGGCGGAGGAGGCGGCGGCAAAGCCCACGTCGCCAAGGCGGCGGCTGCCGCCGGAGTAGTAATACCCGGTGGAGGCGCTGACGCGGTCCCCGGCGCCGCTGGAGCTGCTGTACTGGTGGTAAAGCGTGCCGTAGCGGGAGGCGGGAAGCTCAAAGCGGACGTAGTTCAGGGAGTCCCCCGTGGCGGTGCGGCAGGCGCTTGCGAAGTCCGAGGCGCTGAAACGGACAAAGGCCCCCGCGGAAACGCTGTAGGAAATGGTCCGGCCGCCTCCGCCGCCCACGTCTATGGAGACGGTCCCGGTGAAGCGCTCGCCGTCCTCGTCATAGCCCGTAAAGGGGATGGAGACGGTTCCGGCATAGCCGCCGGCGGGGACGAAGGTAATGTTGGAGAGGGACGGGGAGCCGCTGCGCCAGTAGTCCGTGTCGGTGGAGACCCGGGAACCGGAGGCGCCGGAATAATTATAATAGAGAACTCCGGCGCTGGAGGCGGGAAGGCGGGTAAAGCGGACGCTGTCCAGCGTTTGCCCGGTGACGCGGCGGCTGACGGCGTTGAAGTCCCCGGAGACAAAGTCCACGGATTGGTTTTTCGGGGCGCTGTAGTAGACGGTCTCCCCGCCGCCGCCCACGTGGATGACCAGGTCGGCGTGGAAGGTGGAGCCGCTGGTGTCGGTTCCCGTGAAGGGGATGGTGACGGTGCCGCTGTAGTCCGTCTCAGGGACGAAGGTGATGCTGGAAATCCGGGGCGAGGAAGTGCGGAAATAGTCCCGGCTGGTGGAAACCTCCGTTTCGGAATTGCTGGAGTAGTTCAGGTACAGCGTTCCGGCCCGGGAGGAGGGGAGCCCGGTGAAGCGGATGTAATCCAGGCTCCGCCCGGTGGCCTGCTGGCAGGCGTCGTTAAAGTCCGAGACCGCCAGGGTCTTGCGCTTGTTCAGGCCGATGGAGTATTCCACGTCGCCGCCGTCCCCCGCGTCGGCCCCGTAAACCCGGACGGTGACGGTGCCGCTGTAGGACGCGCCGGAGCTGTCGGTGCAGCGGTAGGGGATTTCCACGTCGCCGGAAAAGCCCTCCGCCGGGACAAAGGTGATGGAGTCAATGGAGGGACTGCTGGTGGCGTAATAGCGGGTGTTGCTGTCCACCTTGGGAGAGTACAGCCCGGCGGAGCTGTAGTTGACGTACAGCGTGCCCCGGCTGGCGGAGGGAAGGCCGAAGGTGGCGTAGGCAATGGCCCTGCCGGTGCGGCCCCTGCATACGGCGGAAAAGTCCTCCGCCGCGAAGTCCACGGGCCGCTCAAGGGCGGTGGAATAGGTCACGTCTCCAGTGGCCTCGGCCTCGATGCGGATGGTCCCGGAGAAGGTGGTTCCGTTGGTGGAAACGGCGTTGTAATCCACCACGGCGACGCCGTCAAAGCCCGGCAGGGGGACGAAGGTCACGTCCCGCAGGGCCATCTGCTGGCCTGTGGGCTGGTAGTAATACCGCTCCGTGCCGCCCACGCCGTGGCCCGGCGCGTCGGGAGAGGAGAACCTGTAGTAAAGCACGCCGTTTTTGGTGGAGACCTTCAGGCTGTACACGCACTCCAGGGAATCCTCCGTCTTGTCCAGGCAGCGGCTGTTCAGCTGACTCATAAGGCCGGAGAAGGAGTAGGAGGGCTCGGAGCCCATGTCCACGTTGATGGCCTGGGCCACGTCCTCGGAAACCCGGACCTTGAAGCTGGCCTGGCAGGTGGTGCCGTCGGCAGTGGCGGTGATGATGACGTTGTCGCCGGGATAATGGGCGGTGACGCGGCCCGCCAGAACCTGGGCCACGGAGTTGTTGGAGCTCTCCCAGGTGATGTTCTTGTTCCGGGCGTTGCCGAAGGGCTTGACAAGGACGGTAATATCCCGGTACTGGAAGATATCCACAATGTCGTCCTCGGTAAGGGAAATGGTCTCCCCCTTGCCGCCGGAGGAGGTCTTTTCCACGTAGCTGAGGAGGAGGCCGGAAACCTCGACCTTCCGCTCGTCGAATTTATCCCCCGCCCTGGCGGTGATAACGGCCTCGCCGGGAGAAATTCCGGTAACAAGTCCGGTGTTCACGTCCACCTTGGCGATGGAGGTATCGCTGGAGGACCAGGTAATCCGCGCGTCCTCCTCCAAAACGCCGGAGGGGGAGACGACGGCGGAGAGGGCGAGGGCGTTGCTCACGCCGGGGTCTATGTAGTTCCGCCCGTCGTAGGTGGCGGAGGTGGTAATGGACACGCTGGAGACCTCCGGAGGCAGGGGGCCCGTCACCTCAATGGCGCAGAGCGCGTAAGCGCTGGGGTTGGCCACGGAGGTGGCGATGACCGTAAAGCGGTCCCCGGGGTTGGCGCTTGCGGTGAGGGAGACGGTGGCGGTCTCGGAGCGGTAGGGGTCGTAAGTGATCTTGACCTTGCCCCTGCCGTTTTCCGATGGGGCCCACCGGAGGGAGGTGTCCACGCCCTCCGGGGCGGTGACCGTGGCCCGGAGGGTGAGGGTTCCGTCAGTGGGGAGGGATACGCCGTCTTCCTGGTTCAGCTTTATGGTGACGGAGGGGATGGCGGGCTCACCGGGCACGTCCTCCCCATCGCCGCCGCCGGGGCTGGAAGCGTCCGGGGTTCCGCCGGAACCGGCGGCGGAGCCGGAACCGCTTTCACCGTCCGGCGCGGCGTTTTCGGCGGCGGCCGGAAGCGCCAGCAGGGAGCAGGCCAGGACCAGCGCCAGCAGAAGGGCCCCGGCCCGGCGGAGAATTTGAGCTTTCATAAACATGCACTCCTTTTCTGAAAAAACGAAGGGGGAAAGACGAAGGGGGCGGGCGGAACCGCCCGCCCCCGGAGGACTTAGGGAGTTGTGGATTGGGATTTGAGCCAATCGTTGGTAAATTCAAGATGCCAATCCGCGTTTGTCGCATCGGGGCCCCGCAGAGTTACAGTCAGCGGATCGCGCTGGGCCTTTGTCTCGCCATTGGGGCCGCAAAGGGACGACCTGAAAACGATCCGTGTTCCGCTGCCTGCGGCTTCCAGATGGAATGTCAAATAGTCCTCAACCAGCGAGCCATGATCGGTGACGCTGAGAATGGGAAGCGGGTATTTCACGCTTACCGTTGCACTAAGATTAGGGGAAGGAAGGGTAATGACATGCAGATAGTTTATCTGTTTATCTTGGCCTACTTCGGCTATATAGCCGTTTTCCCGTTTGTGGAACTCATCTCCTATACAGACATCAATATTTGCGGCTTTACCGGGAGAGATCTGCCAACACAGCGTATCCGTGAAATAAATGGTGATATCGCCCGTAAAACGCGTGCTGTCAAAAGATTCAGAGGTTTTATCATCGATAAAATAATCCCTCACATACAAGTTATCATCCTTCGTAACCCGGAACGCCGTGGAAGCCCGGAAACCGTACAGCGCGACGGGCGTTTCACCTGTATTGTCCTCAACCGTAGCTACCGCAATCATGGTAAACTCACTGGTAGTCTGCATTTCGTTGATTTCAATCGGGTACTCGACATACTGCTTCAGCTCGAAGGGCTCGTCAGGAATGATGGCTGGGGGTTCAAACCTATCGTTCGAATAGCTTAGGATAAGCTGGGCATAATCAGATTTTGCTTGATCAGAGGCGTAGCGGTCAAATATGGTCCATCTGTAAGTGCCGCGCTCGGAGGGGTCGCTTTGCGCCATAGCCTCAAGCACGCTGATTCCCTCGTACCCGCTGGGAAGGGTTACTCCGGGGGCCAGCAGACTGCCGCCAAAGGTCCGGGCAAATTCGGGCAGCTCTTCCAATTGGAAGGTCCGGGCCAGGAGGTATTTCACCCGGTCGGAATCCTTATCCACCTGGAGGGTGGCTGTGGTGGTGGAAGTGGTTTCAATGCGAATCTTCGGCGCCTGGAGCTGACCTGTGGTAAACTTGTAGCACGCCACCTGGGTTGCGGGGGTATAGGGAATGTCCACGTCCTGGGTGACCAGGTAGAGAAGGTAGGTGCGGTTCGGATACAGATCTTCCAGCGTCAGCTGAGCGCTGCTCCGGCTGGTGACTTTACCGTAGGCAGTGTGTTCGGGGGCGTTGTTCAGATTCATATACTCGGTAATCGTCGAGGTTACGTCGCTGGTAACGGGAGCGCCCGAATCCAGAAGCAGGGGCAGCCCGCTGTCCGGGATATCGTCCAGGGAGGGCTTCTGCCCGTTTACCGCCGGATCGCCCAGGAGATGGTTGACGGTGTAGCCTGTGCCCGTGGGCAGGTCGGAGCCGGAGGAGCTTGCCAGCGGGACCGCGATATACCAAAGGTTTCCCATGGGCCGGAGCCACACGTTCACCGTCACTCTGGTGGGCTGGGAGGGATCGGACTGGAAGCCGTCGGGGGAGACCTCCACCTCCGGGGCCCGGGTCCGGTTGATGTCAAGGGTGAGGGTGTCCGGGTCGCCGATGGAGGTCACCCGGTTGGTGATTGTGCCCGCCGTGCCCTGGGGCAGGGAGATGTTGGTAAAGTCCTGGTTCTGTCCCGCGAAGAGCTGGACCTTCAACTCAAGGTTCTGCTCTATCGCGGAGGAGTCCCAGGCGACGGCGAATTCCAGCGCGTCAATAAACTCGTACAGGAAGGGCAGTCCCTGGCCCTTCTGGATGCTGCCGAAGAGGCCGCTGTCCACCAGGGGGGAGCTGGCGGCGCTTCTGTTGAAGGTTCCGTTCAGGCTGCCGTAGACCTCGCCGTCGGGGATGCCGGAGATATTGAGGTTCATGGGGCCCAGCACGGTCCAGTCCGAGCTGCCCTTGAGGCGGACCAGAAGGTCGAAGCGGATGTTGCCGTTGGACCAGATCAGCATATCCCAGCGGGTGTCCCTGGAGACGGAGGCGGTGTTCAGGGGGTCCAGAGAGAAAATTCTGACGTCCGCGGACTCCCTGGAGACGGTGTTCCCGGAGGCGTCCGTATAGGAAAGAGGCTCCGCGTTCTCCTTCGTGAGCGTCACCGTGGCAAAGGTGGTGCTGAAGGACAGGTAGGTGGGGTTGGCTATGGAGTTCCCGGAAATGTCCTCAATATTCTGGAGCCAGAAGTAGTAGTTCTCACCGCTCTGCATTTTCAGGGCCGTGCCGTTGGGGAAGGTGATAACGGTCTTTCCGTTTGCCTGGGAGACGACCGCCTCGCGGTAGTCCACCCATTCCAGCGCGTTTTCCAGATCCTCCGGCTTCAAATCTGCCTTGTTGGGCACATAATCCTTTGCCTGGGGCCTGGCGTTGACATTGCCGGGAGGATTGCCGGAGCAGAGGACGATGTAGTTTTGAAGGGCGCTGGCCAGGTCCCGCTTGGCAAGCTCCCTGTCCTCGCCGGAGGTGGAGGTCACTCTCTGATAGAGCTCGTAGAAGCTGACGGGGGGCAGTCCCTGTTCGCTGTCGACGGTGCCCTGGACCCGCTCGCCGAAGTCGATGGACACGTCGCTGGTGGCCCAGGGGTGCTCGACCTGCTGGGTGTCCAGGGTGGATTCGCTGTAGGCCAGCTTCGGCACGGGCCCCTGGTCGTCCCTGGTCTTGATGGGGAAGGGGAACTCAATGGCGGTGTTGTACACGCCGTAGTTCCCGGCGGTATCCTTGAAGGCGTAGAACAGGTCGTACTCCGTCTGCCCCTCCAGCCCGGAAACGGTGAAGTTGTAATAGGTGGCGGCCCTGGCGGCCCGGACGGGGCCGCCCTTGGCGAGGACCTTTCCGGTAGCCAGAGTGCCCTCAATTTTAATCTGGTCCAGCTCGGTGGGATCTTCCTTGTTAATGCCGAAGTTGTCGCCCCGCTTGGTTACGGCCCAGCTCAGGGTGCCGGGCTCATCCAGCATGAAGGACAGCGTCACGTAGTTGGTGTTGAAGTCCACGATTTTCAGGTCCTGGATGGTGGGCGGGGTCATGTCCCTGGTGGTGAACTGGACCCGGCGGACGGCGGAGCTCTTGCCGTTGTCCGCGTCGTTCAGCCAGAGGTAGAGGTCGTAGGTGGTCTGCTCCTGGAGGTGGGAGGTGTTGATGCGGGAGAGCAGGAAGGGCGTGTTCTTCCGCAGGGTCACCACGCCGTAGCCCAGGTTCCCGGGAAGGGCCGCGGCCCGGAAGTCCGCCGCCGTGGGGGCCGTGGAGCCCTGGGGCAGGAGGACGTAGTACATCTGGCAGGACTTGGTGGCCATGACCATGACCTGGGCCACCTGCTCGTTGTCTGCGTCCACGGTGAGAATGGGGTTCTGGGGATAGCCGGCGGCGAAGTTGGGCGCGGTGTCGTCCGGCGTGGTGAAGGCGGCGACCTTCACGGGGCTCCGCCGTCCCCGGGCGTCCTCCAGCAGGGCGGAGATGTAGTAGGAGCCCTCCCGGGTCAGGCCCGCCAGCTGGGCGGTGAAGTCCTGGTTATAGGCGGTGGCGGCGATGGTGCCGCTGCGGATAATCTTGGAGTAGGAGGCGGGATTCATCAGCTCCTCCTCGCCCAGGGAGCCGTCCATCAGGGCGGTGAGGCCCCAGTGGATGGTGCCGGTCTTGTTGGTGCGGAAGACCGCCTCGGCGGAGGTGGGGGCGATGTTCCGGGCCTTGGGATAGCCGGAGAGCAGCCGGGGGTCCGCAGAGGACGCGGCGGCGGCGTTGGTGTCCATGTTTTCGTTGCTGACGTTTCCGGTGATGCCGGGCCGGACGTAAATGGTGTCCGGCAGCATGGAGACGTTGGAGCCGGGGGCGTTGACGTTCAGGTGGCTGATGGAGCCCTTGCCGGTGACCGTGGTGCCCCGGTCCAGGTTCAGCTCCCGGATGACGGCCTCGTCGTCAATGGTCAGGGCGGCGTTCACGGCCCGCTCGTCGATGGTGACCACGTCGGCCACGCCCTGGGCCACCTGGAGGGTGGAGTTGGGGGTCAGGTCGATAACCCGCTTGATGTTGCCCGCCAGCTGGAGCTGGGCGCCGTCTATGCCGTCCAGCCGGATGGTCTGGAGGCCCAGGCCGTCCTCGGTCCGGTCCTCCACATAGCCGGAGGTGCGGATGGTGACCTCCTTGATGTCGGTCAGGCCCTCGGCCTGGAGGGAGAGGAACTGCTCCGTCAGGCTGTCCAGCTCCAGGGCCCCGGCGGTGACGTTGCGCAGGAGGATGCTCTGCTTGCCTCCCTCGGCCTCGCCGCCGCCGCAGATGACAATCTTGCCCAGGACGCTGACGTTTTCCAGCTCCACGTTCCCCAGGCCCACGCCGCCGGTGAGGTAGAGGTTGCCGGTGACGACGGTGTCCTTCAGCTTCACGCCGGGGGTGGTGATGGTCAGGTTGCCGTACACGCCGCCGGAGGTCTGCTCGCCGGGCTCCTGGACCAGGGTGCCCAGGGCGCGGACCAGGAAGCAGGCCATCTGCCCCCGGGTGATGGGCTGCTTGGGGCGGAAGGTGCCGTCGCTGTAGCCGCCGATGATGCCCAGGTCCGCGGCCTCCTGCACCAGCGCCCGGCTCCAGCCGCCGATTTCGCGCATGTCGGTGAAGGTGGAGTTGGCGGCGTTGGGAACTCCCTGGAAGCGCAGGCACCGGCCCAGAAAGACGGCGGCCTGCTCCCGGGTTACCAGGTTCATGGGGGAGGCGGTGGTGGCGCTGGTGCCCCCGAAGTAGCCCGCGTGGTAGGCGATGGCGATGTCCTCGGCGTACCAGGCGTTGGGCGGCACGTCGGCGAAGGGAATCGGGCCCGTTTCAACGTAGCCGAAGGCCCGGTTCATCATGGTGACGAACTCCGCCCGGGTGAGGTTCTGGTCCTCGTGGAGGCTGCCGGAGGAATCCGCCCGTATGACGCCCCACTCCTGGACCTTCTCCAGGTAAGGGGTCATCCAGTCCGCCGCCCGGGCGGGCCGGACGGTCAGGAAGGCGCAGAGGGCCAGGGCGGCGAGAACCAGGGCCGCCAGACGGACGGACCCTGGTAAATGGGCTCGGGTTTTGTGAGTCATGTTGTGTTCCTCCTTATTCCGTCAGTTCTGAGCGGCGCGGCTTTGCAGCTGGAGGCTGAACACGGCCTCCCGCACCACGACCTCCTCGTCCTCGCACATGTTCACGAATTTGGTGGCGTACATGAAACGCCCGTTTTGCAGCTCCTGCCTGCGCAGAATCTCGCACTGCAGGATTACCGGCTCCTCCGTGGGGACGATGACGATTTCCGCCTGCTCGTGCAGCTCCATCTGGCAGTCCGCGTAGAAGGCGATGCCGCCGCAGCTGAGGTCGATGGACTGCGCCTCCCTCCGCCCCGTCCAGCCGGATTCGGGCAGGGCGTAGAGGAATGTGCTGAATTTCACCGGGACCCGCAGGTTCCGCCGGACCTCCGGGTCCAGGGTGGCGATTTTCTCCAGAAGCACCGCGTCTCCCCGCTGGCGGAGAATGCGGCATTGGATGGGCAGCTCCTCGCTGCTGGCGCTGAACAGGGTGACCACCTCGTGCTCCATCACGTCGTCCACTTTGTGGTTCTGGATGTTCAGCCGCATGGGGGAGGCCCCCGGCGCCGTGGCCAGCTCGCCGTTGGCCAGGGCGTGATTCTGAGTGTCCAGAATCAGGTACGTGCGGTTGGATGTCATGTTGTTCCCTCCGTTTCGCTGGGCGGCGTCCGGCCGCGTTCCTCTTGGGCCTTCAGGTTTCCGGTGGGGTCAAAGTGGAGAAAGTACACGTAAATCTCCACAATGGCCTGGTAAAGGCTCTCCGGCACCTCCTGGCCCAGCTGGAGCTGGGTCAGGATGGTGGACAGGGAGTTGTCTTCATAAATGGGCACGCCGCAGTCGGCGGCGGTCTCCACGATCTTCTCCGCCATGTATCCCATGCCGGAGGCCACGATGACCGGCGCGGCGTCCCCCGGGCCGTATTGCAGGGCCACGGCCTTCTTGGCCCGGGAGGTTCCTTCAGATCTTGACATTGACACTGTTCTTCCCTTCAAAGATTTTGGGGAACACCTCGGTCAGCGTGACGGGGCGCTCCATCCGCCGGACGGCCACCCTGGCGGGCTTGAGGTCGTTCCGGGTCAGGATTTGGGAGACGGCGTCCCCAATCTGCCTGGAGAAGGGAGCCGCCGCGTCGGGGCAGGCGATCTGAACGTCCACGTCGCTGCCCTGGGCGGTGAGGATGACGTCGAACAGCCCCAGGGACTGAACGTCCATTTTGAACAGGAAGCGCATGGTGTTCTTGCCGCTTCCGCCCCGGCTCCGTTCGTGCTCGTCCTCCGCGTTGGGGTCCACCCACAGCTCGGAAAAGAGCATCCTTCCGTCCCACTCCAGGGGGAGGAGGTAATGGTTGATGGGCATGTAGACGCTCTCGTTCACCAGCATGGCGGCGATCAGGTTCTGAAAAGCCTGCTGCACCTCGGCGCTGCCCTCTCCCCGGAAGGCCCGGGCGGCGGCGGAGGCAAGCTGGTTGGAAAACTCAATGGCCTTGGAGCTGCCTTCCCCGCCGCCCCGGCTCTTGAGGAGCAGGAGGAGGGACTGGTCGTCGATGCCTCCCAGCTGGCCCTTGAGCGTGCCGTAGCCGCTGAGCTGGTGGAAGCCCTCCAGCAGCTTTTCCTCGGAGCCGTTCTCATACCGGGCCACGTTCAGCGCCAGCATGGTAAGGAGGGCCCGGGGGGTCCCCATGTCGTGGGTCCGCTCCACATAAGAGGACATGTAGGGGAAGATCTCCCGCTGGAGAAGCTGGAGGTTCCCCTGGCGGTTTCCGGCGGCGACGCCGTTTTGGAGCTGGGCCGTCAGGTCCCGGAGCTTCTCCGCCCAGCTGGCGGGCATGGCGTCCGCCATGGAGCGGAGGTCCCGGAGAAGGCTGGCCTCAATGTGGCTGGTGGAGTCGAAGTCCACGTAAGCCTTTAAAAACTGCAAAATGTCCGTCCGCACCCCGCCGGAGGAGGCCCGGTCATAGGCGTTGCGGAGCAGGGCGAAGAGGGCGCCGCCGAAGCGGGTGCCGGTTTTGAACTGGCCCTGGAGGAAATCCAGAAGCTGGCTCTCGTCCATCCGCAGCATCTCCAGCAGGCGGCCCATCTCCTCGGCGATGCCGGCGCTGAGGCCGGAGGAGACGACGACGCCCTCCCGCCCCGAGAAGATGCGGGAGAGGCTGTCCGCCAGGCTGGGCGTTTCCCTCAGGCGCTGGAGGAAGGTCTGGAAATTGGAGCCGTAACGGATTCCGCCGTCCCCCTGGAGGTTGCTGTCCTGCTGTTCCGTCCGCCCGTCGGCGCGGACGACCTTGCTGGGATCGGGGACGTTTTGGACTTGGCTGCTGTCCGGGGAAACCGTTATGTTCCGGTTGACCGTGGTCTTGTCATAACCGGGTACCGGATTGGTGGCGCCGAGCAGATCGGGCATTCATGACACCTCACAGAAAAAACTTGCCGCCGCTACTTATTTTTTTAGCGCAACAGGTCGATAGTAATGAAAAAGGCTGATAAGGTGGTGTTTTCGTGAGCAACAATGATATCTTAGATATGTATATCTACGAAACCAATACGCTTCTTGAACAGCTGGAGAGCATTGTTCTGGACGCGGAGAAGGAAAATACATTCTCTCAAGACAACGTCAATGAGATTTTCCGCATCATGCATACCATCAAGGGCTCCTCCGCCATGATGGAATTTGACACCCTGGCCAGGGTGTCCCACCGCATCGAGGACATGTTTTTCCTCATCCGGGAGGGCACCATGTCCGTGGTGAAGGAGGAGGACCGCCCGGCGCTCTTTGACGTGATGCTCCACTCCGTGGACTATTTCCGGGAGGAAATGGAGAAGGTGGAGGCGGAGCAGCCCCTTAATGAAGATGTCGACAGTTTCCTTGGAAATATTAATAGTTTGATCGCCAAAATTAAGGGGGAAGAAATTCCAGCCGAGCCCGCCCCCAAGGCGGCGGCCGCTCCGGCTCCCGCGGCGGCGGCCCCCGCGGCCTCCGTCCCGGCCCCCGCCCAGACCTCGGAGGGCAGCGCCGAATTCCCCTACGGGCTCCGGGTCTTCTTTGACGAGGGCTGCGGCATGGAAAACCTCCGGGCTTTCATGCTGGTCACCTCCGTCCAGGGCTTCTGCGCCGACGCGGATTTCACCTATCAGCCCGCCGGGGTGGAGTCGGACGCCTCGCTGTCCGAGACGGTGATTGAGCACGGCTTCCTCCTCCAGTTCCGCAGCGACGCGGACCGGGCCAGGGCCGTGCCCATCGTCATGACCGCCGGCTCCGTCCACTCCTATGAGGAGCAGAACTACGTCCCCGCCCCGCCCCCGGCGGCGGAGCCCGCCCCGGCCGCCCAGGAG
>CATLJA010000056.1 GCA_949959305.1 uncultured Oscillibacter sp.
AGGCGGCCTGCGGCATTCTTCACAGTGAAGACCGCCTTCGAAGCATGGAGGAGGCCATGGCCCGCCTTGGCGTCCGGGACGCGGCGGAGCGCATCTACCGGACGGTGCAGGAGATTCAGAAGTAACAACAATTCTTTTCCGCCCATAGGATGGAGCGTGATACCATTCTTGGAGCGGAGGGACGGATATGAGCCATTTAGTCATAAGAGGCGGCTGCCGCCTGGAAGGCGAGACCGCAGTCCAGGGGGCAAAAAACAGCGTGTTGCCCATTCTGGCGGCCACGCTGCTGACGTCGGACCAGGTGGAGCTGCGGGGCTGTCCCCGCCTGCGGGACGTGGACGCCTCGGTCCGCATTTTGGAGGGTTTGGGCTGCACGGCCCGCTGGGAGGGGGAAAACGTCCTGACAGTGGATACCCGCAGTCTTGACGGCTGCGCGGTTTCGGAGACGCTGATGCGGGAAATGCGTTCCTCCGCCATTTTCCTGGGGGCCATTCTGGCCCGGTGCGGCCAGGCGGAGCTGAGCTACCCCGGCGGCTGCGAGCTGGGGCCCCGACCCATCGACCTCCACCTCTCCGGCCTCCGGGCCCTGGGGGCGGAGATTGACGACGCGGGGGGCGTATTGCACTGCAGGGTCCCCCGGCTCCGGGGGAGGGAAGTCGTGCTGAGCCTTCCCTCCGTGGGGGCCACGGAAAACCTGATGCTGGCGGCCTGCGGCGCCCAGGGCGTCACCACCATTGTGGGCGCCGCCCAGGAGCCGGAGATCGTGGACCTTCAGAACTTTCTCACCGCCTGCGGGGCCAGGGTTTCCGGGGCGGGAACCTCCACGGTGTCCGTGGAAGGGGGAAAGCCTCTCCACGGCTGTACTTACGCGGTTATGCCGGACCGGATTGCAGCGGCGACCTATCTCTGCGCGGCGGCCTCCGCCGGGGGAGAGGTCTTCCTCCGCCGGGCCCGGGAGGAGCATTTGTCCACCGTCACCGCCGTGCTGCGGGAGGCGGGCTGCACGGTCCGGTCCGGCGGGGAGGGCGTCGCCTGTATCTGCCGGGAGCGCCCGGCGGCGGTGCGCCCGGTGCGGACGGCCCCCTATCCCGGTTTTCCCACCGACGCCCAGGCGATTTTGATGGCGGCGCTGCTCCGGTGCCGGGGAGCGGCGGTGTTTGAGGAGAACATGTTTGTAAACCGTTACCGCCATGTGGGCGAGCTGGCCCGCATGGGAGCCAGCATCCAGGTGTCCGGCAGGACGGCGGTGGTGACGGGCGTGGAGCGCCTTCATGGCGCGCCGGTGCGCTGTACGGACCTCCGGGGCGGGGCGGCGCTGTGCGTGGCGGCCCTGGCGGCGGAGGGAGAGACGGAGGTTTCCGAAACCGGCCACATCGACCGGGGCTACGAGGACATAGCCCGGGACCTCCGGGCCCTGGGGGCGGAGGTATTCCGGCGGGAGAGCTGATGGAGAAAAAACGCGGGGGGCCGCGGAAACGGTCCCCCCTGCGGATAGATGACAGAATTGGAGCGCGGCCATGGCGAGACGGAAGCACAAAAAGCGGCGGAGGGGACGGGGAAGCTTCGGCTTCCTCTATAAGCTGCTGTCCGTTCTGCTGATCTGCGGGGCGATTATCGCCGCTATGACGCTTTTTTTCCGGGTAAGGGATATCGCGGTCACCGGGCAGAAGCGCTACACGGCGGAGGAAATCCAGGAGGCGTCCGGCGTGGAGCTGGGCTCCAATATGTACCTTTTAAATAAATACGACATAGTCCGGGCCATTACCAGAAAGCTGCCCTACATTGAAGACATCCGCATTAACCGCAGGCTGCCGGACACCCTGCTCATTGAGGTACGGGAGAGCGGGAGGCCCTTCGCTCTGGTGCAGGACGGGAGCGCCTGGCTGGTCAGCAGCAGCGGCAAAATTGTGGAGCAGATTCCGGAGGAGGAAGCGGGACAGTACGGCCTGATTTCCGGCTGCCAGCTTTTGGCCCCGTCGGTAGGAACGTCCCTGGCCCTGGCCACGGAGTACGCCTCCCAGCAGTCCAGCCTTCTGGACCTCCTGGGGGCCCTGGAGGACGCGGGGCTGACGGAGAATGTGGACGGCATCCGTCTGGACGATTTGGGCGATTTGAAAATGGACTACATCGGCCGCTTTACGGTGCGGATGGCCTACGGCGCGGACTACGGGTGGGAGCTGAAGAAGCTGACGGCCACGCTGGAGGACGAGACGGTTCAAAGCAACATGACCGGCACTATTGATTTGCGTCTGGAGAGCGAACGGGTGTTCCTGATTCCGGGCGAGCGGTAAAGCTTGACTATGGGCCAGGTTTTTTTGAGAATTTGCGTCGAATGTGAAACAGGCACTTGACCGGAGGGTAAAAGTGGCTTACAATAAGAAAATGAGCAGAGTTTTACCGCCTCAAGTCGGGAGACGGTGAATCGCGGGGCCCGTTCCGGGCGGCCGCACAAATGATAGCAGGAGGCAGCACTATGGCATTTGGTTTGGAAAGCAGTCCCGATACCGTTGTCAACATCAAGGTGATCGGCGTCGGCGGCGCTGGAAATAACGTGGTGAACCGCATGGTCAGCTCCGGGACCAAGGGCGTGGATTTTGTGGCCGTGAATACGGACAAGCAGGCGCTGAACGTCTCCAGCGCCGCCTACAAAATCCAGATCGGCGAGAAGCTGACCCACGGGCAGGGGGCGGGCTCCGACCCGGAGGTGGGCCGCAAGTCCGCCGAGGAGAGCCGGAACCAGATTGCCAAGGCGCTGGAGGAGACGGACATGGTGTTCATCACCGCCGGCATGGGCGGCGGCACCGGCACCGGCGCGGCTCCCATTGTGGCGGAGCTGGCCAAGGAGCTGGACATCCTCACCGTGGGCGTGGTGACGAAGCCCTTCGGCTTTGAGGGCCGCCGCCGGATGCAGCAGGCCGAGGGCGGCATTGAGGAGCTCCGGACCAAGGTGGACTCCCTGGTCATCATCCCCAACGAGCGGCTCAAGCACGCCACAGACCAGAAAATTACATTTGCCAACGCCTTCGAGATTGCCGACGACGTGCTCCGCCAGGCGGTGCAGTCCATTTCCGATTTGATCCGGGACACGGGCTTCATCAACCTGGACTTCGCCGACGTTACCGCCGTCATGAAGGACGCGGGCCTGGCCCATATGGGCGTGGGCCGCGCCGCCGGAAAGGGCAAGGCGGAGGAGGCCGCCAAGATGGCCATTTCCAGCCCCCTGCTGGAGACCAGCATCAACGGCGCGCGGGGCATCCTTATCAACGTGGCCGGGTCCCCGGACATCGGACTGGAGGAAATCGAGCAGGCCGCCGGACTGGTTCAGGCCGCCGTCCACCCCGACGCCAACGTAATTTTCGGCGCGACATTCGACGAGACTCTGGACGACGAGATTCGCGTCACCGTCATTGCCACCGGATTTGAGAAGGCCCCGGGCCAGCTTTTGGGCAAGATGGTCGGGGAGGCCGAGGCGGAGGGGGAGGAGGCCCAGGCGGGCCCGGAGCCCCTGGGAGAGGAGGACGTGCCCAAGCCGGACGTTCCGGAGGACGACCCCTTTGAGGACATCTTTAAGATTTTCAACAAGCGGGACTGACATAATTTTAAGAAAAACCTGGAAGACCCTGGAGGCGTTTGCCTCCAGGGTCTTTTTCGCGCCTTGGAACGCCGGGAAAGGGAAGCGCCGCCATGGACGCGCTGCCGCTTTTTGCTTGTGCTGAACCGGCGTTTTCCGCAAATGATAAGCGGGCCGGAGCGCGGGCGCTTTTGGGCGGCTTACAGGCGCTTCTGGAAAAGTCAAAGGAGATTTTTCCAGAAGCGCCTCTCCGGCAAGGCAAAGGAAAGGGGTGATTTGATTGTATGGACCTTCACGATTCGCGAAGCGGGCGCTGGGCGCCGGGGCGGCGCTGGCGCTTGCGTTTTTGCTGTGCGCCGGGGGAAGCGTGCCTGTAAAGGCGGCGGAGCCCAGGATGCTGGTCCCGGTGGGCCACACGGTGGGAATCAAGCTGTTTTCCCGGGGCGTGGTCGTGGTGAAGCTCCCTGACGGCGGGACTCCCGCCAGGGAGTGCGGCCTGCGCGCCGGGGACGTCATTGTTAAATGCGGCGCGGACGCGGTGACCTCCACGGAGCAGTTTCAGTCCCTCCTGCAAAAAAGCGGCGGCAATACCGCCAATTTGCAGATTGACCGGGCCGGGGACAGGGTGACGCTGTCGGTGGAGCCTTCCCAAAACGGCCAGGGCGTTTACTGCATCGGAGCCTGGGTCCGGGACAGCATGGCGGGCATCGGAACCATGACCTGGTACGACCCGGCCACAGGCGTTTTCGGGGCCCTGGGTCACGGCGTCACCGACACGGATACGGCGCTTTTGATGCCCTTCTCCAACGGTTCGATTCTGCCTTCCACCGTCAAGGCGGTGAAGCGGGGCGAGGCGGGAACCGCCGGGGAGCTGAGGGGAGATTTTGATTTGAGCGGCGATTTGGGGCCGCTGTACGCCAACACCGACCAAGGCATTTTCGGAAAACTGGACCAGGCTCCTCAGCCGGGGACGGCGGTTCCCACCGGCGCGGCCCTGCCGGGCCCGGCAAAAATTTTGGCAAATGTCCAGGGAGATGAGGTCCGGGAGTACGACATTGAAATTTTGAAGGTGGCGTCGGCTTCGGCGGACGGGCGGGACCTGGTTCTTTCCGTCAAGGACCCGGCGCTGCTGGAGACGACGGGGGGAATTGTGCAGGGGATGTCGGGCTCCCCGATACTCCAAAACGGCCAAATTGTGGGAGCGGTCACGCATGTTCTGCTGAATGACCCGACCAAAGGTTATGGAATTTTGATCGATCATATGCTGGAAGCGGCTGGCGGTGAAGTAAGTTAGTCCAAAATGACGAAAGCACTCACTTATGGTATTGTCTATAAGTGGGTGCTTTCTTTTTAACAAAAATCAAATTCTACTAGAATAAGGCCACAATAGATAAGCAAACAATCGATACACAGTTGTTCCGCCCGGAAAAAGTGTGGATCATCTTTTTTCTGGCGATACCCCTTCCTCATCCTGCCGCTATTTTATCATACGCTTTGCTTGGTTGCTATTTTGGAGCATTGCTTTAATGATATTGACCTATTACGGTCCGGTATTTTCAGATTTCAGCCGTTTTTTGCCCGGGCGGAGGTGCGGCCCTCGGGCTGGATTTCCCCGGCGGCCAGCAGGGCACGCTTGGTCAGGGCAGGGCCTACCAGCTCGTAGACCAGGACGGAGAACAGCACTACGCTCCGCACCATCGCGCCGTCGGCCAGGGCCTGGGCGGTAATGGCCATGCCCAGGGCCACCCCGGCCTGGGGCAGCAGAGTAATGCCCAGGTACTTCTGGATTTTCCCATCACAGCCGGTGAGGGCGCAGCTGCCGTAAGAGCCGGCGTACTTACCCAGGGAGCGGACGACGATGTAAACGGCGCCAATCAGCAGCACGGAGGGGTTCCGCAGCACGGACAAATCCAGCTCCGCGCCGGAGAGGACGAAAAACAGCACAAACAGGGGCGCGGTCCAGCTGTCCACCCGGGCCATCAGCTCCTCGGAGAAGCTGCAGATATTGCAGAACAGGGTGCCGGTCATCATACATACCAGCAGCAGGGAGAAGCCGCACCGGACGCCGCCCACCTCAAATTCCTTCATAGACAGTCCCACCGTCAGCAGGACGAAGCCGATGGAGATGGACAGGCGCTTGCTCCGGGAGTGAAAGAACCGCTCCACCCAGTAGAGAATCAGACCCGCCAGCGCTCCCAGGGCCAGGGAAAGGAGAATTTCCACCACGGGCTCCACCAGCACCGTCACCACGCTGACCGCGCCGCTCTCCAGGGCGACGGCCACGCCGAAGGAGGCGGAGAACAGGACAAGGCCCACCGCGTCGTCAATGGCCACCACCATCAGGAGAAGCCGGGTCATGGGGCCGTCGGCCTTGTACTGCCGGACCACCATCAGAGTGGCGGCGGGAGCCGTGGCGGCGGCGATGGCGCCCAGGGTGATAGCGGAGGAGACGGAGATAACCTCCGGCCGGGCAAGGTGCAGGAGAATCAGCGCCAAATCCACCAGCGCCGTGGCGGCGGCGGCCTGAAGAATGCCCACCACAATGGCCTGGCGGCCCATGGTCTTCAGCTGGCTGACCCGGAACTCGTTGCCGATGGTGAAGGCGATGAAGCCCAGGGCCACCTGGGAGAGGATGTTCAGGCGCTCCACCGACTCCATGGAGGGAAAGCCCAGGCCGCCGATGGAAAGCGCGCCCAGGCAGAAGGGTCCCAGCAGCAGTCCCGCCACCAGGTAGGCGGTGACGGCGGGCAGCTTCATCCGTTTGGCCACCCGGGACAGCAGCAGTCCGCCTATGAGAGCGGCGGAGAGGCTGATGAGAATTTCCATAGTGCATTACCTCTTTCACATAGACCATATGATGAAGTAAGATACCATTCGCAGGGGCGGCCGTCAAGAACCAGAGCTGACAAAATCGCGGGGGAAACGCCCTGAGATTTTATCTGTTTTCGCCTTGCGCCCGGAGGCGGATGGGGGACCTCCGCCCAAAAGACCGCCTTGACAGCGGCGGGAGGGGCGCTATAATGAAAAAAAGCCCTTTTGCAGGGGAGAAAAATAAAGGAGGCCGCCATGAAGCTTGCCATTAAAACCTGCACCTTGGATATGCCCTATACGGAGATGCTGGATTTCTGCGCTGCCCAGAATGTGTTCAGCCTGGAGATCGGCACCGGCAACTGGTCCGCCGCGCCCCACATCGACCTGGAGGAGGCGCTGTCCTCCGAGACGGCCCGAACCCGCTGGCGGGACGAGCAGCGGCGGCGGGGAATCGAGCTCTGCGCCCTGAACTGCTCCGGAAACCCACTGGCCTACCAAAGAGATATGGAGGTAACGGAGAAGACCTTCCGCCTGGCTTCAATGCTGGGGGTGAAAAAAGTTGTGATGATGAGCGGCCTTCCCGCCGGATGCCCCGGGGACAAAACGCCGGTGTGGGTTACCACCTCCTGGCCCCCGGAAACCCAGGATATCCTGGATTACCAGTGGAACGAGGTTGCCGTTCCTGCCTGGCGGGAGCTGGTCCGCAAGGCGGGGGACTGCGGCATAGAGCGCATTGCCCTGGAGAACCACGGGATGCAGCTGGTGTACAACCCGGAGACGCTGCTGCGTCTGCGGGAGGCCGTGGGCCCCATGGTGGGCATGAACCTGGACCCATCCCATCTGTTCTGGATGGGCGGGGACCCCATAGAGGCCGCCCGGGTGCTGGGAGAGGCGGGGGCCCTCTACCACATTCACGGCAAGGACTCCCGCCCGGAGCGGCGCATGTGGGGGCCCAACGGGATGCTGGATACCAAGCCCATCGGCGCCTTCCGCCAGAGGAGCTGGAACTACGTGGCGGTAGGCGCGGGGCACGGCGTTCAGTGGTGGCAGGAGTTCTTCTCCGTCGTCCGCATGGCCGGGTACGACGGGGAGGTTTCCCTGGAGATGGAGGATTTGACCCTGCCCATGCTGGAGGGGCATCTGGCCTCCCTGCGTACGCTGAAAGAGGCCCTAGGGTCTGTTTTAAAACTATCAGAGTAACCAAACAAGGGAACAGGCAAGGGTGACAACCGCATGGAAATAGAGGGCCTTCTTCTCATATCTGACGGAAAAGCGGCGGTTGTTTTTGAGCTTGAGGAACAGATTCTCCACAAGATGGCGCTCCCTGTAAGTATGCCAGTCTGTAGGCCTGGGACGCTTTGCTTTGGCGCGGCTGGGAATAACCACAATCCCGCCCCGTTCTTCCACCCAGCTGACAAACTTGCTGCTGTCATAACCTTTATCGGCCAGAATCAGCCTGCCTCTCAGGTCAAACGGTTCCAGAAGCTCCTGTGCCATACAGATATCATTGCGATTCCCACTGGAGAGCAAAAAACGTAATGGATTCCCAAGCCTATCCGTTACCACATGGATTTTCGTTGTCAAACCACCCCTGCTCCGTCCGGTTTCTTCGTGGTATCCCCTTTTTTAGCCCTGCTGGCGTGCTGGTGAACTTTGACCGTTCCGGTTCCACGAAGGACTAGCCACAACGGCAGCTATAGGCGGTGCCGTGCTTCCGCACTCGTCTGCCGCACTTTGGACAGTGGTATCTATTGAATTTGCCGGAAGCGGGGGGGATAGAAGTCGACAACAAAGCCCTTGCCGTCGAAATCGGCAATGTAATCGTTTGGAATCTTGATGTTTTCAAAGGGGTAGTCCTTGGAGTCCAGGTTGAGGATGAGGGCCGCCTCACCGATAACACCGGGGGCATGGCCCAGGTAATGGACCTGGATGAAGTCATAGGGGTTTCCGGTTTTCTTGGAGGCGGAGCTTGCCAACAACATGGATTTTCATAGTTTTTCTCCTTATATTGTTTTGGTTTTTTGTATTTCACCCGGGAACCAGCCGGCAAAACTGCCAATGAAGTCCCTGCGGATATTTCTGCAAGGTTCAGTTTGAAGAAAGTTCACGGTTGGGGTTTTATGGGAATTTTGCGGATGGCCGGGCTTTCGAATGAACGTATAAATGAATCCCCCCGCCCGCATATAAAGCGTGACAAATCGGCAAGACTGTACTATAATAATAGCCTCAAAGAACGGACGGCGGATAAGGTCAGGAGGCATACCATGAGGGAAAACAGGGAACAGGGCGCGCTGATTGCCATGAGCGGCGGTGTGGACAGCTCCGTGGCGGCTCATTTAATGCTGGCGGAGGGGCTGCGCTGCCAGGGGGCTACCATGCGGCTGCTGAAATCGGACGACGGCCAAAACGCCGCCGATGCGGAAGCCGTCTGCCGGAGACTGGGCATTCCCTTCACGGTGCTGGACCTGGCCGCAGAGTTTGAGGAGGCCGTCATCCAAAAGTTTGTCCGGGTCTACCAGGCTGGGGAAACCCCCAACCCCTGCGTGGACTGCAACCGCCGCATGAAGTTCTCCCGGCTGATGGAGGCGGCGGATGCGGCGGGGCTTTGCTATATGGCTACCGGCCATTACGCCCGGGCGGAGCGGGACTCAGAGACGGGCCGGCTTCTGCTGAAAAAGGCTGTGGACGCCGGGAAGGACCAGAGCTACTTCCTTTACACCCTGAACCAGCGTCAGCTGGAGCGGGTTCGGTTCCCCTTGGGCGGAATGGAGAAACGGCAGGTCCGGGAGCTGGCGGAGCGCCTGGGCTTTGTCAACGCCCGGCGGCGGGACAGCCAGGACGTCTGCTTCATTCCTGGCGGCGATTACGGCACGTTCATCGAGTCCTACACAGGCGAAGCCTTTCCCGCCGGGGACTTCCTGGACCGGGAGGGCCGGGTCGTGGGGCGGCACCGGGGGGCGGCTTGCTACACCCTGGGCCAGCGGAAGGGGCTGGGCCTCTCCATGGGGGAGCCGGTCTACGTCTGTGGGAAGGACATGGCCGCCAACACCGTCACCGTGGGGCCGGAGAGCGCCCTGTACGCCCGGGAGGCGCTGGTGGAAGACCTGAACTGGATTTCCGTGGAGGGCCTGGCCGCTCCCCTGCGGGTGGGGGCCAAAACCCGCTCCCGCCAGGGGGAACAGCCGGCGGTGATTGCCCCGGAGGCCGGAAACCGGGTAAGGATTGTGTTTGATCATTCCCAGCGGGCGGTGACGCCGGGACAGGCGGCGGTCTTCTATGAGGGGGATACGGTTGTCGGCGGTGGGACCATCACGGAGGTTTTAAAGGAGGACGGGCATGGGCTGTGAGCATTGCGGAAGCGGCTGCGGCGGCTGCGGACAGGAGCTGCTGCTGACGGAGGCGGAGCTGGCGCTGCTGCGGCGCTTTGGGGAGATTCCCTTTCTCCCGGCCGCGGCGGAGCTGGATATGAAAACGCCGGTGTACCTGGAGGACCGGGAGCGGCCCCGGGAGGAATACGCCGCCGCTATCCTGGGCCTGGCGGGGAAGGGGCTCATCCGGCTGGATTACGGCGTTCCCCTGGAGGGCTTTGATTACGCCTCCTACCAGGACTGCCCCCTTCACGGCAGCATGGCGCTGACCGGGCGGGGACAGGACGTTCTGGAGCAGATAGAGATACTGGGAATTGGGGAGTGAGGGGATGCTGGACCAGTTTTCAAGAACGGAGCTCCTCCTGGGCCGGGAGGGCATGGAGCGTCTGGCCCGGGCTCGGGTGGCTGTGTTCGGCCTGGGGGGCGTCGGAGGTTATGCCGCGGAGGTTCTGGTCCGCAGCGGCGTGGGAACGCTGGACCTCGTCGACAGCGACCGGGTGAGCCTGACGAACCTGAACCGCCAGATACTGGCGAGCCATGAAACCCTGGGGCGGTACAAGGCCGATGCGGCCCGGGAGCGGGCGCTGGCAATCAACCCGAAGGCGGTGGTGCACGCCCGGAAGGTCTTCTACGGTCCCGGCGCCGCCGGGGAGTTCGACTTTACCCAATACGATTACGTAATAGACGCCATCGACACCGTCACCGGGAAGCTGGCCCTGGTGCAGCAGGCCCTGGCGGCGGGGACCCGGATTATCAGCTGCATGGGGACCGGGAACAAGCTGGACCCCGCCGCCTTTCGGGTGGCGGACATCTATGAGACCTCCGTCTGCCCCCTGGCCCGGGTGATGCGGAAGGAGCTGAAGCGCCGGGGCGTCCGGCGGCTGAAGGTGGTCTATTCCCAGGAGCCCCCCCTGGAGCCGGAAGGGGAGCTCTATCAGGAATCCCTGGCGGGGGAGGTCCGGCGGCAGGTGCCGGGGAGCGCGGCCTTCGTGCCCGCCGCCGCCGGGCTGATTCTGGCGGGAGAGGCAGTTAAGGATTTGGCCCTGGGCAGGGGGCCTTGAAGCGCCGGAAGAGGGGAGAATGCGCCGCGCATTCCCTCTCTTTTTTGCTGCCCGGCAGCTTCCTTATCTTTCCGCTCCGGCTGCCGATATATTGTATATAAGAAACCGCGATTTACGCGAATTCAGGAAAGGAGGCGTCTGAATGGGCGAGCTGAGCATCCGCAGGGAGCGGGGCGTTGCTGGACCACGGTATCAGGCGGCGGAGAAAACGGAGAAGGCGGGCTCCGCCGGGGAGAGCCGCCCGGCGGCAAAAACGCCGGGGGCCACCGTCTCGGAGACCCTCCAGAACCTCATGAGCCGGATCGGCCGGGCGGAAAACCACACCCGGGAGAGCCACCGGACCCTCCAGGCGGGGGAGGCTGTGCTGGCGGAGGTTCAGGACGTTCTGGAGCGCATGGCGGAGCTGGCTGAAAGGGCCGCCTCCGGCGGCGGGGAGGACCGGACCGCCCTCCAGGCGGAGCTGGAGCGCTTGGCGAAGGAGGTTGACCGCATGACCGGAGGGGCCTTTGCCGGGGGGGCGCGGCTGTTTCTGGACGGGGACGCGGAAATCGAGGACGGGGCGGAGCCCACGCCGGACGCTGCCCTGGGAGACGAGGAAGGGCCGCAGAAGCTCCCTGATTGGCTGCTGAGGGGCATGTCCCGGAGCGGGCTGACCCCGGAGCGGGTGATGGATATGCTGGGACTGGACAAAAACGCCAGAATCCCGGATATTCTGGCCGCCATCGCCGGAAAATCCCTGAGCAATAACGCTGCGGCGGGCTATCTGGCGGCGCTGTACCTGGGCGGGGTCATCGCCGGGGGCTCCGCGTCCAAGGCCGTGGATTTGAAGGAGGCCCTGGAGGGGCTGCGGCAGCTTTTGGAGAAGGTGTCCCAGGGCGTTCCGCCGGACGAAGCGGTGCAGAAGCTGACCCGGGGTGCGTTCAGCGGCCTGGCGGATTTGGAGGCCCAGTTCACCGGAGGCACGGCCCCGGGAATGGAGGATTTCCTGGCGGGCCTGCTGCTTTACGGCGGAGATACCGCCGCTTTCCTGTCCAGCGCGTCCGTGCTGACCCTCCTGGCGGGAATGGAGGGGATGAACCTGGAGCTGATGATGGGCCTGCTGGACGCGGTGCAGAGCTCCGGCGCCGGGCTGGAGGCCGTCCTGGAAAATGCCGCCGGGGAGGCCCCGGAAGCGGCGGCGGAGGGGACCCTGCCCCAAGCCGCCGTTGTGGATTTGGAGGATGTGAAGGCGGCCGGCGGAGAGAGCCCCGATATGTCCTCCGGCCTCTCCTCCGGCGTCCCTGCCGGCTCCTCCGCCGGAGAGCTGGCCATTGGCGGAAGCGCGGATACGGTCCTCCGGGGAGCCGGGGAGGACGGGCAGACCGTTCTGCTGGCGGGCGGCGGGACGGTGACGCTGCGGGAGGCCAGCGTCCCGGTGCTGGCCGTGTCCTCCGCCTCCGCGCGGGTATCGGTTCCGGGAGAGGCCGTGCTGGGAGAGGTGCGCCTGCGCCCCGGCGCGGTCCTGACCCTGGGCGGGGGCGGGCTGGCGCGGATTGGCGCGCTTCGCGGCGGCGAGGGCAGCGCCCTGCGCCTGACGGGCGGCGCGGTGATTTTGGCGGCGGAGGCGGAGGGGGAGCCCTTCGGAACCCTGCCTGTCCCTGTGACAATCGACGGCCCGGTTCTCCTGGCGGCCCGGGCGGCCCAGGCCGCCAGCGGAAGCGGGAAGCCCATGGCCCCCTTTGACATTGTCTGGCGGACCCTGCTGCCGGGCTGGAGCTCCATTACCTCCCTGACGGTGGACGGAAGGCACGGGAGGGCCGCGCTGCAAAGCGGCGAGCCCGCCCGGCTGTGGCTGGAAAAAGGGGAGCGGGGTTCTCCCGTTCACACGGTGGTTATCCGGGGGAGGGACGAGGCCCGGCGGCCCAAGACCCGCTACGCGTACCTGCGCTGGAACGGGAGCGCCGGGGCCTTTGAGGAGGCCGCCCTCTACCCGAACCCCTTCACCGTCACCGGCGGGGAAGCGGGAGTGGATTGGGTTTACGAGGAGGAGACCCACACCCTGCGCATTCTGAGCAGCCGGGTCACCGCCGTCGCCGGAGGCGCCGGGACCGACGCCAGCCGCAGGCCCTTCAGCGGGCGGCTGGCCCTGGCGGACGGCATCGGAGCCATGGAGCTGACTTTGGGCGGCGTGGTCTGCCGGGTGTCCGAGGGCGGCGCTTTCGAGCTGGGCCGGGAGAACGACGTGACGCTGCTCCTGCGAAGCGGCACGGAAAACCGCTTTGAAAGCGGCGCGGGCTGGGCAGGCATCTCCCTGGGGGAGGGCACCTCGCTGCTGGTGGACTGCCCGGAGGCCCGGGACAGCAGCCGGAATCCCGCCGGGACCCTGTCCGCCTCCGGCGGCGCGGGCGGCGCGGGCATCGGCCGGGACAGCGGCGGAAGCCGGGAGCGGAGCAGCCGCATCCGGATTCGGGGCGGCAGCGTCACCGCCGCCGGAAGCGGCGGCGGCGCGGGCATCGGCGCAGGAAAGAGGGCCCCCCTGGGACCTGTGGAAATTTTGGGCGGCGAGGTGGACGCAACCGGAGGCTCCGGCGGCGGCGCGGGCATCGGCGGAGGACTGGGGGCCTCCGTGGGCGATATCCGCATCCGCGGCGGCAGCGTCGCCGCCCAGGCGGTGGGCCATGCCGCCGCCATCGGCGCGGGGGTTCAGGGGGCCTGCGGCGACATCCTCATCACCGGCACCGCCCGCATCCGGAAGGCCCTGGGGGGCGACCCCGGGGCGGATATCGGGGCCTGCCTGTTCGGAAGCTGCGGAAAGGTTGAAATCACCGGAAAGGCGGACGTTGGGAAGGCCCGGCTCTGGACCCGCTCCGGGATTCCCCTTCAGATGGGGGCGGAGACCGTGACGCTGCCCCAATTCCGCCTGTCCGGCCGGGCCCTGGGGCTGGACCGGCTCAGCGTGGCCACGAGGGAGGCGGCCCAGGCGGCCCGGGCCGTCGTCGAGCGGGACCGCCGATGGGTGAGCCAGATTCAAAGCGCGTACAGCGTGCTTTACCACCGGCTGGAGCGGAGCTGGAGCGGCCTGCTGGGCGTTCAGCAGTACCTGGGCGGGGCGGAGGGCCCCGTGCGGGATACCGGGGCGGCGGGCGCCCTGCTGGAGGACGCCCGGCGCTCCATCTCCCAGCCCTCCTCCCAGGCTATGCGGACCCACGGCAAGCGGGGGAAGGAGGATGTGCGGCGGTTCTTCCGGTAAGGCCCGTTTTCCGGGCGCGGCCCGTTCCGCCCGTTCGCCCTTTTTCGCTTCCCGCGCTTGAAAACGGAGGCAGAAACGGGTATAATAGCGGGGAAAACCGCCGTTTCCCGGGCCGCTTCCGTGAACAGGGATTTTCAATTTTAATTTCCAGGAGGCCGCTTATGCGCCGACCAAACGCCGTCCAGACCCTCGCCCTGGGCTTCGCCCTGCTGATTCTGGCGGGAGCCTGCCTGCTGTCCCTGCCTATTGCCTCCCGCAGCGGGGAGTCCATCCCATGGAGCAGCGCCGTGTTTACGGCCGCCTCCGCCTCCTGTGTCACGGGGCTGACGGTGTACGACACCGCCACCCAGTTCAGCGCCTTTGGCCAGGCGGTATTGCTGCTGCTGATTCAGATTGGGGGCCTGGGCTTTGTGACGGCCTCCCTTCCGGCGGCGCTGCTGGTCCGGCGGCGGGTGAGCCTGCGGCAGCGGGCCCTGCTCCAGGACAGCGTGGGGGCTCTGCAGCTGGGAGGCGTCGTCCGCCTGGCCCGGCGGGCCCTGCTGGTGACGGCTTTGTGCGAGGGACTGGGGGCGGCGCTGCTGTCTCTCTGGTTCTGCCCCCGGTACGGACTGGGGAGGGGCCTTTGGATGGCGGTGTTCCACGCGGTCTCCGCTTTCTGCAACGCGGGCTTCGACCTTTTGGGAACCGGCGCGTCCATCACCTCTGAGGCGGGGGACCCTCTCCTGAATATCGTGCTGATGGCGCTGATTATCTGCGGGGGCCTGGGCTTTCTGGTGTGGGACGACATTCTGACTCACGGACGGCGTTTCCGCCGCTGGCGGCTCCATTCCAAGATGGCGTTCACCGTGACGCTGGCCCTCTTTGCCGGGGGCGCGGCCGCGTTCTGGTTTTTGGAGGCGGACCACGCTTTCGCCGGGGCGGACGGCCCCGCCCGGGCGCTGATGGCGTGCTTCCAGTCGGTGACGGCCCGGACGGCGGGCTTCGCCTCGGTGGACCAGTCCTCCCTGAGCCAGGGCGGCGTTTTGCTGATGCTGGTTTTGATGTTTGTGGGCGCGGCCTCCGGCTCCACCGGAGGCGGCGTGAAGGTGAACACCTTCGCCGTGCTGGTCCTGGGGGTCCGGGCGCGGATTTGGCGGCAGGAGGACGTGAACGCCTTCCGCCGCCGCCTGGACGGGAGGGATATCCACAAGGCATACTCCACCGCCGGCATTTACCTCTTCGGGGCCCTGTGCGGGTGCATGGTGC
>CATLJA010000057.1 GCA_949959305.1 uncultured Oscillibacter sp.
GTCCGGGACTTTGCCCAGGTTCGGGCCGACGGGGTGATTACCAAGGATGTGGCGGACCAGTCCCTCTGCGCTTTGGAGATTGATTACCTGGGTCTGGACCCGGTGGACCGCCGGATGATGGAGGCCATTATTGACAATTACGGCGGCGGCCCCGTGGGCCTGGAGACCCTGGCGGCCACCATCGGGGAGGAGTCTGTGACGCTGGAGGACGTGTACGAGCCCTATCTGATGCAGCTGGGCTTTTTGACCCGGACTCCCCGGGGGCGCTGCGTGACGCAGAAGGCCTACCAGCACCTCCACAAGCCCATCCCAGGCGGCGCGGCGGCGGATAATGTGATGGAACAGCTGTCCCTGAACGGCGGCTGAGATGGAGTGAGGCTATGACGGCGGCGTATCTTTCCTCCGTCCGGCTCCGGCGGGAGCTGCCGGAGGGGAGCTGGCTGCGGGGCTTGGGGCCGGTGCGGTATTTGATGGCGGGAAATAGCCTGGAGTTTGACCGTCCCGTCACCTTCCTGGTGGGGGAGAACGGGACGGGAAAGTCCACGCTGCTGGAGGGGATTGCCGTGGCCTGCGGCTTTAACCCGGAGGGCGGCACCCGGAATTTCAGCTTCTCCACCCGGGCCACCCACTCTGTGCTGGGGGAATACCTGACCCCCGTTCGGAAGCGGTATCCCCGGGATGGGTTTTTCCTCCGGGCGGAGAGCTTTTACAATGTGGCGACGAACATCGACGAGCTGGACGAATCCCCCTCCATGAGCCCCCGGCTCATTGACAGCTACGGCGGGGTATCTCTCCACAGCCAGTCCTACGGGGAGAGCTTCCTGGCCCTGGTCCAGAACCGCTTCGGCGGGGAGGGGCTGTACCTGCTGGACGAGCCGGAGGCGGCGCTCTCGCCCTCCCGTCTCCTGACGCTGATGGGGGAGATGGACCAGCTGGTAAAGGCGGATTCCCAGTTCATCGCGGCAACCCATTCCCCGATTTTGATGGCCTTTCCCAAGGCCAGGATTTACGAGCTGAGCGGGGCGGGGGTTCAGGAAGCGGAGTATCGGGAGACGGAGCACTACCAGCTGACAAAGCGCTTTCTGGACGACCCGGAGCGGATGCTGCGGTATCTGCTGGAGGACTGAGGGATGGGAAACCTGCTGTTCTGGCTCTTTACGCTGGCATACTCCCTGCTGATCCCCGGGAGCATGCTGCTCTTGGGAAGGAGCCTTGCGAAAAACCCGCCGGGAGAGATCAACGGCGGCTATGGCTACCGCACGGCCCGCTCCATGCGGAACCGGGAAACCTGGGAATTTGCCCAAGCCTTCAGCGGGCGGTTCTGGTATCGGGCCGGCCGGCCTGTGCTGGCGCTCTCCCTGCTGTGGATGTTCTTTCTGTTTGGGCGGGAGATTGGCACGGTGGGACACTTCGGCATGATGCTAACAGGCTTACAAATGATCCCCTTCCTGGCGGTGATTCCCGTTACGGAGAGGGCGCTGAAACGGAAATTTGACAATTTTGGAAGAAAGAGGTAAAGATGTTATGGGCAAGCTATTCGGCACCGACGGCATTCGCGGCATAGTGGGGGAGAACCTGACGGCGGACCTGGCCTTCCGGGTCGGGCAGGCCGTGGGAATGGTTTTGATGGAGGAAAAAGGAGAGCGGCCCACGGTGGTGCTGGGCAAGGACACCCGCATTTCCTCCGACCTGCTGGAGGCGGCGCTGATTTCCGGCCTCTGCTCCGTAGGCGCGGACGTGAAGCCGGTGGGGGATATCCCCACGCCCGCCGTGGCCTATCTGACCCGGCAGGAGAAGGCGGACGCGGGCATCGTGGTTTCCGCCTCCCACAACCCCTATGAGCACAACGGCATCAAGGTCTTCAACGGCCAGGGCTACAAGCTTTCCGACGCGCTGGAGGAGCGTGTGGAGGAAAAAATCCTCTCCAGCGGGCCTATGGCCCTGAAAACCAGGGGGGACCTGGGCCGCCGCCACCACGGCATGAAGCAGCTCAAGCGGCACTACATCGACTTTGTGGCCTCCACCATCGACTCGGATTTGGCGGGCCTGCGCATTTTGGTAGACTGCGCCAACGGCGCCGCCAGCGCCACGGCCCCGGAGCTTTTTGGCCGCTTCAAGGCCCACACGGTCTTCCTTCACCGGAGCCCCAACGGCGTAAACATCAACGACCGCTGCGGTTCCACCCATATGGAGGAGTTGGCCGCCCAGGTGGTGAAGGAGGGCTATGATATCGGCGTGGCCTTCGACGGCGACGCGGACCGCTGTTTGCTGGTGGACGAGGCCGGAAGCATCATCGACGGCGATAAGGTCATGGCTGTCTGCGCCCTGGATATGAAGCGCCGGGGCGTCCTCCGGGGGAACGCCATCGTAGCCACGGTGATGAGCAACCTGGGGCTCCATGAGTTCTGCCGGAATTACGGAATCGACCTGGCCTGCACCGCCGTGGGCGACCGGAACGTGCTGGAGGAGATGCTCCGCCAGGATTTCCGCATCGGCGGCGAGCAGTCCGGCCACACCATTTTCACTGCCCTGGAGACCACCGGCGACGGACAGGTGACGGCCCTTCAGTTCCTTCAGGTTCTGGCCCAGTCGGGGAAGAAGGCGTCGGAGCTGGCCTCCGTCTGCGCCTCTTATCCCCAGGTTCTCATTAACGTGGAGGTGCCTCACAGCGGCGGCGTGAAGGAGAAGATCATGGCCTCTCAGGAGCTGGCGGAAGCGGTGAAAAACGAGGAAGCCGCCCTGAACGGAGAGGGCAGGGTGCTTGTCCGCGCTTCGGGAACAGAGGCGCTGATCCGGGTCATGGTGGAGGCAAAGACGACCGAAATTGCGGAAAATACGGCCGATATTCTGGTTAGTCTTATAAAATCACTAAAATTTTAAGGAAAATTTCCGTTTATTTTGATAAATTGCTTGACATTTTCCATGGCAGATGGGTATAATACAACATGCGCAATACTTACGAGAACGACGTGCCGGAGCTGGAGCGTCAGCCGGATGAGGCCCTGTGCCTCCTGGCCGCGGCGGGGAACCGCCTGGCGGAGGAAACCCTGGTCACCCGGTACAACCGCCTGGTCCGCACTTGTGCCCGCCCCTTCTTTCTGGCGGGCGGCGACAGCGAAGACCTCACGCAGGAGGGTATGGTGGGCCTTATCACGGCCGTCCGGGAATATGACGCCGGGAAAGAGGCGTCCTTCCGTACCTTCGCTGAAATCTGCATTCGAAGCCGCCTCTATACTGTGCTCCGCGCTTCGGCGCGGGATAAGCAGCAGCCGCTCAATCAATCGCTATCCCTAGACGACTCCCATTTTGAAAGCAATCCCCTCACCTCTGGGACCAATAATTTGGCGCAGCGTAATCCCGAAGATTTCCTGATCGACAGGGAACACACGGCAGCCCTCTTATCCGGTGTCCGGAAACAGTTGTCCGAGTTTGAAGCAAAGATTTTGGGGTTCTATCTGGACGGTCTTTCTTGCAGGGAAATTGCAAAAGCGGTGAGCAAATCCCCAAAGTCCGTGGACAACGCCGTGCAGCGCATTCGACGCAAGGTGGCGCGGCAATTACTTTCCGGCGATCTCAGCAAACGCTGAACGCAATATATTTTCTTTTCAAAGAGAGGGTAAAATCATGTACGAAGACAAGACCTTAGTGTGCAAAGAGTGTGGTCAGGAGTTCGTGTTCACCGCCGGTGAGCAGGAGTTCTATGCCGAGCGCGGCTTCCAGAACGAGCCCCAGCGCTGCAAGGCCTGCCGCGACGCCCGCAAGAACGCCGCCCGCGGTCCCCGGGAGTATTTCACCGCTGTCTGCGCTGCCTGCGGCGGCGAGGCCCGCGTGCCCTTCGAGCCCCGCTCTGACCGTCCGGTCTATTGCAGCGAGTGCTTCGCCAAGATGCGCGAGGAGCAGAGATAAATCGCTTTTCGGTTTCGTCTCTTGTGCCAGTTCATTAAAAACAGCCCTGCGCGAAAGCGCAGGGCTGTTTTTCACGCCTTCCACAGACCCGGCGGCGGCTGGAATTCCAGCGCCTGGTTTTTCCTTGAACGGCCCGCCGGCATGTGATAAAATAAACGCGGCGGAACAACGTCTTTTCAAAGGAGGAGCGAACATGAAGCTGTTTGGCAAAATCACCGGGAAGCCTAAACCGGCCGGAGAGGCGGAAGCCTTCAAGAACGCGCTGCCGGAGGGGGAGATCGTCCTCGCGCCTTCGGCTCACCTTGCCGAGGAGGTCTTCTATGGAGACGGCGACAGCGAGTACCGGACTGTCTTTCGGGTAAACGACGCTTTCAAGGCGGCAAAATCCCACGCCGGGGAGGTGGAAATGCTTCACACATACGCGCCTTTTAGCGGGTACGGGGAAGAAGGGACGTATCCTTATCTGGCAATTCAGTGCGACGACGCGGTTTATATAGCCGTGGAGGAATTCAAGGAGAGCGGCGCGTTCACGGGAGCGCTGGAGCTCACGCCCCTCTCAGGGAGATTTTACTTTAAAGCGAAAACCGAGTATTTCGGAGGACTGATGTATTTTTACGGGTTGGACTGCTGCGAGGGTTTTTTCGAAAACCAGGGGCTCTGCATGGTCTACCCGAAAAGGCTTGCGGGGACGGAAAGCGAGCGGAAGCTGATGGACGTGCTGGACGAGGCGGCGGAGAGCTACCGGGAGGAAAGAAAAGCGTAAGGCGGCGCTTTCGTCTTTTGTCGGATTTTCTATTGAATTCGGGCAAATAATAGAGTATAATAGCGGAACGATGGCTGTCTGCGGAAATTTGTTCCAAGGGAGCGGAGAACCGGGCGGCTGAACGCTGAATTCTATTTCAATACGGAGGAATCCAAACATGATTGAGATTACAAAAGACACCATTATCGGCGATATTCTGGACATCGCCCCCCACACCGCACCGATTTTCCTCTCTATCGGCATGCACTGCCTGGGCTGCCCCTCCTCCCGCGGGGAGACCGTGGAGGAGGCCTGCATGGTCCACGGCATTGATGTGGAAAAGCTGCTGGCCCTAGTGAACGAGGAAGCCAACAAGAAGGCGGAGTAACGCCGCCTTGCGGGAATTTGCGCTGACGCCCCGCCTCCGGCAGCTGGCGGACTGGGTGCCCCCCGGCGCGCGGATCGCCGATGTTGGCACGGACCACGCCTATCTGCCCGTGTGGCTCCGGCTCCACGGGCGCGTGGTTTCTGCCATTGCCTGCGATCTGCGGGAAGGGCCCCTGGCCCGGGCCAGGGAGACTGGAAGGACCTGGGGCGTGGACGGTGTGGACTACCGGCTGGGAAACGGCTTGACGGTGGTCTCGCCGGAGGAGGCGGATACCGTCGTTATTGCCGGAATGGGGGGCGAGAACATTGCCGCCATTCTGGCCCGGGCCCCCTGGATTGCCGGCGGGAAGCACACCCTGCTCCTCCAGCCCCAGAGCCGGGCGGAAACCCTTCGGGCCTTTCTGGCGGAGAACGGCTGCGTCATCCGCCGGGAGGCGCTGGTGGAGGACCGGGGCGTTCTCTACCCGGTGATGGAGGCCGGGGCAGGGGAGATGAACCTTAGCCTGGGCCAGATCTACGGCGGGGCGGCCCTGCTCCATGACCCGCTGGGGGATCGGTACATCATCCAAAAGATCATCCGCCTGCAAACGGCGGTGGCGGGAATCAACCGTTCCGGCGGAGGGCAAGAAAAAGCGGACGGGCTGCGGGATATCATCACCGCGCTGCTGTCCATGAGAGAGGAGTGGCGGCGTGCCAACAGTCAGGGAAATTGAGGCGGCTCTGTTTGAGCTGGCGCCCCGGGAGGGGGCCATGGACTGGGACAATGTGGGGCATCTGCTGGGAGACCCCGGGCAGGAGGCCATCCGCTGCATGGTGGCACTGGACATCACCCACGCCGTGGCGGAGGAGGCCATCGCGGCGGGCTGCCAGCTGATTGTCTCCCACCATCCCATTATGAACTGTAAATGGTCTCAGGTGCAGACGGTGCGGGACGACACCTTTCAAGGTAGCCTGCTGACACGGCTGCTGCGGGCCAATGTGTCCGCCATCTGCATGCACACAAACCTGGACGTTGCGGAGGGCGGCGTTAACGATATTCTGGCCCGGACCCTCGGCATCCGGAATCCGGAGAGATTTACCGGAGAGGGCGTGGGGCGCTGCGGCTGGCTGGCCGAGCCCATGGACCTGCCGGAGTTTGTCCGCCTTGTCTCCAGGAGTCTTGGCTGCCGCGGCGTGCGCTACGCCGGCGCGGGGAAGCCTGTTCACCGTGTGGCTGTGGGCGGCGGGGCCTGCGGAGAGTTTGAGGATTCCGCTGTCCGCGCCGGATGCGACACCTTCGTCACCTCCGATTTGAGTTATCATCAGTTTGTGGACGCGAAGGCAAAGGGAATCAACCTCATTGATGCGGGGCACTTTCCCACGGAGGACCCCGTCTGTGAGAGGGTAATCGCCTTTCTGGCCGAACGGTTCCCAGCCTTGCAGGTCCAAAAATCCGCATCCCATAAGGAAGCGATTCAATATTATATGGAAGATATGGAAGGAGAATAAACGCCATGTCCGGACATTCCAAGTGGCATAATATCCAGAAAACCAAAGGCGCGGCGGATGCCAAGCGCTCCGCCGCCTTTACCAAGATCGCCCGGGAAATCATCGTCGCCGTCAAGGAGGGCGGCTCCGGCGATCCCAACAACAACTCCCGGCTGGCCACGGTCATTGCCAAGGCCAAGGCTGTGAACATGCCCAACGACAACATCAAGCGTACCATTGACAAGGCCCTGGGCGCTGGAAATACCGACAACTATGAGGCCGTCACCTACGAGGGCTACGGTCCCGGCGGCGTAGCCGTGATAGTTGAAGCCCTGACCGACAACCGCCAGCGCACCGCGCCGGAGGTCCGCCACGCCTTTGACAAGTGCAATGGCAATCTGGGAGCCATCGGCTGCGTGTCCTGGTCCTTTGACAAAAAGGGCGTTATCGTCATCGACAACGAGGACGGAGAGCTGGACGAGGAGACAGTCATGATGGACGCGCTGGACGCCGGAGCCGCCGATTTTGAGGCCGACGGTCCCGCCCTGGAGATTACCTGCGATCCCGATGCGTTCAACGTCGTGGTGAAGGCCCTGGAGGAGAAGGGGTACAGCTTTGTCAGCGCCGAGGTGGAGATGGTGCCCCAAAACTACATTACCCTCAGCGGTGAGGGCGACGTGAAAAACATGCAGAAGCTCATTGACATGCTGGAAGACAGCGACGATGTGCAGAACGTCTGGCACAATTGGGACAACGACTGATTCTAACGAGCGGGACGGGCCGGAAAGGGCCGTCCCGCTTTTATAGTTATATAATTGAACAAAAGAAAGTTTTTGCTTAATTAATAGGCTGAGAAAAGAGCGCATAAGGACCGCCGCCCCTCAAAGCAGGGTACGGCGGTCCGTGATTACTGTTTTCTGCGCCGGAAGAGAAGAGCACCCAAAATTCCTGCAAAAAGGACGGCTAAAGAGGCCGCCGTCAGCAGCAGGGCGCTTCCGCTGACAGGGGCGGGCGTTTCTCCCGGAAACGCCACGCCGGAGAAGCCGTTCTTTCCGGGCCGCCCCGGCGGGCCCTGCCGGAGGATTTCGGCGGTCTGGGTTCCCATGGCTGGAACCGCCAAGCCTTCCAGACCGGGCGGATTAGTAGTTTCCGCCGGGGACTGCGCGTCCGGCTCTCCCGGATCGCCGCCGGAAGGGGAGGGGCGTTCCCCTCCGCCAAAGCCTCCGCCCCGGTCCATGGTGCCCATATCGGAGAGGGTGATGGCGGAGGCGTCCACCAGGGCGGAGGCGTTCGCCGCCTGCCCATCCTCCGTGGAAGGGATGCTTCCGTCCAGCTGCCCGGCAGCGCTTTCCGCCCGGAGGCGGCAGAAGGCAAGCAGGGTTTCCACCCCGGTTTCGAACTCCTCATAGGTGTAGAACCGGGTGGGATCCCGCTCCACATAGGGGGCGATCAGCTCCTCCGCGCCGCGAATCAGCGCCGCAGGGTCCACCGTCTCCAGGAATTCCTGAAAATACTGATGGTACAGGGCTGTATACTCCGGGCTGTCAAATATCCAGTCCACCATAGGGCGGCTGTCGCCGCCGTCAACCGGGGAGTCAATGGGGGCGTTGACCTCGCCGCTTGCATTGCCGCCCTGGAAGGTGCCGTAGGCCAGGTTGTAGTCCCAGGGAATCATGGAGAGGCGGCCGTCTTTTTCGTAGAGGTAGTAGTTGTGGACCATGGAGCCGGTGTAGCTGTCGCCGTTGCGGACAAAATTGTGGACCACGAAATAGCGGAGAACCTGCTCGATATCCAGAACTTCCTCCAGGCTTTCGCCCTCGCTGAGGGCTTTCAGAGAGGAGATAAGCCGGGCCTGGTCCGCCTTGGAAACGTTCGTTTTGGCGTTTTGAAAAATGTTGGAATAGCTGTCGGGATCGTCGTCAATATAGCGGAGCTTTACGTCGTCGCTGCCCATGCCGCCGCCGGGGCCTCCGCCAAATCCGGCAGAATTCCTGGCTTCGCGATCTTCTCCCGGGCCGCTCTGGCCTCTGCTGGGAATCTGCCCGCCGCCTTGTTCTCCATCAAATGCCGCAGGACCGCCGCTGCGTCCGGATTCGAAGTCTTCCTGCCCGCCGGGAGGCTGTCCATTATCGGAAGACTGCCCACCGGAGGGTATTTGTCCGCTGGAGGGAGAAGGGGGAGCGCCGTTTTCACCGAAGGCCGTCCGGCCATTGCCCCGGCCGCCGCCGAAGCTCATGCTGTCCGGCTTGTAAAGTTCTCCGGGATCGCTGCCGTAGTTCCGCCGGAGGAACCCGTCCTCCACGCCCTCCACCGCCAGGTATAGTCCCCAGTCCTGGCCGTTGACGGTAATATAGACATAGCTGCAAAGGGGCGCGTTCACACCGAAGGCGCCCATCATCCGATAGGTGAGGTAGTCCTTCATATAGGTGGTGTCCTGGATGATATTGTTCAGGCTCAGCTTATCCAGGCCGTAGTAGGTCCTTCCGCTGTCGTAGTGGTCGAACTCCAGCTTGAAGCTGTAGCGGTCGCTGTCCATGGAGGAAACCATGGTGAGGGAGGTGTTGCCCTTGGCCCGGATGGCGGTGTTTTGGTACGCCTCGCCGTCGATAACGACAGCGCACCGGGCGTATTCCTCGTTCTCACAGGTTTCCAGGAAGCCGTCCCAATCGTCCATCACAATGTCGAGGGTGTGCACTCGTTCCGTATCGAAAAGCCGGGTTTCATAGCCCATGACGGAGGCGGCGGGCCGGATGCCCAGGGCTTCTCCGTTCATCAGGGCGGCGGCCAGCAGCAGGCAGAGGGCCAGGGCGGCGGCGCAGAGACGGTCTATGTATTTGTGGGTCGACATAAGGGGCCTCCTTTAGCCCATGTAGTCGCCGTTGTAGCTCACCAGCACCGCGCTGCGGATGCCGGGGAGGTCCGCCAGGGCGTTGATAAATCCGGTGCTTTCATCCTTCAGGCGGATTTCCAGGTTCAGCTCCACGGCGTCCTTCTGGACGGTTTTGCTTTTAACCACGCAGCGGCGGGTGTTTTGCCGGAGGAACTCCTCCGCCCGGGCTTCGCTCTCCTGGCTGTCGCATTGGAGAACGGCGATGTAGGGGTCGAAGCGGGATTTCCGGTTGACGAGCGCCAGCAGCATGAAGCCAATCACCACGCTGCCGAAGACCGCCAGCGGAATCAGTCCCGCCGCCAGAACAATGCCCACGGCGATGGACCAGAAGAGGAAGGCAATGTCCAGGGGTTCCTTGATGGCGGTGCGGAAGCGGACGATGGACAGCGCACCCACCATGCCCAGGGACAGCACCACGTTGCTGGTAACCGCCAGAATGACCATGGTGGTAATCATCGCCAGGGCCACCAGGGTTACGCCAAAGCTGGAGGAGTACATGACCCCGGTGAAGGTCTTTTTGTAGACCAGGAAGATGAACAGCCCCAGGCCGAAGGCCAGAATAAGGGCCAGGCTCATGTCCAGAAGGCTGACGCTGGAGACGTTCTCCAGAAAGCTGGATTTAAAAATATCCTGAAAAGTCATAGCAAATCGCATCCTTTCTTGATTAGCCGTAAACGCGGCAGGCCGCGTACTTGGAAAAGGCGGAGGTATGCCGTCCGGGGAGCTGCACCGCGTCCCGGATGACGTCGGGAAGGAATTCGTCCCACTTTACCTCCAGAATGGCGGGGGCGTCCCCGGCAGGGACGGTGACGGAGGCGGGATTCAGAAAATCCGTGGACCCCAGTCCGGTGCGGATGTTGTAATCCAGTGTGACCCGCACATTCCCGGCGGGAAAGACGTAAGCGTCCCGGGTGTAATCCACAATGGTTCTGGGACGGAGGCCGTTGGACTTCATCTTCCAGAAAAGCTCCTGAAGCAGGGGCCTTCCGCCGCCGGGCATCCAGTCCAGGTCCCCGTCCAGCAGGGCCTGGACCTCCTGGGCGCTGAGGAGGACGGAGCGCTTGCCGCACAGGCCGTCCTGCTTGACCTTCTTCTCCAGGCAGATGTATGCGGCGTCGCCGTTGTAGTACCGTATTCGGAACTTCTCCCGCCGGGCCGCGCCGTCAATTTTCTCCCGCAGGGCCGTATCCCGGGAATCGTCGAAGTACAGGCTCCGTATCTCATAGCGGCCGTTTTGCCCATGACTGTCCCGCCGGGCCACGGCTGAGAGACGGGAGGCGAGGACCAGGCGGTCGGCGGTGGTAATCTCGTGCTTCCACTCGTGCCGAGGTTTCATGCTTTGGCTCCTTTCGTTGAACAGGATGGGAGCATCATACAGGGGATTTCTTAGCCCAACCTTAAAAACTGGAAATGCGGGGCAAATTTTTTCCAGTCCGAAAATGGCGGGAACAAGCGGAATTTGCCGGATTCTACCGTTGGTCGGTTGCTTTTTTCCCCGCTTCCGGTGTACACTGGCAGGGAGGTGAGCCGTATGAACAAACAGCAGTTCGGAAATTTCATCGCAGAAAACCGAAAAGCCGCCGGGCTGACCCAAAAGGATTTGGCCGGGCGGCTGCATGTGACGGACAAGGCGGTGAGCAAATGGGAGCGGGCCCTGAGCTACCCCGACGTAACCCTGCTGGAGCCTCTGGCGGAGGCTTTGGGTCTGGGGGTGGAGGAGCTGATGGCCTGCCGGAGGCTTGAAGAGAAGAAGGAGGAAGATCCTGTGCAGAATTTGAAAGAGGAAAGGCCCATGCGGAACTTATTGGAGATTTCCCGGGAAAGCTTGCGGTCGGAGCGCCGGAAGCACGTTTGGCAGACGGCGCTGGCCCTGGCGCTGATGCTGGCGGCGACCCTGGGGACGATCTGGTATTGCGGTACTTATGTCAGCGGACAGTTCGAGGATGCCATTGTTTTGAAAGAAGCCGTGGGAAATGAGAATTACCTCTATGTGGAGAACGAGGGCCACCTGCTCCGGCTGAAATGCGGGGAAGGCGTGGACTTTGACGGCATTGCACTGAAAAGCGAGAGGGGCAATGACCTGATCTATTGCCTGGACTGCCGATGGAACAAGCGGACTTATGAGGGGACGATCAATGCCTGCCAGTTTTACGGAGAAGCCCTGGGCGGGGTGATGGATGCGACCTTTGAGGTGGAGAAGGACCGTCTTTTCTGGTATGACGAAGTATCTTATACCAGGGAAAACTACTACCCGGACCCCTATGGCGAGCCCAGGGGACATGTTTTCCTCTGCGATTACCGCTTCTGGAGCGGGGAGTGGGACAGCGAGGCGCTGGAATGGAAGACTCAGGAAACCGTCCTGCTGGTGGAGGACTGCCTGAACGCCGTGGTGGCGGACGTCGACCAGGACGGGCACAACGAGGTGGTGGTCCGCCCCCGTTGGCCGGAGCGGCCCTACATGGTCTATGACTGGGGCAACGACTTCCAGGTCAGGGAAATCCACCAGTACTGGCCGGAGACCGTCTCCCCGGAATTGCAGGAGACGCTGATGACAGAATATGAACGGTGGGCCCAAATGCAGAAGGAAATTGGCCGGACGCCCAAAGGATCCGCGGGGATTGCGGATCTGCTAATTCGACCGGCCGAAGGCGAGAATTTATAAAAAAAGAGGACCGCCCGCAGATCACGCGGACGGTCCTCATATGTTGCGAGCAAAACTGTAAGCCGGGTTCTGTATTTGACAGCCATCTATCTAGGCGCGCCGTTGCCGGCGCGCTCCAGCCACCCCGGGAGCGGCCGGGCCAGCCTATACGCTCCCATACCGGTGTTGCTCCGGATAGAGTTTACAGCATCGGACGCTTCCGCGCCGATGGGTGCGCTCTTACCGCACCTTTCCACCCTTACCTCGCCGCCGCAAGCTTCACATCCATTGCCTCGCCGCATTGCGGCGAGGTCCGTTTGTTCCGCCGCTCCTTCACTTCCCGCAAAATCTTCAATTTCACGGAAGCCCCGTTTTTAAGACGGGGACGAGGCGGTATATCTCTGTTGCACTTTTCCTGAAGTCGCCTTCGGCGGGCGTTACCCGTTATCCTTGCCCTGCGGAGCCCGGACTTTCCTCATGGACGGCCTTTCGGCCTGCCCACGCGGCTGTCTGTCTTCCTCGCAACGCCATTATACAGGCAAACAGAGGGCTTGTCAACCGCAAGCCGTCTGCGGGGAGTGTTCAAACGCGCGGTTAAGGGGGGTCGTTTTTGCTTTGGACATGTCCGCCAAAATATCAGTCGCGCTTTCCGTAAAATTTTTTGGACAAACCCGGCATAGAGCGCCGGGGGTCCTCATAGAGTGAAGTAACCAAAGAAAGGGGGAATCTCCCTTGCAAAAAAATGAACTGATTTTTCGCTATGAGCAGGCAGCCGCCATCCTGCCCAGCCGGCTGCGGAAGGCGGCGCTGGCCCTCTCCGATGGGGAGAAGGCCGCGGCGGAGGAGCTGCGCCTCCGGGCGGGACGGCCCCTGACGGTCCTGCTGCCTACGGGGGAGCTGCCGTTGGAGCCGGACGTGGAGCCGGAGGATTTGGAAACCCTGTGCGACATTGCCACGGAGTTCTCTCGCTACGCCGCGTCGGAGACCATCCGGGAGGGCTTCCTGCCCGTCAGGGGGGGCTTCCGGGTGGGGCTCTGCGGTACGGCGGTGATGAAGGACGGGGCAAACACAAACTTGAAAAACCTTTCCTCGGCGGTGATCCGCATCGCCCGGGAGCGGCGGGGAGCGGCCTCCGGCATTGCGCCCAGGCTGTTTCAGGGCGGCCGTTTCCTCAATACGCTGATTCTCTCCCCGCCGGGAGGCGGGAAGACGACCCTGCTCCGGGACTTGGTCCGCTGCCTCTCCGAGGGCGGGCCGGACTGGCCCGCCCAGCGAATTTCCCTGATTGACGAGCGGGGGGAGGTAGCGGTGGCCTACCGGGGCGCGCCCCAGATGGACGTGGGGCCCCGGACCGACGTGCTGGACGCCTGTCCCAAGGCCCTTGGCATCCCCATTGTCCTCCGGGCCATGAATCCCCAGATTATCGCCGTGGACGAGATTACCCTCCGGGAGGATTTGACGGCGGCGGAGCTGGCGGCGGGCTGCGGCGTGGGGCTGCTGGCCACTATCCACGCCGCCAATGTGCCGGAGCTTCTGCGAAAGCCCCTCTACCGGACGCTTTTGGAAAACCAGGTTTTCCGCCTGGCGGTCCGCATCCTGCGGGACGGGGAGGGACGGGCCTATGAGCTGGAGGAGCTGCCATGCTGAAGCTGCTGGGGAGCCTCTGCGTCGCCTCCGGGGGCGCGCTGGCCTGGTACGTCCAGCGGGCGGAGCGCCGCCGAGAAAGGGACACGCTGTCGGATTTCCAGCGGGCCTTCCGCCGGATGGGGGAGGAGGTACGCATGGTCCGGACGCCCCTGCCCGCGCTGCTGAAAGCCCTGTCCAGGGACTGCGGCGCGCCCGCCGCCGCCTTTTTTGAGGCTGTTTCCGAGGCCGCCGCCAAAGGGGAGGACCTATCCCGGGCCTGGCGGGAGCAGGCGGAGGCTCTCCCCCTTCATGAGCGGGACAAGTCCGCCGTCTCCGCCCTAGTCCAGGAGCTGCAAGGCGACGAGGAGAAGGTCTGTAAAGCGATATCCCATGTCGCCTATACCCTGGCGGACAGCGCCGGGGAGGCGGAGCGGAAGCGCCCTGAGGAGGAGAAACGGGCCGCCGCGCTGTGGTTTTCCGCCGCCGCGCTGCTGGTGATTTTATTGATTTAGGGGAAAGACGCATGGATGTGGATTTGATTTTCAAGATCGCCGCCATCGGCATCCTGGTGGCGGTGCTGAACCAGCTTCTGGTCCGCTCCGGCCGGGAGGAGCAGGCCATGATGACGACCCTGGCGGGGCTGGTGGTGGTCTTGATGATGATGGTCCAGGAGATCAGCAACCTCTTTGACCTCATCAAGACCCTGTTCAACTTTTAGCCGTGGAGCTTTCTGTCCAGGCGGCGGCGCTGTGCGTCGCGGCGGCGCTGCTGGCTCTGGTGGTGCGGAGGGGAAGCCCGGAGTCGGCGCTGCTGCTGACCTTAGGGGCCACGGCGGCGGTGCTCCTCTCCCTGGCGGGGAGCCTGGAGCTGCTGATGGACTTTTTGGGAGAGCTGGTGGAGGAAAGCGGCTTGTCCCGGGAGCTGTTCATACCCCTTTACAAGACGGTGGGCATTGCCCTGGTGGTAAAGCTGGGGGGGAGCCTCTGCCGGGACGCGGGGGAGTCGGCCCTTGCCTCGGTGGTGGAGACGGCGGGGGCGGTCTGCGCCCTGATTGCCGCCCTGCCGTTGCTGCGGGCGGTGCTGACGCTGCTGTTGGAGCTGATGCAATGAAAAAATGGATTTGCCTGTTCCTCCTCCTCCTGGCCCTGACGGTGGAGGCCCGGGCGGCGGAGCTGCCGGAGGCGCTGACGGACGCTATGCCGGAGGCGGCGGAGGACATGCTTGAAATAGGGGACCTGTCTGGTCCGGGAGGCTTTTCCCAGGGGCTGGCGGGCATCGCGGAGCGCATATCCGGGGAGTTCAGGGCCGTTCTGCGCCAGCGCCTCCGGGGGGCGGCGTCCATCCTGCTGGTGGCGGTGGCCTGCGGCGCGGTGGACGGCTTCGCCCAGGGAACCGGGGAGGGAAAGGCCGCAGCCTTCCTGCCCATGGCCGGGGCCCTGGCCGTCACGCTGCTGACGGCGGGAAGCTTAGAGGACCTCATCGGCCTGGGGGCGGAGACCATCGGGGAGCTGAACG
>CATLJA010000058.1 GCA_949959305.1 uncultured Oscillibacter sp.
GGAGGAGGAAGAGGAGGAAGAGGACGACGCCATCCATGTGGCCGTTATCGGCAAGCCCAACGCCGGGAAATCCTCCCTCATCAACCGGATCCTGGGGGAGGAACGAGTCATCGTCTCCGACGTGGCCGGCACCACCCGGGACGCCATCGACTCCCGGTTTGAAAACCAGCAGGGCACCTTTGTCTTTATCGACACCGCCGGTATCCGCCGCAAGTCCAAGGTGGAGGACAGTATTGAAAAGTACAGCGTCCTCCGGGCCACCATGGCCATTGAGCGCTCGGACGTGTGCCTTATCATGATTGACGCATGCGAGGGCGTGACGGAGCAGGACACCAAGGTGGCGGGCCTGGCCCACGAGGCGGGAAAGGCCAGCATCATTGTGGTGAACAAGTGGGACCTGGTGGAGAAGGACGGCAAGACCATGGACCGCATGCGCAAGGAGGTTCAGGAGGGGCTGAGCTTCATGGCCTACGCCCCCATCCTCTTCATCTCCGCCAAGACCGGACAGCGGGTGGACCGGCTCTTTGAGCTGATTGACTATGTCTCCAACCAGGCGGCTGCCCGTATCACCACGGGCATGCTGAACGATGTGCTGGCGGACGCCCAGACCCGGGTCCAGCCCCCCACGGACAAGGGGCGGCGGCTGAAAATCTATTATATGACCCAGGTGGGGATCAAGCCGCCCCATTACGTCATCTTCTGCAACGACGCGAAGCTGTTCCACTTTTCCTATCAGCGTTATATTGAAAACTGCATCCGCAGCACCTTCGGCCTGGAGGGAACGCCCATCCGCATCTCCGTCCGGCAGAGGGGCGACAAGGAGGTTTGAGTATGATCGGAATTTGGTGGTATTTCCTGTATTACGGCGGAATCGCCCTGGCGTGTTACCTCCTAGGCTGCTTCAACGGCGCGGTCATCGTGTCCAAGTATATCCTCAAGAATGATATTCGGAACCACGGCAGCGGCAACGCCGGGCTGACGAATTTCCACCGGACCTTCGGCGGCGGGCTGACCTTCGTGGTCATACTCTGCGACGTGCTGAAGGCGGTGATCGCCGTGTTGCTGGGGAGCTGGCTTTTTGTGGGGAACCCGATGCTGGGCAAATATTTCGCCGCCCTCTTCTGCCTGCTGGGCCATATGTTCCCCTGCATGTTCCACTTTAAGGGCGGCAAGGGCATCCTCTCCGGCGGCACCGTCGCCATCATAATTGACTGGCGCGTCGCGCTGGTGGTCTGGGGGGGCTTCCTGATTCTGACGGCCCTTACCCGGTACGTGTCCCTGGGCTCCCTGTGGGCCGGGGCCAGCTTCCCCTTTGCCACCTGGATTTTTCACCCCGGTACGGCGGGACCGAACCTGGTCGTCATAGCGCTGGCCTTCCTCTGCGGGGGCCTGGTGGTCTGGCAGCACCGGGGCAACGCCCAGCGGCTGCTCCACGGCACGGAGCGGAAGCTCTCGTTCCACAAGAAAAAGGAGGGCGGATCATGAAAGCGGTGGTATTGGGCAGCGGCGGCTGGGGCACGGCCCTGGCGCTGGTCCTCTGCGGCAACGGGCACGACGTGACCCTCTGGTCCCGGAACCCCGCCAAGGCGGAGGAGATGGCCCGGACCCGGGAAAACCCCCTTCTCAAGGGCGTGCCCCTGCCGGAGGCGCTGAAGCTTACCGGGAGCTTGGACTGCCTGGACGGGGCGGACCTGGTGGTCAGCGCGCCGCCTTCCTTCGCCGTTCGGGAGACGGGGAAGAAGATTGCCCCCTATCTGCGGCCCAATATGGTTCTGGTGACGGTCTCCAAGGGCATTGAGCGGGACACAAATCTCCGCATGAGCCAGGTTCTCCGGGAGGCCGCCGGGGACGTTTGCCGGGAAATCGTGGCTCTCTCCGGCCCCTCCCACGCGGAGGAGGTGGGCCTGCGGCTGCCCACGGCCTGTGTGGCCGCCTGCCCGGAGCTGGAGGAGGCCCGTTTCGTCCAGGACGCGTTTATGAGCGACTGCTTCCGGGTCTACACCAGCTATGACATCGTGGGCGTGGAGCTGGCGGCGGCGCTGAAAAACGTCATCGCCCTCAGCTGCGGCATCTGCGCGGGCCTGGGCTTCCAGGACAACACCAAGGCCCTGCTGATGACCCGGGCCATGGCGGAAATCACCCGGCTGGGGGAGCACCTGGGAGGCGTCCGGCGGACCTTCGGCGGCCTTGCGGGCATGGGGGACCTGATTGTCACCTGCACCTCCATGCACTCCCGGAACAACCGGGCCGGCATCCTCATCGGCCAGGGGAAAAGCGTCCAGGAGGCCATGCGGGAGGTGGGCGCGGTGGTAGAGGGCTACTACGCCGCCGAGAGCGTCCGCCAGCTGGCGGAGCGGGAGGGCGTGGAAATGCCCATCTGCCGGTGCGCCTATGAGGTGCTGTACCAGGGGAAGCCGGCCCGGGAGGTGGTCCCGGAGCTGATGGGCCGCCCGGGGAAGGACGAGCTGCTGGGAACCGCCTGGCTGTGAGGAGATTTGATTTGGAATGCGCTGGAGGCCCCGCCTGAGGCGGGGCCTCTTTTTCGTGAAAAGCACGAAAATGGAGCTCTTCAAAATTTTTGTAAGGAATACAAAAATTTTGTTTGACAAAGGTCGACCTTTGTGCATATAATAGAGGCGAGCTCCCGGCGGTCCTGCCCGGCGGGAAATGCAGAAGGAGAAAGGAAGCTGTCATTATGAACCAGACACCAAAAGCCCCGGAATGCAGCATCAACAACATCTATCGGCTGGACGGAAGGGTCCCCCTTGGAAAGGCCATTCCCTTCGGGCTTCAGCACATCCTGGCGATGTTCGTTTCCAACCTGGCTCCCATTACCCTGATTGCCGCCGCCGCCCGGCCGTCCCTCAGCCAGGCCGAGGTGGCCGTCCTGCTCCAGAACGCCATGTTTGTGGCGGGCATTGCCACGCTGATCCAGCTCTATCCCGTTTGGAAGGTGGGGTCCAGGCTGCCGGTGGTCATGGGCGTCAGCTTCACCTTCGTGGCGGTGCTCAGCTCCATCGCCGCCAATTACGGCTACCCCTCCCTGGTGGGGGCGGTCATCGTGGGCGGATTGATGGAGGGCACCCTGGGGCTTCTGGCCAAGTATTGGCGGAAGATTATCACCCCCATTGTGGCGGCGTCGGTGGTGACGGCCATCGGCTTCTCCCTGTTCACTGTGGGCACCCGCTCCTTCGGCGGCGGCTATGCCGAGGATTTCGGCTCCGCCCAGAACCTGTTCCTGGGCGTTATCACCCTGGCGGCCTGCCTGCTGTGGAATACCCTGGCCAAGGGCTATCTTAAGCAGCTCAGCGTCCTGGCGGGCCTGGTGGTGGGCTACATCGCGGCTGTTTTCATGGGCAAGGTGGACCTGGGCGCGCTGACGTCCGGCGGGCTCGTCGCCCTGCCCCGCTTCCTGCCCTACATGCCGGAGTTTCACGCCGGGGCCGTGGCTTCCGCCTGCATCATTTTCCTGGTTTCCGCGGCAGAGACCATTGGGGATACCTCCGCCCTGGTTTCCGGCGGCCTGGAAAGGGAGATTACCAGCGGGGAAATCTCCGGCTCACTGGCCTGCGACGGGTACGCCTCCACCATCGCCGCCCTGTTCGGCTGCCCGCCTGTGACCTCCTTCTCTCAGAACGTGGGACTGGTTGCCATGACCAAGGTGGTGAACCGCTTCACCATCATGACCGGGGCGGCGTGCATGCTGCTGGCGGGCCTGCTGCCGCCGGTGGGGAATTTCTTCGCCTCCCTGCCGGAGTCCGTGCTGGGCGGGTGCACCATCATGATGTTCGGCTCCATCGTCATTTCCGGCATGCAGATGATAGCAAACTGCGGCTTCTCCCAGCGGAATGTGACCATCGCGTCGCTGTCCCTGGCTATCGGCATCGGCTTCACCGCCGCCAGCGAGGCGGATATCTGGCGGATTTTCCCGGAGACTATCCGCTCCGTGTTTTCCTCCAACGTGGTGGCCGTGGTCTTCGTGGTGTCCATCATTTTGAGCCTGGTCCTGCCCAAGGACATGGACATCAAGAAGCTGGAAGCGGAAGGCTGAGTACATAACAAAAACATCCCCCTCCGCCGGGAGGGGGATGTTTTGATTGTTACTTCGCGGCGATGGCCTCAATCTCGCAGAGAACGCCCTTGGGCAGGGACTTCACGGCCACGCAGGAGCGGGCGGGCTTGGAGGTGAAGTACTTGGCGTAAACCTCGTTGAAGGCGGCGAAGTCGCCCATGTCGGCCAGGAAGCAGGTGGTCTTGAAGACCTTGTCAAAGCCGGCTCCGGCGGCCTCCAGGATGGCGCCCACGTTTTTGCAGCTCTGCTCCGCCTGGGCGGCGATGCCCTCGGGCACCTCGCCGGTGGCGGGGTCCACGGGAATCTGGCCGGAGGTGTAAACGAAACCGTTCACTTCAAAACCCTGGGAATAGGGGCCGATGGCGCCGGGGGCGTTCTTGGTTTCCAGAACTTTCATGTTGACAGTCTCCTTTTTTGTATTTGATGCCTCTACTCTAATACAAACAAACGGGAAAAGCAAGAGGCGGCGTGAGAATTTTTTGGAAAGGTGCGAATTTTTTTCAGGGGAGCCCGGATACGCTCCCCTGGTCATGCGTCCGCTCCTCCTCCGAAGACTCCGCCCGCTGGTCCAGAAAGTCCTGGAGGGAAAAGGGCTGGAGGCCGTTCCGGGTGAGGAAGTCCTCCCGAACCAGGGGGCCGATTTCGCAGAGCTTTTCCCAGGTTTTCCAGTCCTCGCTCCCCGTGTCGATTTCCCCGCCGGGACGGCAGAACTGCACGTCGGTGGGGAATGTGTAGGCGTAGTACCGTTCTCCATCGGTGGCGAAGACCTCCATGCCGGAGCCGCCGGCGCTGGCATACTGCTCAAAGGCCGCCTGGTCCATCACAAGAAAACCGAAGAGAAAGCCGCCGCCCCCGCCGAAGGCCTCCATGGCGGCGTCGCAGGAGGCTTTTTCATAGACGGAAATCAGGGGCTTCCAGCTCTCCTCCGCACCGGGGAACTCGCTGTCCACCAGAAGAAGCTCCGAGTACTGCGCCGGCAGGGCGACATACAGTCCGTCAATGCACTGGAGCGTCGAGTTCCCGTCGGTGAAGGGCGGATAGGGAGGCGGGGTCTTCGGGTCCACAACTGTTTCGTCGCCCGTCCCGCCTCCGCAGGCGGCAAGGGTCAGCAGGCAGGCCAGCACCAGAGAGAATGCTTCCAAACGGCGCATAGGCTCAGCTCCTTTCCAATATATCAATTCCTGTAAACAGTATGACAATTTTATGCCGGGAAAAAACTACAGATTCAGAACAAAGGGTAACAAAACGGAAACGTAAAAACCGTGCGTCCCGCTGTTGTGAATCCGGGCCGGACGTGGTATAATCAACAGGCTATCGCAATTCTGCCTGAAACTGGAGGGTTTTCCATATGAAGCTCATGGTCATCGACGGAAACAGCATCATCAACCGGGCCTACTATGGCATCAGGCCCCTTACCACCCGGGATGGGCTCTACACCCACGCCGTCTTCGGCTTTTTAACGACGCTTCTGCGCCTGGAGGGGGAGGAGGCCCCGGACGCGGTCTGCGTGGCCTTTGACCTCCACGCGCCCACCTTCCGCCACAAGGCGGACGCCGCCTATAAGGCCACCCGGAAGCCCATGCCGGAGGAGCTGCGGATGCAGGTGCCCGTTTTAAAGGAAGTCCTGGACGCGCTGAACATCCCCCGCTACGAGCTGGAGGGCTGGGAGGCGGACGATTTGCTTGGGACAATTTCCCGGAAGTGCGCCGCGGCGGGCTGGGAGTGCGTGGTGGTGACCGGAGACAAGGACAGTCTCCAGCTCATTGACGGGACCACCAAGGTGAAGCTGGTCTCCACCCGCATGGGCCAGACCACCACGAAGGACATGACGGAGGAGGCCTTCCGGGAGGAGTACCGCTTCGATCCCATTCATATGATTGATCTGAAGGCTCTGATGGGGGACAGCTCCGACAACATTCCCGGCGTGAAGGGCGTGGGGGAGAAGACCGCCATGGGGCTGGTTCAGATGTACGGCTCCATCAACCATCTCTATGAGCACATGCCGGAAATCGTGACTGCCCCGGAGACTCCCGCCAGGCCCGGCGTGGTCAAGAAACTGGCGGAAGGGGAGGAGGCCGCCCGGCACTCCTGCTGGCTGGCCACCATCGCCACCGACGCGCCGCTGGACTTCCGGCCGGAGGACAACCTGCGCGGGGCTCCGGGTCCGGAGGCGTACCCGCTGTTTTTGCGGCTGGAGTTCACAAAGCTCATTGAGAAATTCGGCCTCAGCCCGGAGGCCGCTCCGGCCCCGGACAAGCGAAAGAAAGCCGCCGCCGTCGTGGAAACGGTGACGGACCCCGAACGGGGGGAGGAGCTGCTGGCCCTCTGGAGGGCGGCGGACCACGTGGCCCTGCTGGCCCTGCCGGACGTTTCCGCCGTGGGGGTCTGCTGCGAGGCGGGGGAAGGTCCCGCCGTAGTGGCGGAGCTGTTCTTCGAGCGGTACCGGGGAGACTGGAACGGCCTTCTGGCGGCTCTTTTTTCGGAGGAGGTCAAAAAGGTCTCTCATAACGTCAAGGACCTGACGCGGACGCTGCTGGAAAACGGCCTCCCGGCGGAGGGCTTCATCTTCGACACGGCCCTGGCGGCCTATCTGCTGGACGCCACGGCGGGGAGCTACGACCTCCAGCGCCTCTTTGTCGCGTATTTCAACGAGGAGCTGCCAAAGCCCCTGTACCTGGAGGCGGACGCGTTCTCCCTCCTGGGGGACGGGGCGGCGGCGGCCGCCTCCCTGGACAGCTATACAGCGGCGGTGGAGGCCCTGTACGGCGCGCTTGCCCCCAGGCTGCGGGAGCGGAACCAGTGGGGGCTGTTCCAGACCGCCGAGCTGCCCCTTTGCCGGGTGCTGGCGGAGATGGAGGCGGCGGGCTGCGGCGTGGACGCCCGGGCGCTGGCGGAATTCGGCGGGAGCCTTTCTTCCCGGATTGCCGGGCAGGAGGCCGCCATTTACGATATGGCCGGGGGAAAGTTCAACATCAACTCCCCGAAGCAGCTGGGGGAGGTGCTGTTCGAGCGCCTGGGCCTTCCCCACGGGAAGAAGACGAAGACCGGCTGGTCTACCAACGCCGACGTGCTGGAAAAGCTCCGGTTCCAGCACCCCATTGTGGACGCGGTGCTGGAGTACCGGCAGTACGCCAAGCTGAAATCCACCTACGCCGACGGCCTGCTGAAGGCCATGGATTCCGACGGGCGGGTGCGGACAAATTTCCAGATGACCGTCACCGCCACGGGCCGCCTCAGCTCTACGGAGCCGAATCTGCAAAATATCCCCACCCGGACGGACCTTGGCAGCGAGTTCCGCCGGATGTTCACGGCGGCGGCGGGCTGCGTGCTGGTAGACGCGGACTACTCTCAAATTGAGCTGCGCATCCTGGCCCACATCGCCGGGGACGAGGCCATGGAGGCCGCCTTCCTGGCGGGGGGCGACTTCCACGCCGAGACGGCGGCCAAGGTTTTCCATGTTGCCCGGGAGGACGTGACCCACGAGATGCGCCGCCGGGCCAAGGCGGTGAATTTCGGCATTGTGTATGGCATTTCGGCCTTTTCCCTCAGCCAGGACCTGGGGGTTATAGTGGCGGAGGCCAGGGACTATATGGAGGCGTATTTCGCCACCTTCCCCGGCGTGCGCCGCTACATGGACGGGGTGGTGGAAAAGGCCCGGGAGGCGGGCTTTGTGGAGACCCTGTTCCACCGCCGCCGGGACCTGCCGGAGCTGGCCTCCTCCAACAAAAACATGCAGTCCTTCGGCGAGCGGGTGGCGCTGAACATGCCCATTCAGGGGACGGCGGCGGACGTGATGAAGCTGGCCATGGTGGCGGTGTGGAAGCGGCTCCGGAAGGAAAAGCCCGCCGCCCGGCTGGTCCTCCAGGTCCACGACGAGCTGATTGTGGAGTGTCCCGGGGATGAAGCGGAGGCCGTGGCCCGGCTTCTGGAGGAGGAGATGGAGCATGTGGTCCGTCTCTCCGTTCCCCTGACGGCGGAGGCCCATTGGGGGAAGAACTGGCTGGAGGCCAAGGGATGAGCGGCGGCGCTTTGAAAAATCTTTACCTGATCGGCGGCCCTATGGGCGTGGGAAAGACCACCGTCTGCCGGGAGCTTCAAAAGCGGCTGGAGGCGGCGGTATGAAGCGGCTGATTGTGCTCCTGGGCGCGGCGGGGGTGTCCCTCTCCGCCGTCTTTGTCCGCTGGTCCACGGCCCCGTCCCTGGTGCTGGCCTTTTACCGCATGGCCTTTTCGGTCCTGCTGCTGGCTCCGGCGGCGTGGCTGCGGAGGTGGGAGTTCCGGGACCTCGGGCGGCGGGAGCTGCTGCTGAGCCTCCTCAGCGGAGCCTTTCTGGGAGTCCACTTTGCCTGTTATTTCGAGTCCCTCCGCTGGACCTCCATCGCCGCGGCGGTAGTGCTGGTGGATACGGAGGTGCTGTTCGTGGCCCTGGCGTCGGCGCTGTTCCTGGGGAAGAAGCCCGGCGGCCGGGCCTGGGCGGCGGTGCTGCTGGCCTTTGGGGGGAGCGCCGTGGTGGCTTTGGCGGAGGGCCTTGGCGGGGAAGGGACCGCCCTCCGGGGAAACCTGTTCGCCCTGGCGGGCTCCGTGTGCATGGCGGCGTATACCATGCTGGGGGCCGTCTGCCGGAAGAAACTGACCACAACGGCGTACACAGCGTTGGTTTACTCTGCGGCGGCGTGCACGGTGCTGGCCGCCGCCCTGGCGGGGGGACAGGCTCTCACAGGCTGGGGGTCCGCCAGCCTGCTGGCGGGCCTGGGCATGGCGGTGTTCTGCACATTGCTGGGGCACAGCCTGTTCAGCTGGGGCCTGAAGTACCTGCCCCCGGCCTTCATCTCCACGGCGAATCTGCTGGAGCCGGTGCTGGCCTCCGCATGGGGGCTGCTGCTGTTCGGCGAGCGGCCGGGAGCGGCGGTGCTCCTGGGCGGCGTGGTGATTCTGCTGGGCGTCGGCCTGTACGGGCGGGAGGCGGAGCCATGAGAAAGCGGTTTTCCTGGAAGCGTTTGTTCGCCGGAATGGCGCTGGCCCTCGTGCTCTGCCTTCTGCTGGCGGAGTTTGGCGGCGTGACGCTGTTTTTTGGCGGGATATTCGGCCTGTCGGCCCTGTGGGCGTTTGGAAGGGCCTGGTGGAGCGTCCGGCGGGAGCGTCTGGCGCGGGAGCGGAGCGAGGACGCTTTTGAGGAGCGGCGGCAGAGGGAAATCGCCCTGCGCCGGGAAAGCTGCCGGGAGGCACGGTATGCCCCGGAGGAGCGGAAGCGCGTTGAGGACCGCCTCCGGCAGGACCTGGGACCCATTGCGGACTGGGACCTGGAGGAAGAGGGGGACGGGATACTGGACATTGCCGCAGTCCTGATTCCGCCCACGGAGGCTCTGCCCTTCTGGAAGGCCGCCACCGTAGGGGCGGGGACTTGTACCTTAGAGGCGGGAGGCCCGCGTGTGAACCCCCTGCGGGCGGAGCTTATGATGGCTCTGCCGCCGGACTGGAACGCGGGGGAGCGCTGGCCCTGCCGGATTCTCCGGGACGCGGCGCGGCGGTTCCTCATTGTGGAGGGCTTCCTGGGATATGGGCCTCCATACCAGGGAATGTCCCTCCTGAGCGCGGGCTTTGCCGGGGCCGTTGTGGACGGTGAATTTCCAGGTCTGCCGGAGCTGGCCTGCGCCGCCATGCCGAAGGGCCCGGCAGTGAGCTTCTATTGGCTGGTCCCGCTTTTGAAGCCGGAGCTGGACTATTTCCTCCGGCGGGGGTATCAGGGACTGGAGCGGCGCTTTCCGGCCTCCCGCCCTTGGGCGGACCCGGGGCAGGAGCCCTGGGCGGACTCTGCGGCCTGGTTTCAGGAGGATATCGCCCCATTCGTATGGAGCGAGAACGAAGGACGATTCTTCCTTGGGCTGGAGACGGGGACGTTTCACCGGGACCTGTTTCTCCTGGCGGGGCTCGGCGGCACGGGCTGGGACTGGGAGCGGCTGGTCCGGGAGTATCTGCGGAAATACCAGCCTGACGACGGGCCCTTTGTGGAGTACGCCTGCGAGGAACGTTTCTTTTTCGCCGCCTCGGAGGACCGGGAGATTATGGAGCGGCTGGCCCTGGGCCTTTCGGACCTCCTGCGGGACGACTGGGCGGGAGCCCGGCGGCTGCTGGCTCTGGACGGGCGGCGGTGACATTGGAAGGAGTTTGCAGTTTTATGGAGCAGAAAATGAAGGTCCAAATTGTCCCCATGAACGGAGACCATCTGGACGAGGTGGCGGAGCTGGAGCGGGTCTGCTTTCCGGACCCCTGGTCCCGGGATATGCTGAAAGAAGAGCTGGAAAACGACCTGGCTGCCTTCCTGGTGGCCCTGGACGGCCAGGGAGCCGTGGCGGGCTACGCGGGGCTCCAGGTGGTGCTGGACGAGGGGTATATTTTGAATGTGGCGGTCCGGCCGGACTGCCGCCGCCGGGGCGTGGCGGGGCGGCTTTTGCAGGTGTTTCTGGACTTCGCCAAGGGGAACCGCCTGGCCTTTTTGACCCTGGAGGTCCGGGCCTCCAACTACGACGCCATCGCACTGTACGGAAGCCGGGGCTTCCGCAGCGCGGGACGGCGGAAAAACTACTATGAGCATCCCCGAGAGGACGCGCTGATTATGACCCTGGACCTTGCCGGAAGGGAGGAGGAGGTATGATGGAGCTGCGCCTGGCCTCGCCGGAGCAGGTGGAGGCGGTTTACGAGAGGGACCTGAAGCCCTCCTTTCCCCCGTCGGAGCTGAAACCACTGGCGAATATCCAGGCCATGTGCCGGGAGGGGTGCTACCGCCCCTGGTGCCTGTTTGACGGGGAGGAAATTGCGGGGGAGTGCTTTTTGTGGCTGGGCCGTCCGGGCTGGGCGCTGCTGGACTACCTCTGCGTGAGCGAGAGCCGCCGGAACGGCGGCGCGGGGGCCTGGATGCTGTCGGCGCTCCGCCGGGCGGAGCCGGACACGGTGATTTTGGTGGAGAGCGAGGCGCCCGTCCATGCCCCTGACCCGGCGCTGGCGGAACGCCGCCTGGGCTTTTACGCCCGGAACGGCCTATATGCCGCCGGGTATGACACGGACGTTTTCGGCGCCCACTACAAAATGCTGTACCTCTGGCAAGAGCCTTTGCCGGACGGACGGCTGATGGAGGAGAACCAGTTCATCTATCAAAACCGCTTTTCCAGGGAGAAGTACGGCCGCTATGTCCGCATTCCCCGGGACCCGGAGGCGGGACCCGTTCAACAGGTTCCCTGGAACGAAGATTGAGGAAGTGAAACCATGAAGATTTTAGGCTTTGAGTCCTCCTGCGACGAGACCGCCGCGGCGGTGGTGGAAGACGGGCGGACCGTGCTGTCCGACGCCGTCGCCTCCCAGGTGGAGGTTCACGCCCTGTATGGCGGTGTGGTTCCGGAGATTGCCTCCCGGAAGCACGTGGAGGCCGTCGCCGCCCTGACGGAAAAGGCCCTGGCGGACGCGGGCTGCGCCCGGGGCGATATCGGCGCGGTGGCGGTAACCTACGCGCCGGGGCTCATCGGCGCGGTGCTGGTGGGGCTGAGCTTCGCCAAGTCCGCGGCCCTGGGACTGGGGGTCCCCCTGATTCCGGTCCACCATATCCGGGGGCATATCGCCGCCAACTATCTGGCCTTCCCGGAGCTGGAGCCTCCTTTCCTGGCTCTGGCCATCTCTGGGGGAAACACCCTGCTTATCGACGTGGCGGGCTACACGGACATGCGCATCCTGGGAGGCACCCGGGACGACGCGGCGGGGGAATGCTTCGACAAGGCGGCCCGGGTGCTGGGGCTTCCTTACCCCGGCGGGAAGCCCATGGACGAGCTGGCCCAGCGGTCGGCGGGCGGCGTGTACCGGCTGCCCCACGCCCATGTGGACGGCGCGCCCCTGGATATGAGCTTTTCCGGTCTGAAGACGGCGGTGGTGAACCTGGCCCACCATGCGGAGCAGGTGGGGGAGGAGCTGGACCGGGCGGCCCTGGCCCGGGACTTCACCCAGGCCGTCAGCGATACCCTGGTCCCCCGGTGCATGGAGGCGGCCCGGCTGGCGGGGCGGAAGACCGTGGTGGCCGCCGGAGGCGTGGCGGCCAATTCCATTATCCGGGCGGATTTGGAGCGGGCCTGCCGGGAGGCGGGCTGCAAGCTGTACCTGCCGCCCCTGCGCCTGTGCGGGGACAACGGGGCCATGATTGCCGCCCAGGGCTATTACGAGTACCTGGCGGGCCATACGGCGGGGATGGAGCTGAACGCCTACGCCACACGGGACATCTCCCAGGAGCTGAAAAACGCGTGAAGGCCGGCGCCTTCACGCGTTTTATCCTTCCGAAAAAGGGTCCCACAGGCACTGCTCCAAATCCACTGTGCCGTCGGGCCGGAAGGGCACGCCCTCCGCCTCCAGAAGGGCCCGCTGGGTTCCGGGGGCGTGAACGTCAAAGGCGGCCTTCGTGCCGCCGAAGCGGTCCACCACCCGGTGGCAGGGGACGGAGGAATCCCGGCAGCCTGCCAGGGCGAAGCCCACCGTCCGGGCGCAGCGGGGCATTCCCGCCAGCCGGGCGACAAGCCCGTAGGTAGCGGCCTTTCCGGCGGGAATCCGGCGGACGACCTCCAGGAAGGCGGCGAATACCTGGCCGCTCACCGCTCCAGGACCTCGTAAAGGTCCGTCCGCCTGGCGGAGAGGATGGGGAGCTGGCGGCGGACGGAGTCCGCCCGGCAGAGGTCCAAATCGGCGTACAGCACGGCCTCCCCGGCTCCGGCCCGGCAGAGAACGGAGCCCCAGGGATCCACGGCAATGGAATTGCCGTAGGCGGCGTAGGAGGCCGTCTCGTCCCTGGCGGGGGAAACGCCCACCGTGAAGCACTGGTTGTCCACCGCCCGCTGGCGGAACAGCAGCTCCCAGTGGGCGGGGCCGGTGGTCATGTTGAAGGCGGCGGGGACAAAAATACATTTGGCCCCCCGGAGGCACATGCACCGGGCCAGCTCCTCAAAGCGGAAATCAAAGCAGATGCAAAGGCCCATGGTCCCAAATTCCGTCTCGAAGGTGGTGACGGCGTTTCCCGGGGAGAGGACGTCCGACTCCCGGAAGCGCTGGCCCCCCTCCACGTCGATGTCGAAGAGGTGGGCCTTCCGGTGCCTGGCCAGAAGCTCCCCCCTCCGCCCGTAAACATAGCTGGTGTTGTACACCCTGTCCCCCTCCAGCTCCGGCAGGGAGCCGCCCACCACGTACAGCCGGAGCTCCGCCGCCAGGGAGGAGAGAAGCCGCTGGGCCTCGCCGCCCTCCGGCTCGCCGAAGGAGCGGAAGCAGGCGTTGTCATAGGGGCAGCAGAACATCTCCGGCAGGACGGCGGCGTCGGCCCCGTGGGCTTTGGCCTCCCGGAGGCGGCGGCAGGCGGTTTCCAGGTTTTCCCGCTTATCCCCGGTCACGGGCATTTGAATCAGCGCGGCGCGCATGGGCAGTCCTCCTTTTTAAATCGCATAAATGGATTGTATCACAGGGCGAACCGTGTTACAATACGAAAAACAAACAGAGGAGGCCGGAAAATGGCAGTCTATACGGAGAAAAAAACTTACCAGACCAGGGCCCACATGGGCATGATTGACGTGACGGAGGATTTCCAGTGCGCGGTGTCGGCGGCGTGCGAGCGGCACGGCATTTCCGCCGGGACGGTGACGGGCTTCACCACCGGCGGCGTGGCGGGGCTGACCACTCTGGAGTTTGAGCCGGGGATGGTGAACCATGACCTGAAGGCGGCGCTGGACGTATTCTCTCCCTATCTGGACGAGAAGGGGCGGGTAGTGCCCTACTGGCACCATGAGACCTGGCATGACGACAACGGCTCGTCCCACATTAAGGCGGCGCTGCTGTCCCCCTTTATCACTGTGCCCTTTGTGGACGGCAAGATTACCGTGGGCCCCTGGCAGAACCTGACTTTGGTGGAGTGCGACACGCGGAACCGGGTTCGGGACATTGTGTTCCAGGTCATGGGGGAGTGAGGCCGTGGGACTGGTGCTGGGCCTGGGGCTGATGGGCGCTCTGGGCGGCGGGGTTCTGGCTTATGTCTGCTTTGCGGAGGCCCGGCGGCTGCTGGCCCGGGGCTATAAGGTTCCGGCGGCATGCTTTGGCGCGGGAGCGGCGGCGTGCGCCGCGGCGGCCCTGGGCGGGGGCTGGCTGGCCTGGAGCATTATCGACGGATTCATTTTGTAATACAGGAATGCAATGCCGGAAAAGTGAGGCGGCGAGGGTTATCCCTCGCCGCCTCTTTTTACCAGCCGGTGCCGACGCTGTCGCAGCGCCAGCCGTCTTCGGTTTTGTACATGAAGCCGCAGTGGCTGTATTCCAGGGCTCCCTCGGGAGCGTCCTCCCCCTCGTAAGGCCCGGTGTTCCCCGCCATCAGCCAGTTTCGGGCCCTGCCGTTCTCCGGAACGAAGACGGTGTAATACCGGAAGGCGAAGCGCTCATGCCCCTGGGTAATTTGGGGATAGAAGCTGTCCAGCTCCTCCTCCGTCAGCTCATCCAGCCAGTCCGGGAAGCTGATCCGGTCGTTCCGCACGTAAGTGCAGGCGTACTTGCTGCCGGGAGTGACCTTGAGCATCGTGCCCTCGTAGGCGTCCGCCCACAGCCGGACGATCCGCTCCCGGCTCAGGTCCCGGCCTGTGACGCGGATGGTGGGGGACAGGCCCGCCAGCTCCGCCTCGTCGTACCAGAAGCGCATGAAGCCGAAGACGTCCATATAGAAAACGTCTTCCGGGTTTCCGTTGGGCTCCGCCCGGAGCCAGACGGATTCCCGGTAGGTGCTGAGCAGCACCAGATCGCTCTCCGGCCAGAAGCGGAGGCTCAGGTCCCCGCCGGGGCTCATGAGCAGCAGGGACTCGGCGGGCATATCGCCGGGGTCTTCGGCATAGCTCCAGTCGTAATCGGAGGTGAAGCCGTGGGCCCGGCTGGGACCGTTCCCCGCCTGGGGGTCCACGTCGTACCGCCCGCCGCCCTGAGAGGTCA
>CATLJA010000059.1 GCA_949959305.1 uncultured Oscillibacter sp.
ATGACCTGAACATCCACTACCAGCCTTACGAGGTCCAGCCGGAGCGGGCCCAGGTGGACCTCAGCGTCCCCATCGTCCGGGAGGCCAGCAAGTGCATCAAGTGCATGCGCTGCGTCCAGGTCTGCGACAAAATCCAGGGGATGAACATCTGGGACGTGGCGGGCACCGGCTCCCGGACTACCGTGGACGTGAGCTACAACCGCTATCTGAAGAATACGGACTGCGTGTTCTGCGGCCAGTGCGTCACCCACTGCCCCACCGGGGCCCTGACGGTCCGGGACGACACCACGAAGGTCCTTCGGGCCCTGGCGGACCCCGAAACCACCACGGTGGTTCAGGTGGCTCCGGCGGTGCGGGCGGCCTGGGCGGAGGTCTTCAATCTCCCGGCGAAGCAGGCCACCACGGGCCGCATGGTGGCGGCGCTGAAAAGCATCGGGTTTGACTATGTTTTCGATACCAACTTTGCCGCCGACCTGACCATCATGGAGGAGGGCAGCGAGTTTGTGGACCGCTTCACCCACCACGGAAAGTACCGCTGGCCCATGTTCACCTCCTGCTGTCCCGGCTGGGTGCGGTTCCTGAAAACCCAGTACCCGGCTTACACGGACCACCTGTCCACGGCGAAATCCCCCCAGCAGATGTTCGGCGCGGTGGCCAAGAGCTACTTTGCGGAGAAGACCGGCCTGGACCCCCACAAGATTTTTGTGGTGTCCATCATGCCCTGCTCCGCCAAGAAGGCGGAGAGCGAGCTGCCCACCATGAAGGACGCCTGCGGCGATCCGGACGTGGACGTGGTGCTGACCACCCGGGAGATGGCGCGATTGTTCCGCAGCGACTGCATCGTCCCGTCCGATTTGGAGGAGGCGGAGTTTGACAGCCCCCTGGGCTCCGGCACCGGCGCGGCGGTAATTTTCGGGGCCACCGGCGGCGTGATGGACGCGGCCCTGAGGAGCGCTTACTACCTCGTCACCGGGGAGAACCCGGACGCGGACGCCTTCAAGGCCGTCCGGGGGGAGAAGCCCTGGAAGGAGGCCGTCTTCAATATTCCCGGCGCGGGGGACGTCCGGGTGGCGGTGGTCAGCGGCCTGGGGAACACCCGGCGGCTGATGGAGGCCATTGAGGAGGGAACGGTGGAGTATGATTTCGTAGAGGTCATGGCCTGTCCCGGCGGCTGCGCCGGCGGCGGAGGCCAGCCCATCCACGGCGGGCAGGAGTACGCGGGAGCGCGGGGGGATAAGCTGTGGAAGCTGGACGCGGCTTCCGAAATCCGGTTCTCCCACGAAAACCCGGACGTGCAGGCTCTGTACCGGACCTACCTGAAAAAGCCCCTGGGTGAGCGCTCTCACCACCTGCTCCACACGGACCACGACGCCTGGTCCGCCGGGACGGCGGGACAGCGGACGGCGGAGCAGGACTGGTAACGCCTTTCCCGCCGGGCCCGCTCCCCGGGCCGCCGGTGTCTCCAGCTGTTTCCAGACTGAAAATCCCTTCCCATTGCAACATGCGGCGAAGGCCGGCGCCTCAGGGGCGCCGGCCTTCGCACTTACAGGGCCTCCCCCTTTTGGGGGAGGCCCTGTGTCCTCTAAGCGGGATCCGCCGGATTTTCCTCCTTGAAATACCTCCGCAAAGCGAAGATCGCCGCCATCAGGCAGATACCCAAAACGCAGTACGCGGCGGCCAGGACCACCACCGCGGCCTTCACGAGCCGTCCGGCCTCCGGCAGGCAGGCCGCCAGGGAAAACACCGTCACCAGCACCGTCTGCACCGTCCGCCAGCGGAGCATCCTCCGGCTCAAATCCCCGCCGTCCGGCTCCGGCAGCCGGGCCTCCGCCAGGGCCGCCAGGTCCGTGAGAAACTGAAACAGGAAGTACAGCTGCGCCGCCGCCAGCAGAAGGTCCAGGGGCGGAAACAGTCCGTCGATATCCCGCCCCAGCCAGGAGACCCCCCAGTCCAGAGCGGACCACGCCGCCAGCATGATCCCCAGGGGCCGCAGAAGCGCCAAATCACGCCGTTCCTCCCTCAGCTCCCGGATAGCCGAGAGGAACAGCAGCCACCCCGCAAACCGGGGCAGGATGCTGACGGTTCCCAGGTTGATATCCAGGTACAAAAAGAGATAGCCCCAGGCGGCGCGGGACAGCCCCCTGTACAGCCGCTCCCGCTCACTCATGGAAGCCGCCTCCTTCCGTGGGCAGAAGCGTCAGCTCCGCCGTTTTCCGGCCGTTGACATAAAAGTCCGCTGCATAGCTTTCCGGGAAGGCATACGCCTCGGCGTCCGCTCCGTTGAAGCCCCCGCCGCCTCCGCCCAGCATAACCTTTCTGCCGTCCTCCTCCCAGAGGCGGACCGTCCGGACGCTCCGAATCTCCCCTTCGGAGCCGGAGGCGCTGGAATCCCCCGCACCCGGGTTCAAAAGCTCCGGGCGCTCCCCTCCCGGATACACCGGCGAGGCGCTGGCCCCGACGCTGCGGATTTCCGATTGCCGCTCCGGCGGGCCGGTGTAGACGGCCCTGAAATAGGTGTAATACCTGCTTTTTGTAAACTCCCCTCCAGGCTGGGGCGTGGCGTCAAAGGTCCGGGAGGGAAAAAACCCGCCGTCCTGCCTGTAGCTGTCAATGCATGCCGTAGTCTGAAAGAACATCTGGAGGGTAAAGTCTCCCGCCTCCGCCTCGTAAACCACGGCGGGAAGCTGGCTGCACCCTCCGGGGAACCTCAGCCAGCCGTCGTTTTCCATCCGCTCAAACTCCCCCTGTGGAAGCACCACCCAGCGGCCCTCCTGCCGCTCCGCCCGGACAGGCTGAACCGCCATCCAGGCGCAGGGAATTTCCGACTCCGCAGAGGCGGGAATCTGGTCCAGCCCCAGGGCCAGGAAACCCTCGCAGCCCTCTCCGGCGGGGACCAGATTGTAAATGGCGTATCCGTCCTCCCTGGAAACCCCGTCCCGCAGGCCGGAATCCCAGCCCTCCGCCAGGGCGTTCTGCTCTGAGAGAGGGGCGCACATGGCCCGGTAGAGGGCGTTCCCCTCCAGCACCGCCTTGGCGTAGGCGTCCAGGGCCCCGGCGGGGGTGGTGCACCAGGTGGTCCGGGCGGAGGCCATGGCCGCCGGGGCGCCGAAGCCCTGCCGGAGCTCCTGGGCCCGGGCCCCTGCCAGCAGCGGCGCGGCCAAAAGCACCGCCGCGCACACGGACGCCAGGCCCATCCCGGCGGGATAGCGCTTGAACCGGGCGATGGCCTCAATGCGGCGGCGTATCTGCCTCCCGCCGTTGGCCATGGAGGAGGTGCCAGGAGCCCGGGCGTATTTCTCGTCCGCCATGGAGAGGAGGATGCGGCCATAGTCCCGGCGCTCCTCTCCCTCCAGAAGCTCCAGCGCCCGCTGGTCGCAGAGGGACTCCAGGTCGTTCCCCGCCAGATTGGCGCAGTGCCACAGCAGAGGGTTGCACCAGTGGAGGCACCGGAAAAAACAGATAACCAGCCCCCAGGCGGCGTCATGGTGCTTGAGGTGCAGCAGCTCATGAAGCAGTACCTTTTCGTCCGTCTCCCGCCCGGCGGGCAGGGCCAGCACCGGCCGGAACACCCCGCAGACGAAGGCGGAGGGCAGTCCCTCCACCTCTACGGCGGGACATACCGGCAGGCCGTACTTCCCGGCGGCGGCCCGGATGGGGCCGCTGTCCGCAGGGCGGCCCTTTCGAAGGGCCCTGCGGAGGCGGGCGTAGGATGACAGGTACCGCAGAAGGAGGAACGCCGCCCCCGCCGCGTAGATCCAATACAGCCAATCCGAAGCGGAACGCGGCGGAGCAAATCTCGGCAGGGGCACGGGAGCCGTTACCTGGGTCAGGGCTCCGTACTCCCCGGTGAGGGCGCTGCGGGCCGTCTCCACCAGCCAGGGCCAGTTCACCAGGGCATAGCGTCCCCCCAGCCCCGCCGGGACCGCCAGCACCAGGCCCAGCACGCCCCACACTCCAAACTGCCACCGGGGGGACAGCTTGTCCCGGAACATGGCCTTCGCCGCCAGCAGCAGCGCCGCCGCGCCGGAGGCCGTCAGGGTTTGCAGAAGAAAGCTCCAGATATCCGTCATGGCTACACCTCCATCTCGTCCAGCAGGCGGCGCAGCTCCTCCCGCTCCCCGGGGGAGAGGCGCTGTTCCTTTAAAAACGCCGCCACCAGGTCCCCGGCGGAGCCCCGGTATACCCGCCGGAGAAAGGATTCCCGCTCCCGGGCCTGGCAGTCCGCCCGGCCCAGGGCCGCCCGGTACAGGTGGGGATAGCCGCTTTTGTCGATGGACACCAGCCCTTTGGCCTCCATGCGGGTCAGATAGGTCAGCACGGTGTTCCGGCTCCAGCCGGCCTCCGGCCGCAGGGCCTCCGTCAGGCCGCCCAGGGTGTCCCCGCCGCTGTCCCACAGGGCGGAGAGCACCATCCACTCCCGGTCCGATAAATCCGCCACAGCAGCACCTCCTACAATTGTAGTCTTTAGCTGTATACTACATCTGTAGGAGGCTTTTGTCAAGCAAAAGATGAAGACGGAGGGCCAAGCCCTCCGCCTTTCCCGCGCTCAAGCCAGAACGTCCAGCTCCTTGTACCTGGCAGTCCGCTCCGCCACGGCCTCCCAGGAGGGGCCGGAACAGACGAACTCATAATCGCTCCAAATCCGCTCCAGCTCCGCCCGGACCTGGGGAACCTCCTCCAACCGCTCCGCGCCGGTGCGGACGTAGTAGTCCGGCAGCAGGGCGCAGCCCACTATGCTGCTCTCGGCCGTGGGCAGTTCCTCCGCGCCCTGGCTCAGGGCGGCCAGCAGCCGCAGGTGGTTGTCGGTATAACCATTGAGTTCCTGTTCCACTCCAAACGGGCCGTTCAGGTCGAACAGCTGGAAGGGGACCCTGCCTGGAACCTCGATCTCGCCACTGTAATAGACTGGCTTGCCGTTGAGCTCATAGAGAGCGTTGCACATATCCATCAGGTGCTGATAGGCTTCTTGAGAGGGTAAGGTCTGGAAGGAGTGAAGCATCAGATCCACCGCCCAATCCAGTTGGCCCAGCACCTCACAGCCTGGCAGCGTGGCCAGCCGCTCCCCCAGCCGCGCCAGCCGGGCAATGGACAACAAACCCCACACCCGCACCTGGGAGTCATTCAGCTCCTCCGCCTTAGCCTCAATTTCGGCGGGAACAGCGTTGTAGAATAGTCCTTCCTCATCCTCCAGTTGTCCAATACGACCGGAGCAATCGTCCACAAGTTTCTCCCCCACCTTATCATAGACATTGTCGTCAGCACTGTAAATGGTGTCCGCCCGGTGGAGCCAAAGCTGGGCCTTATTCAAGTCCCCCTGGTCCATGGCGGCCACGCCAAGGCCGTAATACGCCTTGGCCAGGCCCGCCCAGTCCCTCTTCCTTTGGCATTCCGCCAGCCGCTCCTCCGGGGAGGCAGCCTCTTTTTTTCCAAACAGCCTGAACATCCGAACCGCTTCCTTTCGTGCTTATCAGCTGTCACAAATATAGCGCCGCCCGCTTGAAAAGTCAAGGCCGCAAAAGCTGAAAAACGGCCCCCTTAGGGCTGGACAAAACAGCGGCCGACTGCTAAAATAAACGGCAGGATTTACCCCCCCTGTCCGGGGGGCGCAAGGAGGTCGTCAAAGCGATGAAGGAAAAGAAGGGATTCTTTTTGCGCTGGCCGTGGAACGTGGTGGTCTACGTGGCGCTGTTCGCGGCGCTGCGGCTGTTCGCCATACCCATTATCCTGATTTTGATGGCGGTGCAGAGGAAAAACAATCCCCATGGCGTGGAGGAGGGCTACTGCCTCAGCCGGACAAGGAAGCGGATCGCCTGGCTGATTTGGGCCCTGCTGGTGCTGGTGCTCAGCGCGGCGCTGCTCTGCCTGTTCGCGGTGGGGCTGCAGCAGGACCGGGCCTATTTTGACGCCATGGATTACGCGACCCTGGCGTTCAGCGGCATAGGGGGCCTCCTCTTTTTGATTGGGGGGCTCTATCTGGCCTACGCCGCCATCCGGGACAGCTTCTTCCCGGCCAGGAGCTCCCTGGCCAAGTCCATTCGGAACCAGCTTCCCTACCCGGACGAGGCTCCGCCGGTGGAGGAGCTCTTTGCCATGGTGGACAAGGACCTCAAGGAAAACGGCCGGTGGTTTGGCCCCGTGGGCGTGGGCCGGGAGTGGGTCCTGGGAGACGGAGCCAGTAAAATCGAGCGCATCCGGGGCGTTTTCATCATCAACGAGATTCACCGGCACCACACCCAGACGGGCACCCGCACCAGCCGGAACATGGAGCTGGTGCTGGTGGACGACCGCGGGCGGAGAAACGGCACCACCTTCCAGAATCTCAAGGACCTGGAGGCGGCGGCGGACTACGTGGCCCTCCGGGTTCCAGAGGCCCGGAGGGGCTCCGGAAGCCAATGCTCCAGCTTCCTGACCATGGACGAGAGCGAGCGGGAGGAGTTCGAGCGGGACTTCTGCCAGCGGCGCAGCCGCCGGGTCTCCGAGGCCGCCCGGCGGGAAATCCTCAGCGAGGGGCCCCAGGATATGATTTTGAAGCGCCGGGACGGCGAGGTGACCTCCCGGGTGACCGCCGCCCTGGTGGAGGACGTGCTGAAGCGCTGCCTGTCCGGGGAGGAATCCGGCTTTGAGCTGGCGCCCACCCGGCCCATAGAGGGCGGAGGCCGCTCCTTCCGGTCCCTGAACTGCTTTGTGCGGACGGAGAACCCGGGGGAGCCGAAGGTTCTGCTGGTGCTGGAGCCCGTCTCCTCCGGGGAGGGGGAAAACCTGGGGCTGGCGCTGGCAGCGGATGCCCGGCGGGCGGAGGAGATCCTGCGGGGCTGGATCCGCCGGGAGGTCCCGGACCTGACGGACTGGGATTTGCGGCGGGTGTACGCCGCGCCACAGGCCGCCCGGCCCCAGGCCCGGCGGGAGTCCCAGGCAAAGCTGTCCCTGGTGTATGCCAGCGGCGCGGCGGAAAACCACGCCAACTTTACGGAGGAAGACGTCCAGGCGGCGGCAGAGGGCGTCGTGGACGGGACATATCAGATTGTGGACCTGACCCACGCCTCGGGCTATATGTGGATTCGGGTGACGGCGGGAGACAAGGCGGACGGCCGCTGCACCGTGGAGGCCACCAGGCCCGAGGGCCCGGAGCTGGGCTTTTACATCACGAAAATGCCCCCCAGGGAGGCGGCGGCATGGCTGACGGGATACCCCCGCGGACAGTTTCTGCCGGGAGGCCGGGACTGGAAACGGGTTAAAAAGTCAAAATAAAAAAGGAGAGATTCCATTATGGCAGCGGTTTTGAGCGATGAAGTAAAGCAGGCCCTTCAGGACATCTATTATAACGTCCGCACGGGCCGGGGCAAGGAAGCCTTCGCCCTCCTGGAGAAGGCCTCCGCCGCCGGAGACGGCGACGCCAGCTGCGTGCTGGCCCGGTGCTATTGCGGCTACCAATACGTCTGGGGCGGCCACGGGTTCCCGGAGGACGACGATAAGGCCACGGCGCTGCTTCACAAGTCCGTGGAGCAGGGCAGCGCCCTGGGGGTGCTGGTGGCCCTGCGGAGCGGGGAGCTGACGCCCTCCGTCCAGAAGAAGATGCCCTTCGCCAATCTCCAGGAGGCCTTTGACCAGGTGGAGGCTCTGGCGAAGGAGGGGGATGCGTTCTGCCAGTACATTATCGGCAACAGCTATTTCTGGTGGGACTTCCTCCGCATCCAGAACAAGGGCAAGGATTCCTTCCCCAGCCAGGCGGAGTTTAAGGCGTATTTGAAAGAGCAGATTTCCAAGTGCGAGGACTGGTTCTGGAAGGCTTTCCGGGGCGGCATCCACTTCGCCGCCAACAACTTGAACCGCTATTACACCCAGGGGGACGAGGACATCATCGCCCCCCGGCCGGAAAAGGCGAAGGACCTCTGGAAGACCGGCGCGGAGCTGGGCTATCCCACCCACCAGTTCATCTACGCCGAGGAACTGCGGAAGGAGGAGCGGTTCCAGGAGGCCCTTCACTGGTACAAGGAATCCGCCGAGGCCAACAACGTTGACAGCTGGTTCTCCGTGGGCTGGTTCTATTTCGACGGCAAGGGCGTGGAGAAGGATCCGGCTTACGCGGTCTCCTGCTATGAAAAGGAACTGGCCCGGCACCCCGAGCACATGGGGGCCAACAACCATCTGGGCCGGGCCTATTTCCTGGGCCAGGGCGTGCCTCAGGATTACGCGAAAGCCTTCCATCATCTCTCGATTGCCCACGATAAGCGGGGCAGCAACTGGGGCGCGCTCTATCTGGCAAAATGCTGCTTCTATGGTTTGGGCACGCCTCAGGATTACGGCAGGGCCCTCCAGCTCCTCAACGAGGTGGACTGGAAGAATCAGGAGGCGGACTACATGCGGGGCTATATCTACGCCCGGGGCCTGGGCGGCGTCCAGGAGGACATCCCCAAGGGCGTGGCCTTCCTCCAGAAGGCCGGGGATTTCAGCAAGGCCAAGGAGGAGCTGCTGAACTACAAGAAGACCCTGTTCGGCAAGTGGATCCGGCGGAAGTAAGGCGGAATCCAGCGAAAAACGGCGGCGGTTCAGATGAACCGCCGCCGTTCTTATACTCCAGCGGGAAACGCCGTCAGGGGACGGGCGGGGTCCACCAGCTCTGCTGGTAGATGTCCGTGAAGCGGTAGGCCGCCCGGACCTCGCCCTCCAGGGGCACGTCGGAGACGGTCAGCCCCTCCGCCGGGACAACCAGGGGCTCTCCCAGGAGATAGCTGTCTTGGTAAGTGCCGTCGCAGCTGTAGTAATCACAGATAAATTCCAGGGTGTCCCCCTCCCGGAGGACGGAATCGCTCTTGGCGACGGTGCCGGTCTCCCCCTCGCCGTAGACGGCCCGGACTCCGGCCACGCAGCCGTAAGGATTCTCGTTGTCGAAGGCCAGTAGCAGCTCCGCCCGGCGGCCGTTGTGGAGCACGGGCACATAGCCGTTGATGGCGTAGTGCTCCCCGTCGTCCACGGTAGAGGCGTGGTAGTAGGCCACGGGCTGGCCGTTCACCGCCAGCCATGCCTTCTCCACGTTCCCCAGCAGGTTCCCATCTTCATCAAAATCGAAGACGTTGTCCAGCCCCAGGTCAATGAAGCCCTCACCGTCGTCGTAAAACAGATTCAAATCCAGGGAGTGGACCAGCTTCCACTGCTCCTCGCTGAGGCGGAGAACGGGGGTCCCGTCCTCTCCGCTGGTCCAGGCCAGGTCCTCCCCGGCGAAGCGGTGTTCCGCCACGTACTGGGCGGCGCTGTTCAAATCCAGGGAGCGGTCGGCGAAGAAGCCGCTGCCCAGCGCCGCCTGGAGCAGGGAGGCGATGGCGTCCGCGCCGCCGCCGCCGGCCCCGCCGGAGAGGCCCATCAGCGCCTCCAGCGGGGAGCCGCTGCCGCCGGAGCCCACCTGGCCCACCTGCTGGAGGGCGGCGAAGTCCCGGATGCACTGGCTGTAGCTCTCGTCCAGGCCGATGGCCCGGTAGGTGGAGACGGCCTGATTCACGCTGGCGGACCTGCGGTAGGGGAAGTAAATGGAAATACCGTAGGCGTTGGTCATGTTGGAGGAGGTGCGGTTGTACTTCACCGCTCCCAGCAGACTCTCCGCCAGGGCCTGCCCCTCGGGAGTGCCCATGTTTCGGGCCAGGTGGACCAGGTCCACCTGGTCGATTTTGCTGGACTGGGCAAACTCCCGGGCCCCGTTCCGGGCGCCCGCGACCGTCTCGTACTCCTTGGCCTCGATCATCCGGGAGGCGGAGCGGGAGAAGTCCGCCAGGGCCTGGGGCAGCGTGGCCTCCAGCTCGCTGAGGTCGACCACGGACAGGGTGGTCAGCTGTCCCCGGCACTTCTCGGCGCAGGTATCCACGAAGCTGTCCACGATGTTCCGCCCAATCTCAATGGTGGGCATGGAGGGGTTCTTCCCCAGGGCGGTGAGCCAGTCCGTGTAGTACCAGCCCACGCCGGGCTCCGTCTCCTCGGAGGCGATGAGGTAGTCGGCGTGCTCCGTCAGCATCAGGGCGGTCTCCGCCGTGGCCATGAGGCACGCGTCAAAGCCCACGAAGTCGAACTTCACCCCGGCGTCCCCCAGGGCCTGGTCCACGCCAAAGAGGCTCATGGACCCGGAGGAGGCAAACTTCTCGTCATAGCCGTAGCCGCTGACGCTTCCCCCGCCGTGGTCCCAGAGGATGAGACCGTAGCGGTTTGCGGGGAATTTTTGGGCGCACCAGCGGATGTATCCGTACAGCGTGGAGGAATCCGTCATGGACACGGCTCCCAAATCCCTCTCCAGGCAGGCAAGCCTTCCGTTCTTCACCTGCCAAATCTGGTTCACGGCGCTGCTGACCTGGTTGTTCCGCCAGCCGGAGCAGCCGCCGGTGTAGACCAGCAGGTTCACGTTCTCTCCCAGGTCCGCCGCCAGCATCTCCTGGAGGTCGGCGGTGCCCATGCCGCTGCGGGACTCCAGGTCCGTGCCGCACATGTAGACCATGAGGGTGACGGTGTCCTTTCCGTCTCCCAGAAGCCGGGTGTACTTCTCCCGGGCCCCTGGGGCCACGGTTTCGTCCAGCCGTCCGGTGTTGGCCTGTCCCTCCCAGCCGCCGGAGACGCTGCCGCCCCCCAGGCTGCCGAGCAGGGCGCCGAGGTCCGCGCCGCCGGACTGGCCGGAGACGCTCTGGCTGGCGGGGGCGCTGAGCCCGCCGTCCTGCCCGCCGCCCAGCAGGGCCCCCAGGCCCCCGCCGCCTCCCAGCAGCAGCACCGCCAGCAGGACAATAATTTTCATCATCCCGCCGCCTGAGCGTTCCCCTCCGCCGCCGCGGGAACCGGAGCTTTGGCCGCCGTCCCGTCCCGGACCCGCCGGGCCGGTTCCAAGGCCGGAGCCCCTCTTTTCGACCGTTTTCGCCGGGCCGGCAACGCGCCTCTCCCGGCCTCTGGGCCTGTCCATAAAAATCACTTCCTTATCTGCCGTACTCTCCGGCAAAGCGCCGGACGCGTGAACGCCTTCCTATTATATAGAGGTTCAGGCGGAAAAACAATCCCGAAATTTTGCTGTTTGTCTTGGCATTCAGGGAAATTTATGATACAATCAGGCCCAAATCATTCCAGCGCCGAGAAAGGATGTGGGCTCCGGTGGAGGATTACTCTTTTTCCGTTTTCCCCAACGAGAACTTTCTGGACCTGCGGCTCTACCAGTACGGCTGGGAGCAGTGTGCGCCCCTGCACTCCTTCGGTCCTTACGTGCGCAACCACTACCTGTTCCATTACGTAATCTCCGGCCGGGGGCACCTGGACTCGACCGACGCCTCCGGCGTGCGCCGGGACTACGTCCTGGGGCCGGACCAGGGCTTTCTGATTCTTCCCGGCCAGGTCAGCACCTACGCGGCCGACAAGGACCAGCCCTGGAAATACGTCTGGCTGGAGTTTGACGGCCTCCGGGTTTCGGAATTCGTGGAGAGCGCCGGGCTGGACCTCTCCCAGGCGGTCTACCGCCCACAGAGCCCCGCCGACGGGCAGAGGCTGCGAGACATCATGCTCTACATGGCGGAGCACTCCGAAGCCTCCCCGCTCCATCTGACGGGCCTTTTGTTTTTATTCCTGGACCTGCTGATTCGGACCTCCTCCGCCCGCCGGGCCCTCCGGGGCGTTCAGCTCAAGGATTTTTACATCCAGGAAGCCATCAACTACATGGAGCACAACTACCAGCGGGAGCTCAGCGTGGAGGAGCTGGCGGACGTGTGCAAGCTGAACCGGAGCTATTTCAGCAAGCTCTTCAAGGACAGCATGGGCTGTCCTCCCCAGGAGTTCCTGATTCGCCTGCGGCTGTCCAAGGCCGCCGATTTGATGAAGGGGACCCGGCTGTCCATCGGGGACATCGCCGCCCGCTGCGGCTACCCCAACCAGCTTCACTTCTCCCGGGCGTTTAAAAAGCGCTATGGCGTTTCTCCCCGGGAGTGGCGCCTGGAAAATCAAATCCGCCAGAGCAGGCAGATGAAAAAGTGACCGCGCAGGCGGCCACTTTTTTCATTTGGGCCCTGTGTTCACACGGCTGTGCGTACAGCCTCTTATTCCGCCGTCAGATGGAACTGCCAGGACTGGCAGTCCCCCCAGGGCAGGGGCAGGGGCCAGCCTGCCTCCATCAGGGCGCTTCCGGGGTAGGAGCCCCCGCCGTTGACCCGGTAGCAAAGCTCCGGATCCAGACCCTTCAGCCGCAGGTTCCGCAGGGGCGGCGCGCCCTGAGCCAGGCCGGACACCACGCAGACCAGGGCCTCCCGCCTGTCGGGGGAGACATGCTCCCAGGCGGTGCAGGGCCCGTTTTGGAAGGGGTCGCTGAGGCGGTAATAGTCCCCCTGGCGAATAAGCTCCTGATGCTCCTTGAAAAAGGCCGTCTGGCGGAGAACGGTTTCCCGCTCCTCCGGGGTAAGCCCCGCCGGGTCCATCTCATAGCCGAAGGTGCCGTGCATCGCCGCCACGCCCCGGGTCTCTATAGATACGGACCGGCCGGTCTGGGCGTTGGGCACGGCGGAGACGTGGGCTCCCATGGTGCAGACCGGGTAGCAGAAGGAAGTCCCGTACTGGATGCGGAGCCGGTCTATGGCGTCGGTGTTGTCGCTGCACCAGATTTGGGGCGTGTAGTACAGCATTCCTGCGTCAAAGCGCCCGCCGCCGCCGCTGCACCCCTCAATCAGCACATCGGGGAAGTCCCGGCGCATCCGCTCCAGCATGTCGTACACGCCCAGGATATAGCGGTGGTAAACCTCTCCCTGCCGCTCCGGCGGAAGGGCGGCGGACCAGACGGCGGCCATGCTCCGGTTCATGTCCCACTTGACATAGGAGACCTCCGCGCTGGAGAGGACCGCCTTCAGCGCGCCGTAGATATGCTCCCTCACCTCCCGGCGGGAGAAGTCCAGCACCAGCTGCTGCCGGCCCCGGACCTTGCTCCGCCCGGGAATTTGGAAAGCCCAGTCCGGGTGGGCCCGGTAAAGATCACTGTCCTCGTTAACCATCTCCGGCTCCACCCACAGGCCGAATTTCATGCCCAGGGCCCGGATGCGGGAAACCAGGGCCTCCAGGCCGCCAGGGAGCTTTTCCCCGTTGACGGTCCAGTCCCCCAGCCCGGCCCTGTCGCTGTTCCTCTCTCCGAACCAGCCGTCGTCCATGACAAAGAGCTCCACTCCCAGGGGGGCGGCGCTTTCGGCAATCCGCACCAGGCGCTCCGCGTCGAAGGAAAACTCCGTGGCCTCCCAGTTGTTGATAAGGACGGGCCGGGGCCGCCCCGCCCAGGGGTCCCGGATCAGCCGCTCCCGAATCGCCCGGTGGAGCCGGTGGCTCAGGGCGGCCAGGCCGTCTTTGGAGCAGCACAGGGCCGCCTCCGGGGCGGTGAAGCTCCCGCCGGGGGACAGGGTCCAGCAGAAGTTCCAAGGGTGAATGCCCAGGGTCAGGCGGATATTTTCGAACTGGGAGCGCTCCGCCGCCGCCTGGAAGTTGCCGCTGTAGAGGAGGCAGGCGGCGTAGCAGAGGCCGTGGTCCTCCCCCGCGTCATGCTCGCAGAGGATGACGAAGGGGTTGTGCTGGTGGCTGGAAGCGCCCCGGACGCTGCCCGCGCTCCGCACGCCGGGAAGCAGGGGCCCCCGGTTGGGGCAGCGCTCCAGAACGTGCTTGCCGTCAAAGGTGATAAGGTCCATGTCCCCCCGCTGGAAGTCCAGGCAGAGGGAGGCGGCCTGCCGGACCTTGACGGCGGCGCTCCCATGGTTGACCAGCTTGACGGCCCGGGTAATGACGTCGTAGTCCTCCAGCACGCCGTAATAAAGCTCCGCGTCCACTCCCGCGGCGGCGTCCTCCAGGACCACTACCAGGGTCTCGCCCTCCTCTCCCCAGAAGGCGGGGAGGCCCTCCAGGGCGTACTTTCCCCTCTCCACCCGGAAGGACTTGTACCGGAGGTCGGCGGTGCGGCTGCCGTTGGGCAGCTCCAGCTCCAGGGACGGGAGGCGGAAGTCCCCCATGCCGCAGCCGGAGTACTCCTGGGGGAGCACGTCCAGAGAGAAGGTGCGGTCCTCCCCCGCCTCCTCCGGGTTGGGGGAAAAGCTCCGGTCAAGGTAGCGGATGCGGTAGGACAAATCACAGCCGTCCACCCGGGGACCATAATAGGTATGGAGCAGGACGCCGTGGGCGCCCGTCTTCATCTGGTAGGTGGTGTGTTTTGTGTGCAGGGTAAAAAGCCCGTTGTCGCAATGTATCATAAGAATTCCCTCACTCTGTCCGTGCGATTTTTCGGAATGGAACTGCGGCAATTGTAAGCGTGTTTTGCCTCAGAAGCAAGTGCGGATAATGGACAAATTTTCAGCCCCGCCGCCTTCAAAACTTGGTGAAAGGTACAGCCCCGGCGAAGTAAACCGCCGGGGCTGTGTGGAAGAAAGGTGGATGTATGAAGGAGCCGTCTTCTGTATGGCGCCTCTTGCTGAATTTACTTTCCTCCTGTGGAGGCGATGCCCTCGATAAACTGGCGCTGGAAAATCAGGTACAGAATTACCATCGGCAGCATAGCCAGCAGGGAGCCCGCCATCAGCACGGGGAAATTGGTGGTAAACTGGCCCCGAAGGGTCGCCAGGCCGGAAGAAAGGGTCATCATCTTCAAATCGGAGTTCACCACCAGGGGCCACATCAGGTCGCTGTAGGCGAACACGGCGGTGAAGATGGTCAGGGCCGCCACGGAGGTGCCCGTCAGGGGGAACATGACCTTAGTGAAGGTCTGCCACTGGTTGCAGCCGTCCAGGTAGGCGGCCTCGCCGATTTCATTGGGGATGCCCATATAGGTCTGGCGCAGGAAG
>CATLJA010000060.1 GCA_949959305.1 uncultured Oscillibacter sp.
TCAGGGGCACATTTTCGGGGCCCACACCCTGAATCAGCTGCTCCAGCTTGTCGATGTCCATGTTGCCCTTGAACGGGTTCTTCTCATAGCTGCCGCCCTCGGGAACCTGGTACAAAAGCTCCTTGTGGTAGAGGTTGCGGGGGATGGAGCCCATCTGCTTGATGTTGCCCTCGGTGGTGTCGAAGTGGCCGTTGGAGGGGATGGTGAAGACCTTGCCGGGATGGCGCTGGGCCAGAATCTTCTTCACAATCTCCATCAGCACGGACTCGGCGGCGCGGCCCTGCTGGATGATGAAGCTGTTGGGGCGCTCCATCTGCGCGGCGCCGCCGTTGAACAGGCCGCCCTCGTACTCGCACAGGTACAGCTCGTTCATCATCTTCTCCACGTCCCGGCAGTCGGTGCGCACCAGGTCGATGGACTTCTTCCAGTTCTTCTCCCCGCCCCGCTCAAAGATGTCGCGGAAGGTGTCCAGCAGGACATAATAGCCGGTGTTCCGGCCATAGGCCTCGTCGCCCAGGAACAGAGTGGCCCACTGCTGGTTGGTCATGGCGGTGGTGCCGGAGTCGGACAGCATGTCCACCGTCAGCATTCCGGAGGGGAAGGCGAACTCGTTGTAGTGGGTGGCCTTCAGGGCGCGCTCGCGCTGCTCGACGGTAACGGTGGGCAGGTCGCGGACCGCGAAGGTGAAGTGATGGGGAGCGGGAACGTCCAGGGGATAATTCGTCATGTTCTTGTCCATTTTGATCTACCTCCATAAAGTGTGGCTTTCGCCAGATGTTCAGGAGGTACCCCGGTCGTCGCCAGTCCGGCTTTCCCACGGCCGGACCGGGCGCCTAGCGGACAGTACCTGGTGTAAGGAACGGGAGTTTGCGTGCGCTCCTGGGAAGGGGAGCATGGAAATGGACGCCGTGAAAACCGCAGCGTCCGATTTCTTGGTGTGAGACGATTTTATCAGGACTTCAAAAAAATGTCAATGCTTTTTGTGCGTTTTGTATGAACTGCCATTTTCTTATCCCGTTTTTTATAGAAAAGATAAATAACGCCTGAAAGGCCGACCTTTTTCACGGTGATAAAAAATTTTTTTGACAGGAAAACCTTCTAGTAATATAATACTTAAATGTAATACTAAATAGGGGAGCATGCGGAAGACGCGCCCTCGCGGGAAGAAAAGGAGGTCCTCATGGCGGACACCACCAACGCCCTGCTGCGGCAGTATGTGAAGCTGACGGAATTCCTGGGCGCGGCCCTTGGCCCGGACTACGAGGTGGCCCTTCACGACCTGACGGATAAAAACCGCTCCATCATCGCCATTGCCAACGGCTACATCAGCGGCCGGGAAATCGGCGCGCCGCTGACCAACATGGCCCTGGGCGTTCTGAAGGACGAAAGCTACGAATGGCAGGACTACCGCCTGCACTACTCCGGCGTCTCCGCCGCCGGGAACCTTCTCCGCTCCAGCACCATGTTCATCAAGGAGGACGGGAAGCTCATCGGAATGCTCTGCATCAATTTTGACGACAGCCGCTTTCAGTCCTTTGCCCGGCAGGTTCTGACCCTGTGCCACCCGAACCAGTTTTTCCAGGCCCTGAGCCAGCCGGAGGACGTCCCGGACGACGCCCCCCGGCCGGAAACCTTCCGCAATTCCACCGAGGCCGTGGCCCAGGACGCCATCGCCCACGAGCTGGAGAGGCTGGGGGTCCCGGCGGACCGCCTGACCTCGGAGGAGCGGCTGCGGATTATCGCCGCCCTGGAGGAGAGCGGCATCTTCCTCCTGAAAGGGGCCGTGAAGGACGTGGCCGCCGGCCTGGGCTGCTCCCAGGCCAGCGTCTACCGTTACCTGTCCCAAATCCGGAAATAGGGGCGGACAAAAAGCCCTCCCGCAGGGAGGGCTTTCGCTTATTGCGCCTGTACGGTCATCCGCCGCTTTTCCATGCGGATACAGCCCTCCCCGTCGGGGGCCCCCACGCCGTCGGAAAATTGATATCCCAGCCTGCGGTAAAAGTCCCGGGCCGTGATGGAGGAGTGGACCGCCACCCGCTCCGCCCGGAGGAAATACGGATCGCTCTCCAGGGTTTCCATAATCTTCCTTCCCGCGCCCTTCCCCTGGTACTCCGGCAGGACGAAGACAGTCACCAGTATGCTCTCCGTCCCGCTGGCCATGCGGGGCGCGATTCCGCCGCACCCGACGGCCCTTTCCCCATCACGGAGGACATACAGGTGCTCTTCCCCGGCCTGCTCCAGCAGGTTTTCGGGCGTGTACAGCTCCAGCATCTCCCGGATGATTTCGGGAGGATAGTCCGGGGCGTTGCTGACCCGCAGCGCCTCGCCGATGACGGCGGAGATTTCCGCCGCGTCTTTTTCCTGAAAACGTCTGATTTTAAATTCCATCGCTCACCTCGCCGGGCCTTTTTGCCCTTTGTCCCATTTTGTCCCATATTATAGCAGACGCGCTCCCCGGGCGCAAGGCCCGCCGCCTTTCCGGGAATTTAAAATTTACGGAGAATATGATAATTGCATCTTCCCAACAGGATAAAAATTTAGTATAATAATATGATAGTATAGTAGCATCGTTCAAAGAGAGGAATCGAGGTGCCCAATATGTCATTTAAGGACAAGATTTCGTCCTTTCTGTTCCGCCCCAAAAATGAGGAGCAGACAGATGAGACGATCCTGACGGAACAGGAGCATGTGCCCCAGGAGGTCCCGGAGCCCCAGGAGGCTGCCCCCGATGATCCCACCCGGCTGGAAATGCCTGCGGACCATCCCATCCGCCAGCTCCATGAGCTCCGCCAGAAGGAGGCCGGCCCGCTCCCTTACCCCCGGCTGTATATGGACGAAGACGGCACGCTCCCCGCAGAGCTGCTGGATAAAGAGAAAAACCGGCTGCAATCCTCCCTGAAAAGCGTCTGCGGCACCCGCCTGAAAACCGCCAAGGGCAGGACCCGGGGCAAGCACAGCAAGAAAAAAGCGGAAGCCGAGCCGGAAGCCGAAGGCGAACAGCTGGTTCTGGACGCCCGGCCCTGGTTCCACCTCTCGTCCGATAAAATTTACGCCTGGATGCTGATTTTCCCCCCGGTGGGAAAGGGGGCGGAAGTGACCCGGGACATGATTTACCAGGCCCTGGCGGCCCAGGGCGTCTCCTTCGGCCTGAACACGGCCCTGCTGGACCGGGCGGCCCATGACCGGGACCGTTATTTCAACCTCTATCTTGTGGCGGTGGGAAAGCCCGCCTTTGACGGGCGCAACGGCAATATTGTGGACAATTTTCCCCGGGAGATTCAGCGGGCGCTGGAGGTAAACGAGTTCGGCCAGGTGGACTACACCGCGCTGAACATGATCTGCAACGTAGAAGAGGGGCAGGAAATCTGCCGCCTCATCCGCCCCACCGAGGGCGATCCGGGCCGGACGGTGACAAACCAGGAGGTTCCCGCCAAAAGCGGAAAGTCCGTCCCTCTCCCCAAGGGGCGGAATACCGAAATCAGCGGGGACGGGGACGCTCTGCTGGCCTCCATGCCGGGCCATGTTGAGTTCAGCGGCAGCACCTTTCAGGTCAAGCCGGTGCTGGATATCGACGGCGACGTGGACTTCTCCACCGGAAACATCAAATTCGTGGGAGACGTGAACATCAAGGGCGACGTGCTCAGCGGCTTTTCCGTCAAAGCCATGGGCAACATCTACGTGGGCGGCGTGGTGGAAACCGGAAGCACCGTGGAGGCCGGCGGCGACCTGACCGTGGTCAAGGGCATCCTGGGAGACGGCACCACCGTCATCCGGGCCGGACGGTGCATCTTCGCAAAATATATTGAAAACGCCACTATCTTCGTCCGGGAGAATTTGCAGACGGACTGCATCGTCAACGGCCGGATTTACTGCGACGGCGAGGTGCTGATCCGCTCCGGGCGGGGAAGCATCATCGGCGGCCGGGTCTGGGCCGCCAAGCGGGTCAGCGCCAGCGCCATCGGCGCCAAATCGGAGGTTAAAACCTCCATCTCCCTGGGGGGCATGCCCTGCGCGACCCTGGAAAAGGACCTGGTCCGCAAGAAGCTGGCGAGTCTGGCCTCGGAATTGGAGAAGCTGGAGGCTCAGCTGGACAGCCCGGCCAAAGCCAGCCTCATGGGCAAGCTGAGGATGAAGTCCTCCATGTCCGAGCTCCGCCTGAAACAGCTGGAGGAGGAGCTGGACAGCGCCAGGGAGGAACAAAAGAACCAGAAGGAGCAGGAGGGCGGCCGCATGGAGTGCGGCGTGGCCTATGCGGGGACGGAGATCAGCATCGGGGACCAGTTCCTCCGCCTGCGGCAGGAGACCCACCAGTGCGTCGCCAAGCTACTGTGCGACGAGATCGTGCTGATGTGACGGAAAATTCTGAAACAGCAGTCAGGCGGCGGACGCTTTGCGTCCGCCGCCTGTTCTTCTCAGCTTATTTCCCGGAACGGCCCTCCGCCTCCATATCCTTGATAAAGGGCGGAATCTGGGAGATCATGTTGTCCATGTCCTCAAACATGGCGCTCTTGGTGGTGCCCAGGCGGCTGGCCTGGTCAATATGCCTGACGACCTCCTGGTACTGGTCCTTGATCTGGTCGAAGAACTGGCACAGCACCGCCAGCTCCTGCTGGGAAACCTGGATGACCCCGGAGATTTCCGTCTGCACGGAGGCCGAGCTCTCGGCAGTAGCCGTAATTTTACGGAAGCTTTCGTCGGTCTGGCCCACGATGCCCACGCCCTGGTTCAGGGTCTGCTGGGAGGACTGGATGCTGCTGCTGAGCTCTCCCGCCCGGGCCTCCACGTCGCACACGCCGGTGTCCACTTCCCCGGCCAGCTGCTTGATTTCCTTGGCCAGCTCCTTCACCTGGGCGGCCACCACGGCGAACCCCCGGCCCTCCACCCCGGCCCGGGCCGCCTCGATGGAGGCGTTGATGGCCAGGATGTTGGTCTGGTCGGCGATGGAGACAATTTTCCCCATGCACTGCTGGATGCCCCGGATGGCGGACTGGAGTTTTGCAAAGATGTCCTCCATCTCGTCATAGGATTCCTGAATCTTCATGGAGGTGCTTTTCAGTTCCTCCATCAGCCCCTGGGCCTCGGAGACCGTGCCGCCGATTTCCGAGCGGACATGGGCAAACTCCCCGGCGGCGCCGTCAATGTTGGAAAAGGACTGCCCCAGCTCCTGGAGCTTCTCCTGAAAGTGGTCCGCCTCCCTCAGCACGCCGGAGAAGGAGGAGCCCACCAGGCTCAGCTCCGAAAGGGAGGCCACCTCCTTCTTTACCAGCTCCCGCTGGTATTCCTTCAGGCTGTCCGCCACGTGGAGGACCGGGTAAAGGCTCCTTTCCTCCCGGGGCTGGTCCGGCTCCCGCCGGTGCTTTCCCGCGAATAACATCCCGAATCCCCCCTTACTCAAAGACCGCGCAGGTCATGGACTGATTGACAAAGCGGTTGTTATAGTGCTCCCCGTAGCCTACGAAGCCCGCGTGGCAGCCCAGGGCCCCCATCTCCCGGAGGTAGGTCTGCATGTAGCCCCTTTCGGAGAACAGCTTATACCGGAACAGGCAGTTGACGGAGAAGACCGCCGAGCGCCGGGGGAACTCCCGCTGAATCTGCTGGATGGTGCTCCGGGTAATGGCCGCGTAATCCCCCAGCTCCAGCAGAATCAGCACGTCGGAGTCGTTGACCTGCCGGAAGCAGGCCAGCGCGTTCCCGTTGACCTCCTTGATGGAGATGATGCAGGTGTCGTCCCCGTTGATTTTGCCGAAGGGGTTCTGGAAGGTCCGGGTCAGAATCTCCTCGTCCGTCACGTGAAGGATGCTTTTATAGACCTGCTTGGCGGGCTTGCCGTTCAGGGAGCCCAGTATGTAATTGGCCCGGTCCGTGTCGGAGGCGATGAAACGGTAGTTCCCCAGCTGGTGGTAGATATTCTCCTTATAGGTCTTCACCCGGCCGCCCCGGTTCCGCACCAGGCCGTAAGCCACGGCGTCGGAATAGACCCGGCCGTTGGCGGAAACCCGGCCCTCGGCTCCGGTGCCCCCCACCAGGGGAACGCCCCGCTTGTGAAGGACGGTGTGAATGGTGGTCAGCACGCAGGCGTCGTTCCCGGCGCAGAAATCAATGCACAGGGTATCGCCGCCGGAGCCGCCCACCGCCCGCATATCCCGCTCCATCCGCTGGATGTACTTCACCGGCATGGCGGACACTTCCTCCAGCACTCCTGCGGCGGCGGTGACTCCGTCGGAAAAGGCGATGACGCCCACGCCGCTTTCCACAACGCTCGACTGGTAGCACATCCCGATGCAGCCGATGCTGGGCACGCCGGGAAAGCGCTGCTCCAGGGCCTTGACGTGCGCCTCGAACTGGTTATTGTTTGATAAGAGCATGATGAACTCAGGACTGCGGAGCCCGCTGAGGGCCTCGTCCAGGTTTCCCCGCTGGCTCATCCCGTAAAATTGTTTCATGAAGCGGTCGACCTCCTGCCAGAATTTACAGCGGAGTTATTATACTGGAAAGCGTCCTTCGTGTCAATAACCGGGCCGTTTTTTCCCAAAAAGGGAGAAACAGGAAACGCCCCGCGCGGCAAAGCGCTTCCCCGAAAAGCAGCCTTCCGGCGGCTGCGGCTATTTTCCGGGAATCTCTCCCACGCCCTTCAGGATGAACCTGGGCCGGTAGGGATATTCCTCGCAGGTCTCCCGGGTGGACACGCCGGAGAGGACCAGGACGGTGTCCAGGCCCGTCTCAATGCCGGCGATGACGTCCGTGTCCATCCGGTCCCCAATCATCACCGCGTTCTCCGAGTGGACTCCCAGCATACGCAGGCCGGTGCGCATCATCAGGGGATTGGGCTTGCCCACGAAATAGGCGCTCTTCCCCGTGGCCAGCTCGATAGGGGCGATGAGGGCCCGGCAGGCCGGAACGATGCCCGCCTCCGCCGGGGCGGTCAGGTCCGGGTTGGTGCCGATGAGCTTCGCCCCGGCGTTCACCAGGCGGATGGCCCTGGTAATCTGCTCCAGGTTGTAGGCGGAGGATTCCCCCACCACCACATAGTCCGGGTTTACGTCGTTGTAGGTGATGCCCTTGTCGTACAGGGCGTTGGTGATGCCGTGCTCCCCCACCACATAGGCGCTGCACCCCGGGGCCTGGCTGTCCAGGAAGTGCGCCGTCGCCAGGGCGCTGGTGTAAAAGTGGGACTCGTCCACGTCCAGCCCCATCCGGGCCAGCTTCTGCTGGAGCTCCTTGGGGGTGTACTGGCTGGAGTTCGTCAGGAACAGGTAATTTTTCTTCTCAGCCGCCAGCCATTCCACAAATTTTCTGACTCCCGGAAGAAGCTGGTTCCCGTGGTAAATCACGCCGTCCATATCGCAGATAAAGCCTTTTTTCTTTCTCAGTCGGTCCATGGCCTACTCCTGTTGTTCCAAGGGCGCGGGGCCCTGTGTAATGTGGTGCTTCCTTTCTTAGAGTATCCCACATCCCGGCGGATTTGTCAAAGAAAATCCGGGAAATTTTCCCCTTTTGCCCTCCTGGCGGGCTTTGGCGCACCTGTTCAAGCTGCCAGCATTCTCCAGGGTCCTCCTGCAAATTTCCAAAAACCTGAAAAAGCGCATTGAACTTTCCTCCGGTTTCCTGTATAATTGAATCAGCCGGGGAGGCGTTCCGTCCCCGTTCCCTTCCATACACATTTTTATTAAGGAGGAAAACCAGTATGAAGAAGTTTCTTGCATTGCTGCTGTCTATGATCCTGGCCCTGAGCCTGGCCGCCTGTGGAGGCGGCTCCGGCCAGAGCCAGCCCGGCGGCGGCCAGTCCGCCGGATCCCAGGACGAAGGCGGTCAGTCCGCCGGCTCGGACAGCGAGGCCAAGACCGTGAAGGTGGGCCTGATCTGCATCGGCGACGAAAACGACCAGGGCTACACCTACAACTTTATCCGCGGCAAGGAGGCCGCCACCGAGGTCCTGGCCGCCAACGGCATCAACGTGGAGTGGGTGGTCAAGTGGAACATCGGCGAGGACTCCGGCTGCGAGGACGCCAACATCGAGCTGGCGGAGGAGGGCTGCGACCTCATCATCAACAACTCCTTCGGCTTCGAGCCCTTCATGCTGAAGGTGGCCCCCGACTATCCCGAGATTGAGTTCATTGCCTGCACCAATCAGGCTTCCTGGGGCGACAATCTGGAAAACACCCACAACGCCTTCGCCAACATCTATGAGGGCCGGTATCTGGCCGGCGTCGTGGCGGGCATGAAGCTTCAGCAGATGATCGACGAGGGGACCATCACCGCCGACCAGGCCGTCATCGGCTATGTGGGCGCGTTCTCCTTCGCCGAGGTCATTTCCGGCTTCACCTCCTACTTCCTGGGCGCGAAATCCGTCTGCCCCAGCGTCACCATGAAGGTCCAGTTCGTGGGCTCCTGGTCCGACGCCACCGAGGAGGCCAACGCCGCCTCCGCCCTGGCGGACATGGGCTGCGTCATGATTTCCCAGCACTCCGACAACACCACCCCCGCCACCACCGCCGAGTCCAAGGGCGTCTTCCACACGGGCTATAACAACGACATGATCTCCGTGGCCCCCGGGGCGTCCCTCATCGGCACCCGCATCAACTGGGCCCCCTACTTCGAGTACGCCATCAGCTCCGTGGCCAACGGCGCGAGCTTTGACCAGGACTGGTGCCACGGCATGGACATGGGCGCCGTGGTCATGACGGAGCTGAACGAGTCCATCGCCGCCCCCGGCACCGCCGAGAAGCTGGCGGAGGTGGAGGACCAGATCCGCTCCGGCGCGCTCCAGGTCTTCGACACCTCCACCTTCACCATCGGGGGCAAGGCCCTGGAGAGCGCCTTCGCCCTGGACACCGACGGCGACTTTACCCCCGACTCCGAGGAGGCCGTGTTCGACGGCGCGTTCCACGAGTCCTACTTCCAGTCCGCTCCCTACTTCGCCCTTGAAATTGACGGCATCGAGTGGCTGAACGCCGAGTTCGGCTGATACCGGAACGCAACAAAAGAACTCCATAGGGGCCCCTGCGGGGCCCCTCTTTTTTCCAATCCATCCCGACTCCGCCCGGCCGCCGTTCCCCGCCGGGACCTCTTAGAAAGGATGACCGCACTTGGACAAAACTGTTTGCGCCATTGAACTGAAAGGCATCACCAAGCGCTTCGGCGAGGTGGTGGCCAACGACGGCATCGACCTGCAGCTGAACCGGGGAGAAATTCTCTCCCTTCTGGGGGAGAACGGCAGCGGAAAAACCACGCTGATGAACATGCTCTCCGGCATCTACTTTCCCGACGAGGGACAGATTTTCGTGGGCGGAAAGCCCGTCTCCATCCGCTCCCCCAAGGACTCCTTCGCCCACGGCATCGGCATGATTCACCAGCACTACAAGCTGGTGGACGTGTTCACCGCCGCGGAAAACATCGTCCTGGGGCTGGGCGAGCCGGGCAGGCTGGATATCCGGGCCGCGGAGGAAAAGGTCGGGGCCATTTGTAAAAAGTACGGCTTTGACATCGACCCCGCTCAGAAGATCTACGATATGTCCGTTTCTCAGAAGCAGACGGTGGAGATTGTCAAGGTCCTCTACCGGGGGGCCGACGTCCTGATTCTGGACGAGCCCACCGCCGTCCTCACGCCCCAGGAGACGGACAAGCTGTTCAACGTGCTCCGGGCCATGAAGGCCGACGGAAAGGCCATCGTCATCATCACCCACAAGCTCCACGAGGTCATGGCCCTTTCCGACAAGGTGGCGGTCCTCCGCAAGGGCAGGTACATCGGAACGGTGAAAACCTCCGAGACCAGTCCCCAGGCCCTCACCGATATGATGGTGGGCCGCGCGGTGACGCTGAACATCGACCGGCCCCGGTACGAAGCGCCGTCGGAGCGGCTGGTGGTCAAGGGCCTCACCGTCCTGGACGGGGAAGGCGTCAAAAAGCTGGACAACGTCAGCTTCACCGCCATGGGCGGCGAGATTCTGGGCGTGGCCGGCATCGCCGGTTCCGGCCAGAAGGAGCTGCTGGAGGCCATATCCGGCCTCTGCCCGGTCAGCGGCGGGGAAATCCTCTACACCCCCGGGGGCAGAGCCCCCTCCAACCTGGTAGGCAAAACCCCCATGCAGATCCGCAAGGCCGGGGTAGCCATGGCCTTCGTCCCCGAGGACCGGCTGGGCATGGGCCTGGTGGGCTCCATGGGCATGACGGGGAACATGATGCTCCGCTCCTGGAAGAAGGGCCCGGGCGTGTTCCTCAACCGCAAGGACCCCAACGAGCTGGCTCTGCGGGTTTGGAAGGAACTGGAGGTAGTCACCCCCAGCACGGACTTCCCCGTCCGCCGCATGTCCGGCGGCAACGTGCAGAAGGTGCTGGTGGGCCGCGAAATCGCCAGCGCCCCCTCGGTGCTCATGACCGCCTACGCGGTCCGGGGCCTGGACATCAACACCTCCTACGCCATCTATAACCTGCTGACGGAACAGAAGATGAAGGGCGTGGCCGTCATTTACGTGGGCGAGGACCTGGACGTGCTGCTGGAGCTGTGCGACCGCATCCTGGTGCTCTGCGGCGGCCAGGTCAGCGGCGTGGTGGACGCCCGCTCCGCCGCCAAGGAGCAGATCGGCCTGCTGATGAGCGCCTTAGGCGGAAAGGAGGCAGAGGCATGAACCGCGAGAAGAAAATTCCCCTTATCCGTCTGGCGAAGCGGGACGGCATGGAGGGCTGGAAGGTCTGGTGCATCCGGGCCGGCTCCATTCTCTTTGCCCTGCTGCTGGGGGCCCTGGTGATGGGCCTGGCGGGGGCCAACCCCGTCACCGCTTACGGCACCATGATTTCCGGCGCCCTGGGAAAGAAAAGCGCCGTCCGGCAGACGGTGAAAATTGCCGTCCCGCTGCTTGGCTGCGCCCTGGCCATCGCCCCGTGCTTCAAGATGCGCTTTTGGAACATCGGCGCGGAGGGGCAGATTACCGCCGGGGCCATCGCCGCCAGCTATTTCGCCCTCTTCTGGGCAAACCGCCTGCCCTCCCCCGCCCTGCTGGTGGTCATGGGCCTGGCGGGCGCGCTGGCCGGGGGCCTTTGGGCCCTGATTCCCGCCTTTTTCAAGGCCAGGTGGAACACCAACGAGACGCTCTTTACCCTGATGATGAACTATATTATCATCGGCGTGGTCCGCTGGCTCCAGGGAGGGCCCTGGGAGGGCCGGAAGGGCTCTCAGATTATTCCCCAGTTTGACCAGGCCGCCTGCCTCCCCCGGGTGCTGGGGGTCCACTGCGGCTGGATTATCGTGCTGGTGCTGGTGGTGTTCATGCACGTCTACATGAACCACACCAAGCACGGCTATGAAATCGCCGTCATCGGCGACAGCGTCAACACCGCCCGGTACGCCGGGATGAACGTGGGCCGGGTGATGATGCGGACCATGTTCCTCTCCGGGGCCATCAGCGGCGTTGTGGGCTTTATCGTGGCTTCCGGGGCCAACAACACGCTGTACGACGGTGTGGCCGGGGGCGTGGGCTTCACTTCCATTACCGTAGCCTGGCTGAGCCAGCTCAACGCCTTCGCCATGGTGGGCATTTCCGCCCTGCTGGCGGTTTTGAGCAAGGGGGCGGAGACCCTCCAGACCCGCATGGCGGTGCCCACCTCCATTTCCGATATCATCACCGGCATTCTGCTGTTCTGCATGCTGGGCTGCGAGTTCTTCATCAACTACAGGCTGATTTTCCGCGGCGCGGAGAAAAAGGAGGCGCGGCATGGGTAATTTTCTGAATCTGTTCCTCGCCCTCATCGTCGCCGCCGTCACTTACGGCACGCCGCTTCTCTTCGGCACCCTGGGGGAGATACTGACGGAGAAGTCCGGCAATTTGAACCTGGGCGTGGAGGGCATCATGTTCATGGGCGGCGCCCTGGGCCTGGGCGGCGTGTTCTACTACGAGAAGGCGGCGGGCGCCGGGGCCAGCGGCCTGGCGGCCGTGGCCGTCGGCATCCTCTGCGCCTTCCTGGCGGGAGCGCTGGCCTCCCTGATTTTCAGCTTCCTTACCATCACCCTCCGGGCCAACCAGAACGTCACCGGCCTGGCTCTGTCCATCTTCGGCACCGGCGTGGGCCAGTTCATCGGCGAGTACATGCGGGTCCGGGAAAACGGCTATATCTCCATCGGGAACACCTTGAAGGGCTTTTTCCAGAATTCTCCCTTCCCCGCCTTCCTGCAGAAAATTCCTGTGGCGGGCGGCGTGCTCTTTGGCAACAGCGTCTTTTTCTACCTGGGCCTGCTGCTGGCCGGAGGGATGTTCTTCTTCCTGAACCGCACCCGGGCGGGGCTGTACCTCCGCTCCGTGGGCGAGTCTCCCGCCACGGCGGACGCGGCGGGCATCCCCGTGGAGCGGTACAAGTACCTGGCCACGGTCATCGGCGGCGGCATTTCCGCCGTGGGCGGCATGGTGTACATCATGACCATCGCCGGGTGCGTGTGGAATCACGAGGGGCTCAGCGGCGTGGGCTGGCTGGCGGTGGCCCTGGTCATCTTCTGCATGTGGCGTCCCCTGGCCGCCATCTGGGGCTCGGTGCTCTTCGGCGCGCTGATGATTTTGTACCTGCGGCTGGTGCTGCCCTTCATTCCCACCCAGCTTTATAAAATCCTGCCCTATTTGGTGACGGTGATTGTGCTGATCGCCTCCAGCATGCGCAACAATAAGGAAAAGCAGCCCCCCGCCGGACTGGGCCTGGCCTATTTCCGGGAGGAGCGGTAACGCTTTTTCCCCGCCCAAATTTCTGTCCCGGCCGCCAGGCGCGGCTGGGACGCTTTTTGTCCCCGGGTTTTGGGGCGGAAATTCAGCGGGGTTTGGAAAAAGGGCTTGCAAAAGCAACGGTTCACCAGTATAATTAATAAGATGGGTGTTATGCCATTTTTGAATTTTATCAATAGACGGAGTGAGCAGCCATGAGAAAAATCGCGTTTTCCAACGGCGGCGGGAAGCAGACCCGCATCGGCAAAAAAGTAGGCAACGTAGTCGTCATCATGCAGATGGTATCCGTGGTTTTCGCGGTGGCCATGTGCGTGATTATGTTCCGCTCCCTGACGTCCGGAATGCTGGAGCAGCGCTGTACCAACGGCACCAACATGCTGGCTTATACCCTGAGCCAGCCAGGAAGCGCGGAGGACCCCACCCAGCTGCTGGACGAGCTGAAAAGCCGCATGGGCTGTGAATTCACCATCTTTGAGGGAAATACCCGGGCCTACACCACTGTGATTCAAAACGGGCAGCGGGCGGTGGGAACCACTCTGTCCCCCGAGCTGTCCGAGATTGTGCTGCAAAAGGGGCAGAGCTTCGTGGGCAAGGCCACCATCCTGAACGAGGAGTACATCTGCTCCTACGTTCCCACCCGGGACGCCTCCGGCGCGGTCGACGGGCTTCTGTTCGCCGGCATTTCTTCCGCCGCCGCCAACCGCCAGATCTTCATGACCGTAATCTGCTCCTCCCTGGTGAGCATTGCCGTCATCATCGCGTGCGTTTTCATCCTGACGGCCTTTTTGAAGAAAACCGTCTCCTTCCCCCTGGCCGAAATCACCCGGGTGGCCCAGCGGCTGGAGCAGGGCAGCCTTGGCCTGGCCGACGGGCAGGAAACCGCCATCTCCGTCCACTCCAACGACGAGGTGGGCCAGCTGGCCGGCATCTTTGAGGAAACCATCCGGCGCCTCCGGTCCTACATAGGGGAAATCGCCTCCGTACTGGACGCTATTGCCGGCGGCGACCTCACTGCCGCCGCCCAGCTGGATTACGTGGGGGACTTCCGCTCCATCAAAACCTCCCTGAACAGCATTCAGTCCAGGCTCAGCGACACCATGGGCCAGATTCGGCAGAGCGCGGACCAGGTCGCCGCCGGCTCCGATCAGGTGTCCAACAGCGCCCAGGCCCTGGCCCAGGGCGCGACGGAGCAGGCCAGCTCCGTTCAGGAGCTTTCCGCCACCATCAGCGACATTGCTCAGAACGCCCAGCTGACCGCCCAGGCTACCCGGGAGGCCGGCCAGTTTGTAGAGCAGGCGGGAGCCCAGCTCAACATCAGCGTGGAGTACGTCAAGCAGCTGAACGTAGCTATGGGGAAAATTTCCAGCTCCTCCGAGGAGATTTCCAAGATTATCGCCGCCATTGAAAACATCGCTTTCCAGACCAACATCCTTGCGCTGAACGCCGCCGTGGAGGCCGCCCGGGCGGGCTCCGCCGGAAAGGGCTTCGCCGTCGTCGCCGACGAGGTCCGCAATCTGGCCAATCGGTCCGACGAGGCCGCCAAGGCCACCAAGGACCTGATTGAAAGCTCCATTGCCGCCGTGTCCGAGGGCAGCGGCGTGGTAAACGAAGTAACCCAATCCCTGGGCCGCACCAGCGAGAGCGCCGGCGGCGTGACCTCCAAGATGTCCATTGTGGTGGAGGCCGTGGAGAAGCAGACCGCCGCCATCAACCAGGTTACCGAGGGCATCGACCAAATTTCCAGCGTGGTGCAGACCAACTCCGCCACCTCCGAGCAGTCCGCCGCCGCCAGTCAGGAGCTGTCCTCCCAGGCAAGCCTCCTCAAAAGCCTGGTGGCCGCCTTCCGCCTCCGCTGAGGACAAAGGCCGGGAACGAAACGCCCCTCTTTTCAGGCTTGAAGCGATCGCTTTTTCGAACTTTTAAAGAGAAAATGGTTGATTATCTCAAAAAAGCCTTGATTTACGGGCATACAAGCAGGATTTCAAGCTGAATTTACTACCAATTTACTACTTTTGAGGGAAAGAGCCTTGA
>CATLJA010000061.1 GCA_949959305.1 uncultured Oscillibacter sp.
TATTTCATGGGGTCCCCGCTCCTCCTTCCAGTTCCCTGGGCGCGTTCAGGCAGCGGATTACAACGCCGCCTTCCGGCGTTTGCGCGCTGATGCCGCGCTCCGCCCAGACAACCTTGAAATTAATGGTAAAACAGCCGTCCTTCTCGGAGTACCGGACCAGCGGGACTTTGGCGCCGCCCTCCTCAAGCAAAACGACGTTGTACTTTTTGCCGTGGTAAGCGCCGCCCCGGCCGTCCTTTTCCGTGGGCAGCAGCTCCTTATCGCCGCCGGGACCGCCTGTGACGCAGACCTGTCCGTCTGCCGTCAGGGCAAGGCGGAGGCCGCCGTTGTAAACCGGGTCGTCCTTCCCGCTTACGCCGTAGGCGTAGCGGAGCTCTCCGGCAATGGCGTTGGTCAGGGAGTTCAGCAGAAGCTGGGTCTCCGACTCCGCCGTAATGTCAAAATAGGTCTTTACGGCCACGCTGAGGCCGGAGTTCAGCATTACGCACAGCAGCATCAGCACGGCCACGGCGCAGAGCGTCTCCACCAGGGAGAACCCGGCGCACGCGCTCAGTTTTTTCTTCATGAGCCGCCTCCCGGTTTGGGCGCGTAGGAGAACAGCCTGTCGTTTCCGTAAAAGTAAACGTTTAGCAGCTTCCTGCTAGGGTCGGAGCCGTTGTTGACGACGGAGATTTTGACGCCCGGCAGGACATTCTGCCCGAACAGGGTTTCCAAGCGGCGGTCAAAGCTTTGGGCCTCCGCCTGGGACAGGACCTCGTAGTATTCGCTGTCCGCCGCCTGGGCCTGAAGGTCGATGCGGACGGAGGCCGAGACGGCTCCCGCCAGCAGCGCGATGGACAGCGCGCAGACCAGCACGGAGGCCAGCACCTCCACCAGGGTCTCGCCCCGGGAGCTTTTCAGTTTTTCTCTCATTCGCCTGCCGCCTCCTTCGCAATCCAGGCCAGCTCCCACTTTATGCTCTGCGCCTTGCCGGGTTCCTTGCCGGGTTCCACTGCGTCCAAGGGAGCGGAAACGCTTATGTCTTTCGCGCCCGCCGAGGGCACGGAGCCTGGAAATCCGGCCGCGCTGTAGCTGACAACGGGGGCTCCGACGGGAGTCAGCTCCGCCTCCATTTGGTAAACCGCACTTCCCTCCGTCAAGGTGCAGACCAGGCGGATGCGGCGGCTTTCGTCCATCCGGACGGTGAGCGTTATTTTGTTGAGCAGTGTTTTGAGATCGCCCAGCCCCATGGACGTGGTGCCGTCTATGGTAAAAGTAAGCGTGTGGGTCTTGACGCCGGGGTAGGACTTCAGGGAACCGGCGGAAAGCTCTCCCTTGGCCTCCTTTTGGGCGAACAGGCCGTCCAGCTCCTCCAGCAGGGGGACCATGCAGCCGATTTTCACCAACGGGTTCGGCTGCTCCGGCTGCTGTCCCAGGTCTCCGCAGGAAAAGCTTCCTTCCGCCTGGTCGAGGCGGTAATAGTGCGCGTAGGCGATGGGAACTCCGTATTCGTCCCATTCCACGGGTTCGTCCCAGGTAGTGACGGTATACCGCCCCGTGTACTCCGCATTCTCAATCTCTCCGGCCACCAGCCGGAGGGCGGAGGACAGAGCCAGATACCGCTGCTGCTCCTCATAATTGCTCCGAATCTTTCCCGCGTTGGAGACCGCCGCCATCAGGACGGAGGCCGCTACCATCATGCACACCAGAAGGAACAGCAGCGCCAGAAGGATAGACGCCCCGCGCTGGCTTTGCAGTTTTTGAATCACTTTCTTCACGGGGCGTCCATCCTTTCCTTTAAGCTTTGCGGGTCCGGCCTCGCCAGCGCCGCCGGCGGACGGATTCCTCTCCGCCGGACACGGCGGGCGCGGGGCTGAGGCTCTGTCCCTCCGGCGGGGCCGGAGAGTCCGCTTCCACCGTCAGAGTCAGCTGGTGGACTTGAGGCCCGTCTTCGGGAATGAGCTTGTGATCCCGGCTGGTCATCGTCAGGGAGACGGACAGCTGGGTCGCCGGGATGGCCGTCACATCCTGGCCGTAGGTCAGGGTATAGACGGCTGCTCCGTCCGCTCTCGTCTCCTCTGTCAGAGTTACCGCGGCCGGCGTGGAGGTTACTTTGGCCTGAAGGCCGCTGAACTGGAGAAGGTCCGTTTCCACGCCGTTTTCCACAACGGAGAAGGAGGCGGGGAAGGTGACGACGCAGGTGCGGGGGTTCGGGAAGCTTATCTCCCAGGGCTGGATGACGTCGACGCGGATATCTCCGTCCCCGCCATAGCGGTGCTCCGCGTCCGTGCCGCCGGCGGGAATGACATAGTCGAAATTGGTGCTGGACATCAGCGTTTTGCCCGCCGGGGCGCCTGTGGTGTTGAAGCGGACGGAGGGGAACGCGTCCGCCGTCTGCCCCGCCGTCAGGGTTTGGGCGGCGAGGAAGCCGCTGCCGCCGCAGTTGGGATTGCCCTTGAGCTCCAGCAGGCCGTCCGTCAGGAGAACGCCGTTCCGGTCGGCGGCCTTCACCGTGATTTCCGCCGTATCGTCGGGGAACATAAAGAGCCTGTCGGGCCGCAGCTTCACGCTGGATGTGACATGAACGGGCACGAGAAGGGAATAGACGGCGCCGCCGGGCTCCGTGTAGGTGATGCGGAGATCGTCCGAGCCGTTCCGAAGGGCCGTCAGCTCCAGAAGGTAGGTTTTCGGCTTTCCGGACACAGCTTCTACTTCCCGGGCCAGCTGGACAATCGGCGGCGCGCCGCCCGTCCCGGCCTGGCTTGCCAGCTCCACGCTCCAGGTTCCGTTGACCGCGACGTCCTCCGTCAGCACCAGGTGCTCCCGGTAGGTCTTCCCGGCGAACAGGTCGGCCGCAATGGGGCTGCCGCCCAGGTAGACGGGATTGCCGTCCTGGTCATTCTGGATGCGCTGGCGGCGGAAGCCGTTCAGCGGCCACCCGCCATAGTGGACATGGCAGGGCTCCTGCCCCTCTCCCGCGTCCTTTTTCAGTATGGTGGGGAAGGGGTAATCCCGGTCCTGCAAATCCGGCCGTGTGGCGGGGGGATAGCTGTACTTGCCGGGGACTGCGATGCCGTCGCCGGAGGAATTGTCCACTTCCGAGAAGGCGGGGAGCAGGTCGTAAATCGTCTTTTCGTTGATAAGGGCCTGACCGGAAAGCTGCTCGTAGCTCAGGCCGGTGACGCAGCTGACGGGAATGGCTGGATAGCCTTCATAGCCTTCATAGAGGTAAGCCGGGTCGGTGGCGACATCCCAGGTGCTGCTGTTTTGGTTTTGCGCATAGTTGACAAGCCAGCCGACGAATTTGTACTGTCCCGTTGTTCCTTCATACTGGAACAGGGACACCCCGTCCTCCAGAACGTCAATTTTCATGTAACAAAGGCCGCGGTTTCTAGTGGTAGAGATATTGACGGTGGTTCCCGTGTTTACGATGTAGACGCTTCTGACATTTCCCAAGAGCGTCATCTGGCCAGACGAAAATTTGTATTGTGTGCCGACAGTGTGCTCCAGATCGGTCTTGAAATAGGAGTCCTGCATTTTAGTCAAAATGGCCTCTCTGCTGCTGTTGCCCAGCACCTCGCTCTCCAGGTAGTAGCAGTTCCGCTTGGCGGACTTGCCGTGGTTCTGGGCGGCATTAGGATAGTCGATGGGGTTGATTTCGCCCGTGCCGCCCAGGGCGTACAGGCCCTTGATGTTGGCGTTGTCGGTGGGGCTTGGCAGGCGGACGTAGCTGTAGCAGTTGATCAGGGAGTTGCTGGTGTAGCCGTTGCTGTCAGACACAAGACCGATGACGCGGCCCGTCCGTACCTCAAGGGGCTTCATGTAGCTGCCGCCCACCAGCCCGCCGATGTAAATTCCACGGTCGCCCTTCATATTTGAGCTGACGGAAATCTCACCCCCGGCGTAACAGTTGGTAACGCTGCCCTGGCAGGAGCCCACCAATCCGCCCACGCGCATGTTGTCGTGCAGAGTGGAACCCGCAACGAGCTCGATCTTCGTGTCCGCGGTGCAGCCGGACAGGTTCATGTTGGAAAGGCCCAGCAGTCCGCCCACGCCCGTGCCGCCCCACAGGTTTGCCCCCGCCTTCGAATGGGTATACGTATGTGCCTCAATCTTATAGCCGGAGACGGTGCAGTTTTCCACGGCGGTTCCACCGGGGTTGCCCTCGCTGTCATGGGAGGCGGCTATGCCCGCCAGGGCGCCGATGGCGTACCACTGGCTGTTGGACACGATGGGGTTGTTGTTCGCGTCGCTCTCGCTTCCGTCGTAGAAGCCGCTCTTCACGGTGCTGTTGCCGCTGGAGGAATAAAGGACGATGTCTCTCAGCGTCCCGTTGTAGACCGCGCCGAACAGGCCCGCGCAGGAGGCGCGCTGCCCCTGAATGTTGACGTTCTCGATCAGATAGCCGCCGCCGTCGTAGACGCCGCCGAACCAGCCGCGCAGATATCCCTTACTGTTGGAGCCTGTCGTGTACTCGCTGTCGTAATACTCGGCGATGGGATAATAGGTCTCGCCCTCCACGCCCTTGATGTCGTGGCTCTGCGTCCAGTGGTACTGCGTGGTTGTGTTCGCGGAGGACAGGTAGGGAAACTGGGAAATATTGAAGTTCTGCTCCACCACCGTGCGGGCGTTCCGAGTCTGGTTGTTCCAGTTGATCAGCTCCAGCTGCTCAATGGTGCGCACGCCGTAGGGGTTTTCCTTGCTGCCGGGAACGGCGGTGGGCGGGATATGCTCTGCGGAAGCGCCCACGGCCTGCCCCCAGCCGCTGGGGTATTTCACAGACAGCGCCTCGGCAAAGAAGGGATTCAGGGTGAACTCCACGAAAAGGATTCCGTTTTGGCTGAGGGAGAGCGTGGCGTTGGGGACTGCGGGGGTGCTGGAGGTTTGGGGCGCGCTGTCAGGATAGAGCCCGCCCAGGCCCGCGTCCAGGCCGAAGCTGTGGAAGGAGTGGCATACAAACGCCGGAGCGCCGGAATCGCTGGAGTCCGCTATCTTCCCGGCCAGGTCCCTGTCCACCGCCCCAACCTGCTGGGCGGCAAGCTCTCCGCTGTCGAAAAGCTCGCCGAAGGACCGGCCGATGCCGCCGCCGATGGAGTACAGGAGGTTCTGGGAGGAGAGGTTGTTGATTTCCCGGCCTTCCATGTTGTAGTAGCCGTAGCCGTAGTCAGTCACCACGCAGCCCTGGTCGCGGTGGGGCTGGGAGAGGGAAATTCTGCTGATGGTTTTTTGGCCCGGCTTCACCGCCAGAATGGTATAGTTGTATTCCGGGCCCTTTTCGGTGATATGCTTCTCCCAGTAGTACACGCCCATCTCGCCCAAATCCAGGGGCTCGGGCCAGCTGCCGTAATGGGTAACGCCCGCGCCGTTTGTCACGGCGGAGGGGTAGGGGAAGGAGCCGTCCCGGCCGGAGACGGTCATGCCGGAGATAATAGAGGGCTTCGCCGTCAGCTCCTTGTAGGTGACGGAGCGGGCGCTCTCTCCGGCGTCATAGTTGGCGGAGAACTCCTGGTCCCGGTAAGAGAAGTTGCCCTTGTTCAGGAAGAAGGTGCTACTCTGCCGGCCGCCCCCGGACCTGCCGCAGAAGCCGAAGGCTTTCGCCCCCGCGCCGTCGGTCCGGAGGTCCATGGCGGAGTAAGAATGGGAGATATTGCCGGAGTTCCAGCCCGCGAAGCCGGAAAGGCAGACCGGGGAAGTTTCCTTGTCCGCGCTGGCGGAGAGGCGGCCCACCGCGTAGCACTCGCTGATTTCAAGCCCGCCCTGGTTCCGGCCCACCAGGCCGCCCACGTAGGCGGAGGCGTAATTGGAGCCCTCGGCCTGGATAAGGGCGCAGTCGGCGGCGGAGCCCTGAATCCGGCCCTCGTTCAGCCCGGCCAGGCCGCCGATATAGATGGTGGTGGTATAGGCCCGCAGGTCCAGGCGGACGGCCTCCACGGCGCAGTTTTCCACTGTGCCGACGCTGCCGTTCCGGCCCAGCAGTGCCCCCACGCAGGTGTTTTTTGGGCTGCTGGGGAAGAACGCGTCCACCGCCGGATTTCCGTCCAGCTTGTAGACGATGTTCTGCAGCGTTCCGTTGGAGTGCCCGAACAGGCCGATGGCCACCTGGGAAGGGTCCTCCCTGAGGGAGGGGTCATTCTCCATGTCCGTAATGAAAGCCAGGCGCCGGATTGTGCGGCAGTTGCCGTCGTAAACGCCCAGGAAGGGGGCGCGCCCGGTGCCGATGCGGGACTGGAGCTGAACGCCGCCTGAATACTCCAGAAGCCCGGGATAACCGCTGTAAACGCCCTCTCCGCCGTCCAGGTCCAGCTCCTGCTGGAAGCTCAGGCGGTGGCGGGTGTTGTGGTAGTAGTCCGGGTAGCGGCTCAGGTTGAAGAAGTGGCGGGGCGTGCGGATGCTGGCCGCGCCCCGGGTCCGCTTGGCAATCAGCTCGCCGGAGGCGTATTCCGAGACGAGGCCGGCGGCCTGCGCCGGAGGCATGGTGGGCTGGAGGAAAAGGGAGCCGTCTTCCGAGGCGTAGGGAACGACCGCTTCGGCGAAATGGGGATTGTAAAAGCTCTCGCCGGAGGCGTTCAGGCCCGCGCTGTTGGAAGCCGAGAAGTGCAGGTACTGGAAAAAGTCCGGGCTGGTAAGGTCTCCGGTGACCAGAACATCGGGCAGGGGGGCCAGATAGTATTCTTTCCCGTCCCACTCCGCCGGGAGGAGGGCGGCTGTGCCGTAAGCCTGGGTGAGCGCCGCCCACTGGGGATTTTCCGGGTTTGAGGTGTCCAAATACCGATAGGTAATTTGGCAGCCGCCTCCCTTGACGTCTTCTTTCAGAAACGCCACGGCGTAGCCGTCGGAGCGGATGGTCAGGTCGTTTAAGGATCCGATTTTGGATTCCTCATCCGACAGGTACCGGGCGTTGCCGCCGGAGAAGCCGATGCGGCCGTTCCCGTAGTCCTCGTAATAGACCAGGCTGGGCCTGGAAAATTCCGCGAACCAGTCGCCGTAGTGCGGCAGGTTTTTCAGGCCGGGGAACTCGTAGATGTCCAGCCGCATGTTCTCCTGGAGGTTGTAGGGGAAGGAAGTGCCGGCGGTCTTTCTGCTGAAGCTGTTCCCCCAGCCGTGGCTGCTGATGAACTTCGCCGCCGAGGACAGCTCGGGATAGGCGGCCAATCCGGCCTGTTTTCCGGGAGAGCCGCCCAGGGACTCCGGAGGAGATCCGTCGGACTTGTGCCCATAGTTTACATTTAAATAGTATGTATTGGTAAACTCGTCGTTGTAGAGCAGTGCCTGGGATTCAGACAGCTGGAAAATGCGCCCGGTATAATCCGTGCTTTCCTCCTGCCCGGGATAGTACATGGCGGTATAGGAGTTCTCTGTGGTAACCTTTGCGTCGCCAAGACAGAACCCGGCGGCCTTCACCGTCTCTTTCATGTCGATGAATCCGGCGGTGTAGATATTTTTTGCTGTGAGAAAATTGTCCATGGTGCCGAGCAGACCCGCAGCATTTTGACCAGACAGGTAGCAGTCGGTGTAAGAACCTTCGACCGTGACGCGGCTGCTGGATTTTCCGGAAAACCCACCCGCGTACAAAGTCCCGTGCATGGTAGTGGCCGCAAGGCTGTCGGTAATGCTGGCGTAAATGGTATACTGCGCTTCCAGTTCACCTGCAAGGCCGCCTGCGCTTTGTCCGGTAATGGCGTAAGCTACCAATTTTTCCTCGGGATTGTCACTGCCCAGCAGACTGCGAAGGTTCTGCTGTCCCTCCTCGGGCTCCCAGTAAACCCAGCAGTTATCAAAACTAAAAATGGGAGCAGTTTCATCATCAGAATAAATGCCCTTGCCATAAGCCTTGCCGACTACGCCTCCGGCCACACCGTTGGCGCAGTTGACCCGGGTGTTGATAACGCGAATGTCTTGAAATGCTGAGCTGCCTTCATAATAAAGATTAGGGCCAGAACCGCCGTTTTCCACGATGCTCCCGACCACGCCGCCGCTGGCTGCCCGGCCGTCTACTGCGGCGTTAAGCACCTTAATGTCCTTGAACAGGCTGTTGTTTCCGGCCACGCCGGCCAGCGCCCCGCTGGTCTTCGGGGCGATCACCTCGGGGTCAATCAGGCGAATGCCAGTAAATGCGACCGGCTTCGCAGACGTTCCGTCGTTGGTCCTGGAAAACAGTCCCGCGCCCTCTTTATCCTTGGCGCTCCCCTCCGTCACATGGAGGTCCAGAATCTCGTTCCGCCGCCGCTGGCCGTCCTCCCCGGTGCTCCAGCCGCCGTCGAAGGAGAGAAGGTCCTTATTTACAATAGGGGCGAATTCATACTCCGGGTAGACCGCCGCGTGATAGCAGTCGATGTCCGCCAGCTGCACGGCGGCGGTTTTTCCGCCGGCCTGGGAGGTCTCCTGGTCCAGGTTCTGGAGGTGGCGCACGTTCTCCAGCCGGGCGGTGTCCCCGCCGCTGCGGGCGGCGAAGAGGCTGTTGTCCGTATCCTGGCCGGAGGCGGAGACGGGCTGCCGCCCATCGGCGGACAGGGTGATTTCGGCGGAGACGGTGAAGTCTTCGCCGTAAGAGGTCCCGCCCTGGCCGAAAATCTTGTGGAAATGGCGGCCGTTGTCCCGGGCGGCGTTGGTGTCCAGCTCATCCAGCACCCAGGTGTAGGAGATGGAGCCGGAGGAAAGGGCGCCAGAAGTGGCAAGGCGGTTGGGGAACGGGTTTTTCAGAGGGGCGCTGTCAAACAGCGTGACGGGCTCCTTTCCAGGATAACTCAGGGTCACGGTCCGGCGGGCGTTGGCGCTCAGCGCGGTTTCGTTATAGCCGCCCATCAGCTTCCGGGCTTCCTCAGGGATGATGAAGGTGACCTTCACCGTGAGCCGTTCCGCGTTTTCAATCTCAACGATGACCTCCGGCGCGGGAAGGGGGGTGAAGGGGGACCGGGCCTGCTGCTGCCCGCCGTAGTAGCCCAGCATGGGACCGCCGTCTCCAGGGCGCATCCGCGCGTCCCGGCCCTGCTCCGCCAGCTCAAAGGCCCGGGCGATGGTCTGGATTTCTCCGCCCTCCGCATAGAACACGTCGGTGACGGCCCCGCTGGCCCTGTCGTAAACGATGTAGAATTTTTCGTCCAAAAGGGCGGGATCGACGGACCCGCCGGCCAGAAGGCCCAGGGAGAGGGCCGTATCCTCGCCGACATAGACGGAGGCGGATTCCCCGCCCTCGGCCAGCGGCGCCGCGGCGCCGCTCTCCAACGCCCTGTCCAGCTGCCCGCCGCCGCCCAGCAGCACAGCCCGGTTCTCCGCGGCCATGTAAATTTCCCGGGCGGCGTTGTCCAGCTCGGTGATTTTCAAATAGTCCCGGTAGTAGGCCGCCGCTACGGCGGAGACGCTCAGCAGGATTACCAATATCGCCACCACGGCCAGGGTTTCCACCAAAGAGAAGCCGCGGCTTTTTTTGTGTTCAACACGTTCTGTCATGACAGCACCTCAATGTTACTGCGCCTGACGGCAAAACTTTAATATGTATCCGAATCGGACATGGAAAGCATTTTAACATATCCGATTCGGATATACAATAACTTTACTGAAAAAAATATATAGAAAATTACTGGAAATGGTTTTGAGAGGAGGGAGCTTATGGAGCTCGATTACCAGGCCATCGGCGTGCGCATCCGCCGCCTGCGGAAGGAGCGGGGGCTGACCCAGCAGACGCTGGCGGAGATGTCCGGCCAGGAGCCGTCCAATATTTCCCACATTGAGCGCGGGGCCACGAAGCTCAGCCTCCCCACCCTGGTCAGCGTGGCCAACGCTCTGGACGTGACGGTGGACCAGATTCTCTGCGACAGCCTGACCGCTTCCAAGACTGTCTTTGAGACGGAGGCGGCCCACATATTGTCCGACTGCTCCCACATGGAGCTGAAAATCATCACGGAAACCATCCGCACGCTGAAGGAAAACCTGCGGCGGCTGAGGCCCGGCGGCTGAGGCCCGGACAGGCCGGAGCGGCGGGGGCAGGGCTTCGCCGTTTTTGGGGCGGGAAAAAATTCCGCACGGCCTTTTAAAGGCTTTGCTCCGGAACGGCTTGACAAATTCAGCGGGAGCATGATATGTTCAGTATAGCAAGGAAAACTGAGTTTTTGATGCTTTGCGTAAATTTGGTTTGATTTTGCGCGGAATTTGCACAGGGAGGAAGGGACCTTATGATTAAGCTGGCGCTTTGCGACGACGAGACGAAGCAGCGGGAGGCCGTCGGCCGTTTGCTGCGGGAGTATGCGGCGGCCCGGCCCGCCCTGGCGGTGAAGCTGTCGGTTTTTTCCTCCGGTGAAGAGCTGCTGGACGCGGCGAGGGAGTGCGGCGGGTTTGACCTGTATGTGCTGGATGTGGTAATGCCCGGCTCCAGCGGCATCGACGTGGGCATGCGCCTGCGGGAGCTGTACAGCGGCGGGGCCATCATTTACCTGACGGTTTCGCCGGAGTACGCCGTGGACTCCTACGCGGCCCGGGCCTTTTACTACCTGATGAAGCCGGCGGAGCCGGATAAGCTTTTTCAGGTGCTGGACCAGGCCGCCTCGGCCCTGGCAAAGCAGCGCTCCGCCTGCGTCGCCGTACGGACGAAGGACGGGCTGGCGCGCCTGCGCCTGGACGAAATTGTCTATGCCGAGCTGGCGGGCCGGGCGGTGCGCTACCACCTGGCGGACGGAGGCAGCCTGGACAGCGTGACGGTGCGCAGCCCCTTTCAGGAGGAGGCGGGGCCGCTGCTGGCAGACCAGCGGTTTTTCCTCTGCGGGGCCAGCTTCGTGGCGAACCTGTTTTACGTTGCCGCCGTGGAGAAGGGGTTCCTCCGTATGGACAGCGGAATCCGGGTCCCCCTGGCCCGGGGCCTGACCGCCCTGGCAAAGCGGCGGTGGAGCGATTTCTGGCTGGACGCCTCGGGAGGTGAAGCGCTGTGACGGCCCTGCGGGATATCTCTCAGCTCTGGTCTCTGGCTCATGTTCTGATTGTGTTTCTTCTGCTGTTCGAATCCCGCCGCTCCTGGCGGACCACGCTGGCTGTCTGCATCTCCGGCGTGCTTGTCATGAGCGCCGTAACCTTTGCGGCGGCGGCAGCCCTGGAGCAAAGCCCAATCGCCCTCATCTTCTTCACCTGCTCCCTGCCCAGCATGGCGCTGTTTTTCTGGCTTTCCAAGTACCGCAACGGACGGTTTTTCTTCCTTTTCTGCCTGTCGGACACGATGTGCATCTGGCTGATTCAGGCGACGAACCTGCTGGACCGGCTGGCGGGAGGCGGGTATGTAGTGTTGTTTTTCAGCCGTCTGATCCTGTTTCCGCTTGCGGAATGGTTCATCTGGAAGCGCCTCCGCCGTCCGTATCAGGAGCTTCAGCGGAAGCTGGACCGGGGCTGGTGGCTGTTCTCCCTGATTGGGCTGATGTACTACATGCTGCTTATCCTGGTGTCCGTTCCTGTGGATGTGCCTTTGCCGGATTTAAAGGGGCTGCTCCAGCTGGTGCTGGTGCTGGCGCTGATGCCCTTGACCTATCTTTCCATCCTCCACTCCCTCTGGCGGCAGATGCGGACGTATGAGAACGACCGGATGATGGAGCTTCAGCGGCAGGACTACGACGCCCTCCGCCAGAAGATGGAGGTGGGGCGCATCTACCGCCACGACATGCGCCACCACCTGGCGGCGGTGGAGGGTCTGCTCCGTCAGAGGGACCAGGAGGGTGCGCTGCAGTATGTCCGCTCCCTCAGCGGCGGACTGGAGGAGCTGGCGGAGCCCGCCCGCTGCGCGAATCCCGCCGTCAACGCGGTGCTGGCGGCCTATATTGTCCAGGCATCCGACGAGGGCTGCACCGTTGAGACAAACCTCCGGGTGCCGGAGGAGCTGCCCTTCGAGGAGACGGACCTGTGCGTTATTCTGGCCAACGCCCTGGAGAACGCCGTCCATGCCTGTCAGGAGCTGCCGGAGGGGGAGCGGCGGATTGCCCTGCGGATGGAGCTGACGGAGAACCGCCGGCTTTTGATTTCGGTGGAAAATCCCTGCCCCCGGCAGGTGGACTTCGGCGCCGACGGTCTGCCCGCCGGGCCCAGGCAGGAGGACCACGGCCTGGGGCTCCAGAGCGTGAAGCGGACGGCGGAAAAGTACGGCGGGGTTTTCCGCTGCCAGTGGGAGAAGGGGCGCTTTCTGCTCCAGACGGTGCTGATGCCGCCCGCGGGCCGGGAGGCCCCCGGAGAGAAGAAGCGCCTGGGCCGGGCGGTTCGGCGTTTTTGTCGGCGCTGGCGTTTCTGGCGGCGTTGAACGCGTTCCCGGCGCTTGGAGGCGGCGCCGCTGCTGGGCGGGCTGATTCTGGCGCTGGACTGGAGGAGCTGCGTCTGATTCCCGGGGCGGCTGATCTTCTGAGCAGAAATTTTGTTTATTTGGGAGCTTTGGCAATAGACTTTTTGCCATAACGGGTGTACAATCAGCTTGTTTGAAATTTGAAAGAAGGGAGCACCATTATGCTGAGTGAAAAAGTCGCGGCTCTGCTGAACGAGCAGGTCAACAAGGAGTTTTACTCCGCCTACCTGTACCTGGACTTCTCCAACTACTTTGAGGCCCGGGGCCTGGACGGCTTCGCCAACTGGTACAAGGTTCAGGCCCAGGAGGAGCGGGACCATGCCATGCTGTTCTACCAGTATCTCCATAACAACGGCGCCAAGGTTACGCTGGGGGCCATTGCCCAGCCGGATAAGGCGCTGGACAGCGACATGGCCGTGCTGAAGGCGGGGCTGGAGCACGAGCTCTATGTGACCGGCCTTATCAACGCCATTTATGCCGCCGCCTATGAGGAGAAGGACTTCCGCACTATGCAGTTCCTGGACTGGTTTGTCAAGGAGCAGGGCGAGGAGGAGGACAACGCCAGCGACCTGATTTCCAAGATGGAGCTGTTCGGCTCCGACCCCAAGAGCCTGTACATGCTGAACAGTGAGCTGGCGGGCCGCGCCTACAGTGCGCCGTCCCTGGTGCTGTGAGCCCCTGTCGTTGACAAAGCGCAAAAACATGCCCGGAGGAATATCCTCCGGGCATTTTTCCGCGCTGGTAGTACAAAAGGCAACCCCCGGCTAAGGCTAAGTGAAATGCTTCTAACTAGAATAACCGTAAATAGCCGCGTTCAGGGGCAATTTACCTGCCCGATTTTTGAAAAATTTTTTACAAGCCGCAGAAAAGCTTCCTGTAACAGTTTGACCGTCTATCGTTATGCTGTTATTGACATAGCTGTGCAAGGAGGTATCAATGGTGTCCCGCAGTTCAAAGGGGGTGTCCAGGGTAACACCATCGCCCTCGGTAGGATTCTGCCACGGGGTGTAATTGATTGTCCAGGTGATCGTTTTGTCCGTTAAACTGCCGCCCTTGTTGATCTGCGCCTTTGCCGATACCGGCTCGTTTTCCGCATAGCCAAATTTGAGCTGTGTGTTGTTTTCAAACTTCATCGCGTAGAGGTTGCTGTTGTTTTGAACTGCTGCACCTACCGATTGTCCATCGGCACCGGCATAGTGGAGGGTTATGCTGTCAAATGTTACAATGCTGGAAAGGTTTCCCCCTTGATCCTCTGCCCGCGCCAGGGCAGGGAGAAAGCCCGTCAGCATAGACAGGCACAAAAGGAGTGCGGCAAGCCGTACTCCTGGATGGTGTTCGGATTTTGGTTTCCGTTGGAGCCGTTTGCCGCCCCGGCTGTGACGATGAAACATACCCATTTCATATCCTCCCCTTTATTTCAGCAAATGTTTAAGACCGTCCCATTTTTTTCCTTTGCGCCGCAAAAATGTTTTGTGTAATCTGCTCCTGATCGGCGTCGGTCAGTTCCAAAAACCGGCATCCGTATTCAAATCCATCCTCTCCCTTTTCAATGACGCGCATGACCTGGCTGAACATGGCGGATTCCGGCCGTTCCTCTAACAGCCTGACTTTCAGCAAAAACTTATCGCCATCATGGTATCGGTGTTCCGAGCTGATACAGGCTCCGCCTATGCTGATATTCAGCAGCTTGCACGGTTTTTCGCCCATCGACAAACCGCTGAACATGGTGGCGGTGGCGTCCAGATTTGTGTCCAGGCGGAAAAAGGCGCGGTCGTTTCCAATCCGGCATACCTTCAATTCTGTGACTGAACATTTATTTTGCGGCAGGGGCGCAATCACGCCCTCCATGTAGACAGCCTTTCGATCACGGTCACTGTACCCGCGGATTCTGACAGGAAACGGTTCCTCCTGAGAAAAGGCGGCTTCTGAATATTGATGTAATTCAGCCTGACTCCCATGTATGCCCATCAACTTTGCCACGAAAAGCATACGGCCATCCATAGCCGTCACCTCTACACGCATCCCCGAATAGATTTCCAGCTCATCCTCGTCATCTTCCGTCTTTTGAGGCGGCGCGTCCGTTTTCTTTCCAAATAAATTGAATAGCTTCATATCATCTCTCCCAAATTTATCTTTCAAATCTCTGCTTGAACTGTTCATCGGCCCAAACGACTTGGTTGCGGCCACCTTTCTTTGCGTCGTACAGCATTGTATCCGCAATTTTTAGGTGAAGGTCATAGGCGCTTCCCGTTTCGGGGATCACAGTAACACCTCCTATGCTGACAGTGACCCACTGGGAT
>CATLJA010000062.1 GCA_949959305.1 uncultured Oscillibacter sp.
GGACGAGGTCAGCGTTTCCGCCGAGGATTCCTCCTACACCCGTCCCGAGGAGGTCGAGGAGTTCGTGACCAAGACCGGATGCGACTCCCTGGCCATCGCCATCGGCACCAGCCACGGCGCTTACAAGTTCACCGCCGCCCAGTGCACCCGCAACGAGAAGGGCCAGCTGGTTCCGCCCCCGCTGCGCTTCGACGTGCTGGAGGAGGTCTCCAAGCGTCTGCCCGGCTTCCCCATCGTGCTTCACGGCTCCTCCTCCGTGCCCCAGGCTTTCGTTGAGAAAATCAACAAGTTCGGCGGCAAGATGCCCGACGCCGTGGGCATCCCCGAGGAGCAGCTCCGCAAGGCCGCGTCCATGTCCGTCTGCAAAATCAACATCGACTCCGACCTGCGCCTGGCCATGACCGCCTGCATCCGCGAACACTTCGCCGAGCATCCCGACCATTTCGATCCCCGCCAGTACCTGAAGCCCGCCCGTCAGGCCATCAAAGAGATGGTCGCCCACAAGCTGGTGAACGTGCTGGGCTGCGACCATAAGGCTTTCTAAGAATCGGTTCCTGTTTACAAGCGGAGGCGCCAAAGCGCCTCCGCTTTTTTACCTCCTAATTTCCGCACGGAAATAGAGAGGACGGCGGCGGCCGGGCGGCGATATACTGTGGTTCAAGGAGGGGACGCTATGGATTGGCTGAGCAGCTGGAACCAGGCGCTGGATTACCTGGAGGAAAATCTGGACGGAAAAATTGACCTGAGGGAGCTTGGAAGGCTGGCAGGCTGTTCCGCCTACCACTTTCAGCGGATGTTTTCTTATCTGGCCGGGACGCCTCTTGGCGAGTACGTCCGCCGGAGGCGCATGACCCGGGCGGCGGCGGATCTGCAAAACGGGGAGAGGGTGCTGGACGTGGCCCTGCGGTACGGCTACGAATCACCCACAGCCTTCAACCGGGCCTTCCAGGCGGTGCATGGAGTACCGCCATCCCAAGCAAAACAAATAGGCGTAAAGTTGAAAGCCTTTCCACGTATCCGCTTCAAATTTGTACTCAAAGGAGCCGAAGAAATGGAGTATCAAATCGTAAAGCGGGAGGCTTTCCGCATCGTGGGCTTCCGCATGCCCCTGCCTATGGATGTGGAGGAGAGCTTTCAGGCGGTGCCGGGATTCTGGATGGAAACCGGCCCGCGGCAGGCGGAGCTGCTTCCGCTGATGAACGGAGAGCCGGCCGGAATACTGGGAGTAAGTACCTGCGGTGAGCCGGAAAACTACTACTACATTGCCGCCGCCTCCAGCGCTCCCGTCCCGGAGGGAATGCACGAGTGGATTGTGCCCGCCGCTGCCTGGGCGGTTTTCACCGGAACAGGCCGTCTGCCGGAGGCTATACAGACGCTCCAAAAGCGGATTGTCACGGAATACCTGCCGGATTCCGGCTTTGAGTGGGCCAAGGCTCCGGATATTGAGGTCTATCTGGACCCGCCAGGGGAAAATAGCCGTTTCCAGGTCTGGCTGCCTGTTGTGGCAAAACGCTGACGCACCCTTCCGCTTCGTCCCGCATACGCTGATGGGGAAGGGGAGGGAAGCGGTATGCTGCTGCATCCATATGACCGGAAGGCCGCCGTTCTGTACGCCCATCAGTGGGCCTATGGCCGAAACCCGCTTTTTTACGACTATGAGCACCTGGGCGGGGACTGCACCAATTTCGCGTCTCAGTGCATTTATGCTGGAAGCGGCATAATGAACTTCACGCCAACCTATGGCTGGTACTACATCGACGCTAACCGGAAAGCTCCTGCCTGGACAGGCGTTCCATACCTCTATAATTTTCTGATTAGAAAAGGGCTTTCCGTCGGTCCCCAAGCGGAGCCATGCGGGCTGGAGGACCTGCTTCCAGGAGATTTGATTCAGCTGTCCTTCAAAGGGAAGGAGTACCAGCATTCGCCCATCGTGGTATCGGTGGGAAATCCGGTGACGCCGGAAAACGTCCTGATTGCCGCCCACAGCTACGACGCGGATTACCGGCCTCTGTCCACGTATGAATACCGGAAAATTCGCTTTCTGCATATCATCGGCGTTATACAGCCCTGAAAATTTTGTTCAATCACTGCTTCAAAGGCATGGAAATGCCGAGCGCAGGCTGGAAAAGGCCCGTCTTTTCAAAAGGCGGGCTTTTTTTATTTAGAATCCTTCCGTTTCTTTGTGTTTTTCATGTGTGACAAGGGATTTGCCTTTGCGGCAACCCGCAGGGATTCATTGTCAATATGGGTATAAATCTGCGTGGTGTTCAGATGATCGTGGCCCAGAACCTCCTGAACCGCCCGCACGTCCACGCCGTTTTGGAGCATCAGCGTGGCGGCGGTGTGGCGGAGCTTGTGGGAGGAATACTCACGCTCGTCGATTCCGGCGGCGGAGAGCCGCTTCTTTACCATAGCGTGGACTGTGGAACGGCTGATCCGCTCATTCCGGGAGGACAGAAACAGCGCTCCAGCATCCCGTCCGGCGATGGGACGACGGACTGCCAAGTAACGGTCCAGCGCGTCCTGACAGGCTTCATTTAAATAGAGGATGCGGACCTTGTTGCCCTTGCCCAGGACCCGGATGGACTCGCCCTGGATGTCCCGGAGATTTAAGCCGACTAACTCTGAAATCCGCAGGCCGCAGTTGAGGAACAGCGTCAGGATGCAGTAATCCCGCTCCTGGTTTTTTCCGTCCACGGAGTCCAAAAGCTCCACACTTTGCTCCAGCGTCAGATATTTGGGCAGCGATTTTTTCAGCTTCGGCGAATCAATATCTTTGACAGGATTTTCACGAATCAAATGGACCTTGTTGGTCAGGTAGTTGTAGAAGGAACGAATTGTCGCCAGCTTCCGGGCCCGGGACGAGGCGTTCAGGCCATAGTCCGAAGTCTGGCTGTTCTGGTGCTGGACACGGTCCCGGCTCAGGTAGGTCATGTAGCCGTAGATGTCCGTCAGCGTCACGGCGGCGACAAAGTCCAGGTCTATGTCGGAAATGTCGATCTCGTCCAGTGCCAGCCCAGACAAGCCGGAGTTCCGTGTTTGCTTGAGATAGCGGAAGAAATTCCGCAGGTCCAGGTAGTATTCGTCCACAGTCTGTTTGGAATGGGCCTTGACGGTTTCATGATAAGCGAGAAAGTCCCGCAGAACCGGCGGGGCCTCGGTGCGATAATCAATCATGGCTTGTATTCAAAAGAACAGCAGGCGTTTGTCTCAAAGGCCCTTAGACAGCCCTCTTTCTTGGTTTGGACTCCCCTATATTAAACAAAATTTTTATTTTGTTCATTCGCCTATGTCCTTCCTTTTGCCTCCTCCCTTGTGGTCTTTCGGTTTCCAAAAGATTATATCACGGCAGCCGCATCAAGTCCAGCAGAGTTTCCACCAGCGGCCCGAGGCGGCGCTCTGCTTCACGGAGCTTCTTCACCCGCTCCTGAATCGCCGTCATCTCGTGGTGTTTGTCCGTAATCTGCGCCTGGAGCCGCTCCCAGTCCTGGACCAGCTGCTCCCGGCGTTCTTCCATGTCCAGGACCAGGTTCTCCAGCTTCTCCGAGAAGTTGTCCCCCCGGTATTGCTCTATGTACTTCGTCACCCGGTCCGAGAGGCGCACGCACTTTTGATTTGTCTTTGCCATACTGTTCAATCAGCCTCCTGTATTTTGGATTTTCTGAAATCTTCCGCTCCTGGATTTTGCGCAGAAAGAACGGCGCGCCATAAATTTCAACTGCCGCAGAAATGGCGTTTCCGGCCTGCTCAAAAACAAATGTGTCTAATTGCCGGATGTTGTACTCTACTCCAGGCTTCACGTAGAGCCGAATCCGGCCCACCTGCTCAATCAGGTCCTCCCAATAGGATTTCATGGGCCACCGCCAGCGGTTGCTGTCTGTTCCGGGATCATCGACGTAACGGACATAGTTCACCAGGACGCCCCGGAACTGGACGCCAATCGGCTCCCTGGCGAAGCAGAATGCCTCCGCCCGCTCGTCCCGGAGCTGCAGCTCCACCCGGACCCAGTGCTGGTCCTCCGGCAAGCCCCGCTCTGCCGCTTTGTCGTAAATACGAATCAGGACCGCGCTCTTTTTGCTGCCGTGGTAAACCGTAATCCCTGGCCGTCCGTCTTTGAACTCCTTTTCAATCCTGGATTTTCGGAACTTGCTCACAAACTGCTGCTCCCCGTCCTGGTTGTCGCTGTCCCGGAAAAGCTGCCGGATATCCAGGATGCCGGAATGGTCGTCAAAAGCCACGTCCAGCCGGGTCACATGGTAGCCCTCCCCCTGCTGGAACAGCCGGAACAGCCCGTCGAAATCCCCGGTCCCGTACTCCTCGAAGCTCCGGCAGCCCTGGCCGGACATATCCAGACAGGCCCCCATTCCCGGATTGCCGTCATACAGAATGGAAATGCTGCCAAAGTAAAGCCCTTTCCGGTATCCGTTCCGGCCATGGCCCAGCTCGTCCCAGCCGCAGCCCTCCATCCCCAGCAGCTTCACCCAGGCTTGCGGGTCCTCCTCCTTACTGCTTACCGTCAGCCAATCGTAGAGAATGACATTCTCTGAAATATCGCTTTTCAGAACTTATCACCCCCCATTATGTAGGTAGTACCCCCCTGTTAGTGTAGGGGGGTCCGGGAAAGCCGTAACTTTCCCTTGTATTACAATTTCCTCGCCGCGGCAACGCCAGGATGCGGAATTTGTATTACAGCTTCTATCAGGAACCGAAAAATGAGGACATGGATAATAGGGACACGGATATTTCATGGACAATGGACAATGGCCCCATGGAGGGCCTGTCGTAGTAGGCCCCTATGCCCGGAAAAATGCCCAACTTTTCCGGGCCTTTAAAAGAGCCGTCTGCTGGCCCGCCCTGCGGGGCGGGTCCCTCCCCTGCGGGGCTTGAATCGGCGGTCGGGGGGGATGGGTCCCCCCCGCCTTGCCCCCCTTCGGGAAGCAGACAAGGGAATATGGGCAAGGGCGGCGCATCGAACCCCCTGCGGCCTCCGGCATCCTCTGCCCCGGTTGTATTACAGGTTTCCCGCCCGCAGCGTCGCCAGAATGCCGAATCTGTATTACAGCTTCAACGCCCTAATGAACCGGCACAGCTCCCGCTCCCGCAGCTCCCGGGCCTCCCGGTTCCGCGCCTCCGCCAGCACAGCCGCCAGCCTTGCCAGCAGCGCGGCCCTCTCGTCCCGGTCCCCGCTGGCGGCGCCGCCGTTCCCCGGGGCCCCACCGCTTGCGCGGTCCCCCCCGGCACAGACAGCGCCGCCAGCTGTGACCATATCCGAGAACAGCCGGTAGCTGTCATACAGGTTACTGTAACGCTTCCGGTACGGGAAAACGGAATACCCCAGCTTCAGCTTGTTGCCGCCGTACCAATAGTCGATGGCAATGAACCAGGTACGCCCGAAGCTGAACAGCGTCATAAACATGCCGCCGAAGCCGTAGTTGTTCAGCTTCCGGTGCTTTACCTCGTCCTCAACAAGGCTCCTGATCTGCTTGTCCAGCATCCGGTCCGACTGGGTAATGAGGATGATATTGAAGCCCAGCTTGCGGTGTTGGCTGAAAAACGTCACCCAGGCGTTGCGGTCCTTCCGCCCGTAGTCCCGGCAATTGAAAATGATCTGGCATTCGTCGATTACAACCAGGGCCTGACCCTCCACGCCGATTTTATGATGGTTCAGGGCATAGCCCACCAGCCGCTCGGCGGTCAGCTCCGAGTTGTCCCAATACTCCACGTGTGCCCGGCACTTCTTGACAAAGCCCTCGTTCACCGGGAAGTTGCAAATCAGAGTCCCGCCCCGCCTCATGCGGCGCTCGATGTCCTTGGCGGCGTGGAAGCTCTTGCCGCTGCCAGGCGTTCCCGTGTACAATGTAATGCTCATTCGATCACCTTAATCCAGCGGAGGACAATCTGATAGGCATAGTACACCGCCACGCAGGTCAGCCACGCCTCCAGGATGCCGACAAAGGTCCCGATGGGAACAAACCAGTTGACCATCCGCAGCCACTCGTATACCTCGGAGCTGCTGAGCTCGTCCAGGATCGTGAAGGGAGAGGCCGGAAACAGCTCGATCACGCTGACAGCAAGGTCGACCAGGGCGTCGGAAAGCACATCAAACACTGTAAAGCCGCCTCCCTTCTCAGGCTGTCCATATCAGGCGTTTTGTGCCCGCTGCAAGCATCAGGCAAAAGCCGATCGTGCTTGTCCAGCGGCAGACCTGCCCGATGATCTCATACTCCGAGAAATCCAGCACAATCTTGGTACTGCCCTGCCAGCCGCCTACACGGTGCGCGATAGGGGCCATGAAATCCACCTCGAAATACGGGGCCTTCGGCGGAGCCGCCAGCAGCGTAACGCCCTTGTACACGTCCCAGGGAATGGAGAACGGGAACCGGGAAGTCAGCGCCGCACCCAGCTTGTCCAGGCCCTCCGGCACCACCGGAACGACGGGCGGGTCCGGCTCCACAGGCTCCACGGCCTCGTCCACCACTTCCGCGCTGGCGGCGAGGTCCCCGGCAAGAATAGCATCCAGGATGCCCTGGAGGATATCCTGGATTTCCATGGACTGCGTAGCCCCGACGTCCAGAGCGATGGATTGACCTTCTTCCAGGGCTGTCAGGCGGTCCAGGACCTGCTGCATGGTATCGGAGACATCCAGAGAAAGAGATTCATCGACAGAAATTACATCGCCAATCGGAAAATTTTCAATCCGAACGAAATTTATCCACTTATAAATACCTTCATCCTGAAGACAAAAAACAGAAAGAACTCCAATGCTCTCTAATGCAAATGTAAAAACTTCAGGCTCATAATACTTATTACCTGTAAGAAATCCACCGTCTGAAGTAAAAAAAGCAGTGTAATACTCGCCTCCACGATCAGGATCAAGACCATAGTGATAACCTGTAGAAAAAACAACCGGGAAATCAGTACCAGAATTAAAGACCGACCCAACAGCAGTAAGTGTAGGATTACCTCCAATCCTTTCGCACGTCGAAAAATAGAGGACCCTACCATCCTGCAACGTAACATGACTGTCTGCTACATAATAAACCTGATTCACTCCCGGCTTGGTCCCGTACTTCCCCGCTACCCACACGGCAAACTCCCCCAGCTTCTCCGCCACCATGGCCGGAATGACAATCTTCCCTGCCGTGTTGACTATCAGTGAGAACTGTCCGAGCCACTGCACCGCATCCGTCACACCTTCGGGAGCCTTGGCGGTCAGATACTCCTGAATCAGCCGCGCCAGAGATTCGTTCACTTCCCCGCTGCTGCTCATGCCAGACACCACCGGAGCCAGACCGCAAGCATTCAGATATGCTCCGGCCAGAGCGGTGACCGCGCTGGAGGTTACAGCGAACGCCTTCGCCCTCGGCGGCTCCAGCACCAGCGACACCAGAACCGCCAGTGTCACAAGGAACGAGCCAAAACGCATTACAATCTTTTCTCGCTGCCGCGCAGCTCCACGCGCTGCCAGATTCATCTCGTATTACACTCCCTTTCCAAAAGAAGCCCCGGAATCCTCCGGGGCCTCTTTGTAATGCGGCGTCACTTCGCCATGCCCTTGAACCAGCTCATGGCCTTCTTGGAGATAAAGAGCACTGCCGCGATAGAAACCGCAATCGGCACCGCAACGGTAATCACGGCAAACGCATCCGCTTTAATCTGCTGGAAGCCAGCCGAGAAAGCGGAAATGATTTCCGTGCTAGAACCGCCTCCGGTCGTGTCCTCGACAGCAGAAGCCCCGCCCATGACAGCAGCACAGACCAGCGGAGCGGCTACCGCCACCTTCAACTCCATACTCCGCACAAACTCCTTCACCTTTTTCACGCTTTTCACCTCCCTATCATCCGAATAAATGCCTTAAAGGCGCTCACAATTACGCTCACGCCTGAGACAACCAGCACCCCGGCGGCAAACCCTGTGGCCACCACTCCGGGCATAGCCTCCACCGCTTCCAGACTGACAACAAACTCCTGCATCCTTCAAGCCCTCCACAGGTCATGGAACACCTTCCCCACCGCCACGCCCAGCACCACGCCGATCAGCGCGGCGACGGCCAGAAAGACAAAGTCAACGTTGGCCTGGAGCTGCAAAAGGTCGTTATGCTGCATGACCAGGGTCTCCCCCTGCTGTTCCAGCAGCTCATTGGTCCGCTCCAGCAGCTTCACCACCGGAGCAAGGTCCACGGTAGGCTCCAAAACCTCAGAGCCTCCCACGGAACCGCCTCCGCCTCCGCTCCCCTCCCCTTCCTCCGGCAGCTCCTCCGGCTCCTGGGTGACAGCTCCGGTGATCGTCTCGTTGAGATCTCCAATCGCGTCAATCAGGTCCTTCATGGTTTCGCCGCCGTCGACCGTCTCCCCGGCGGGCGACATTTCCGGCTCCGATGCTGGTTCCTCCGGCTCTGGCTCACTGGGAATCTCTTCCGGGGCCTCCGGCTCCGGCTCGCTGGGCTCTTCCTCTGAGGGCTCCGGCTCTGGCTCTGATTCCGGGGCAGGCTCGTCCTCCTCCGGGTCGCTTAATAAGTAGTCCCTATTTTCGGGGGCATACACGTCATAAAAATCCTCCGCGTCCATATCAGCCCTTTTTCGTGCCAGATTCCTCCGGTGCGGATTCAAATACGGGGTCCAGGCCACTGAGACGGGCCATAAGCTGTCCCTTCATTTTGTAGTGGTCATACCGCAGCTCATACAGATGACCTACATCCAGAGTATCCGGATTCACATTCCGAGGACAGCTTACCTCCTCCACCCTGCACCCAAACATTTCCCCATCGTCTTCATTCTCCACATGCACCAGGTGCAGGCCGCAATACTGCCGCTCCTGCCCGTCCTTCACATACTTCCTCAGTTCCATTCCTACCAACCGCGCTACTTCTGCCATTCTGCCTTGTCCTCCTTTCTTTCGTTGTTTTTACTGCCGGAAAGCCTTTTCGACTAATCGTCTACACAGGGCCGCTTCTTAAAACGGTGCTCGGCCTCGGGTTTACCTATCTTGGCTACCCCTCACTTCGAAGGACCGCAAGGGACCTGTACCGCCGTGAGCGCATTTGTGGCTTTTTGATGTGACTTAAACCGGCAGTCCGCCAGCCCTATTGCCAACCCGGGCCGACTTGTAATAGCACATATTTTTTGCTACTACACATACATAATAGCAATCACTGCGTTTGTAGTCAAGTAGAATTTGCATTTTCTCACATTTCATGTATACTCTCTTTGAGGTGATTGCCATGGGAAGTAACAATATCCAGCCCACATCTATCAGAATGGACAAAGATTTATACGAAAGAATTAAAGCTGACGCTGAACGGGAACGCAGAAGCATCACGGGGCAAATCGAATATATGCTACTACAATACTACGAAATGAGGAAATTGCTCCTTAGATAGATACGGAGGGAACCACATGGGCTTTGTTGGAAGTGACGCTTACTATACACTTTGTGCAGCGGCTCTAGCCGTACTAGTTCTTTTGCTAATTGGCTGTCAAGTAAAAGCGAGGCGTCCTCCCAGAAAAAGACCATCTTCGCCTCCGCCACAGTATCAGACCTCACAATCTATCACTGGAATGAAATTTCGTCTCCAATATCAGATAGAACGACCTGACGGGAAAATTGTAGCAAGCGAAATATTCACAGGAGCAGAAAAAAGCATCATTCCATGTCTTAGAATGATGAATGAACATATAGATTCTCAAATAAAACTCTATGAAAAACTCTCTGAAAAGGAATCTAAAAAGCCGGAATCTGAACCTAACAAGCCCCGCTATGCCGCCGGAAGCGATATGGACAAAATCAACCGAAATGCCCGTATGATTGACTTGGAACAGGAGCCATCCCGGAACCCTTACCGCCTAATCGGTATAGCCATCATAATTATCTTCGTCCTTCTATTCATTGCGTCCATTACAAGCCGTTAAAGTGCATTACGGGAATCGCGCTGCAGCAGCTCGCCGGCTGCCGGGCGTGTAATACACCCTCCTCCTGTAATAATGCTCGCGCTGCTGCGCAACCGCCACCCACCCACCGCCAGATGTCCGGCGCGGCCGGGGATTTCTTTCCCCCCCTCGCAGCCGCGCCGCAAAATGCCAACCACGCAAGCACTCCCTACCGTCCATTTCCCAGAACCACGCAAGAAAATCTTCTGTGTCCTTACCCCGCGGCTCGGGGGGGAAAGAAATCCCCTGGTCTCAGCTGGACACGCTCTGCGGAGCGGTCCCCTCCTCTGCCCGGTTTGAATCGGCTGTTGACGCCAGGATGCCCGGCACGTATTACACCCCTGAGCGACTGAACAAAATAACGGTTGTTGTTGCAAAATATCAGGCCGGAAGCTGTTTTCCCACCCTTTTGAGTGGTTCAGCTTCCGGCCTGTTTCTATGGTCATTTCGCAACAAAACCTGATTTCATTTTGTTCATTCGCCTATGTCCTTCTTTTTGCCTCCTCCCTGGTAGTCTTTCAGCAATCTTGCTCTCATTCCAGCCCGCCGCCAAGCGCCTGTCCGTCTCTGGCCGGGCTGCTCTCATAAAATCCGCCGTTCCGGTCAAACTAACTCATCATCAAACGGAACGGAGGATCGCCTTGATTCCATGTACCAGTGAATGCGTCTATCAATCCGACGGCCTCTGCACGCTGGACAGCGCCGCCGCCGCCGGAGTGCCCGCCCTGGGCGGCGCCTGCGTCCACTTTATCCCCGTAAAGCGGCTCGAATCGCCTCACCGATATTCCGAACGGGCAGCAGCTGCAAATCTGGGAAGCCCTCCAGCCCCCGGTGGGCCGGAACCACACAGCGTTTGAAGCCCAGCCGCCGGACCTCGGCCACCCGCTGGGCCAGCTGGCTGACGCTCCGCAGCTCTCCGGTGAGTCCCACCTCCCCGACAGCCGCCAGGTCGTCGGGAACGGGCTTGTCCAAATAGCTGGAGGCCAGTGCCACCACGGCGGCCAGGTCGGCGGCTGGCTCGTCCAATTGCAGTCCGCCGATGATGTTTAGATAGGCGTCGCAGGCAGACAGCTTCAATCCGCCCCGCTTCTCCAGCACCGCCAGCAGCATAGCCGCCCGGTTATAGTCAAAGCCGTTGCTGGTCCGGCGGGGGGACCCTCCCGCAGCACATCCTACCACCAGGGCCTGAACCTCCGCCAGCACCGGACGGGCCCCCTCCATCACGCAGGTGACGCAGGTTCCTGGCGATTCCTCCGGCCGGCCGGACAGCAGCATCCGGGAGGGATTTTCCACCTCCGTCAGACCGCCGTCCCCCATCTCGAAAACTCCAATCTCGTTGGTGGCTCCGAAGCGGTTCTTCGCCGCCCGGAGAATGCGGCAAAAGGTGTGCCGGTCCCCTTCAAAATACAGCACGCAGTCCACCATGTGCTCCAGAACCTTGGGCCCGGCAATGGAGCCTTCCTTGTTCACATGGCCGATGACAAATATCGTAACGCCGCTCCCCTTGGCCAGCTGCATCAAGGCCATGGTACAGTCCTTTACCTGGCTGACGCTGCCCGCCGGGGAGTCCAGCGTGTCATTATAAAGCGTCTGAATGGAGTCCACGATTAGAACGTCCGGCCGCTCCTGGTTCACTGCCTCCAGCATCTCCCCCAGGCCTGTCTCCGACAGGACCAGAAGGTTTCCGCTCTCCACATGGAGCCGCTGGGCCCGGAGCTTCAGCTGGTGCTGGGACTCCTCTCCGGATACATACAGCACTCTTGCAAACCCGCACAGCTTTCCGCAGATTTGCAGCATCAGCGTGGACTTACCGATGCCGGGCGCGCCGCCTACCAGCACCAGGGAGCCTTTGACGGCCCCGCCGCCCAGGACCCGGTCCAGCTCCCCCATGCCGGTGGAAAAGCGAATCTCCGCGCTGTTTCCAAGCTCCGTTACCGGAAGGGCCCTGGAAACCGCCGCGCCCCGGAAGGAGGCCCTCCCCTTCCCTTTCACGGAGGGTTCCGGCCGCTCCACCACCGTATTCCAAGCGCCGCAGGCGGGACAGCGTCCCGCCCACTTCGGCGTCTCATTACCGCACTCCGTACAGTAAAAAATTGTTTTTGCTTGTTTCATTCCGGTTCTCCAAATTCGTTTTCCGCAGTCCCGGCGTTCAGATATCCCGCCGCAACGGCAACCGCCAGCCGCAGCTGGTAGGCCGGGTCCTGCAAGCGCTCCGTCTCCGCTCCGTTGGACAAAAAGCCGCACTCTACCAGCACCCCGGGGGCGGTGATGTTCTTCATCAGATAGATGCTGTCGGGAATCTGCCGGGGATGCTTGCCGTTTCCGGCGTTGACGGCTGTGTTCAGCGCCTCCTGGATGCTGACGGCCAATGCCTCCGCCCCCTCCCGCCGGTTCCAGAACACCTGGGCCCCGTGGGTCACCGGGGACGAGGGCAGGCTGTTCTGGTGGATGCTCAGCAGGACGGCATTCTCCGTCTCCTCCACCAGCTTCACGCGGTTCTTGAGGTCCGAGGTCTTTCGCTGGCGCATGGTGTCCAGCCCCTCGTCGCAGATAGTCACGTCCCCGCTTCGTGTCAGACGGGTCCTCTGCCCGGCAAAACGCAGCAAGTCGCTGACCTGAAGGGACACCGCCAGATTAATCTGGCTCTCCGCCACACCGCTGGGGGACACCGCTCCCCCATCCTCCCCGCCGTGACCCGGGTCGATGACCACGGTGACGGGAACCTCCTCCCGGACGTGGAAAGCCGGGACAGCGCTTCCCCGCCACAGCACTGCCGCCAGGCCAAAAAAGAAGCAGCAGAACAGGCAGGAAAAAATCAAATCGCGTTTTCGCAGCAGAATGACCACGGACAACGCCTCCTTCGCAGCTCTTCGTGCTAAGAGGATATGTCCGGCGGCTTATCCCATATGCAGCCCGCAGGAACTTTGCTTATTTTTTATTATAGCAAGTTCCAATCCAAAAAGCAAGCCAGCGCCCGAACAATTGTCCCATTGCCTTCCGGGTAGCCTTTTTGCCTCTGTCCGCATACAATGGACTGAGCGCGAAACGCCTCGCGCCACCCTTACACAAGGAGGAAATCAACTATGGAACGACCCAATCAGACGCCGGCCGGCTCCTGCGGCGCAGGGATGGGCACGCTTTCCGCGTGCGCTCCGCTGGCGTTTCCCTATATTCCCATGCAGGAGCAGAACCCTCCCCGCTTCAGCCGGGCGGAGGCCCTCCAGACAGGCACCCTGTTCCCTGGCCTGGACCTCCCTTTCAAGGCGGCCATCCAGGCAAAGACCAAGCTGTCCAACACCGCCATGGTAGAGCTGATGGCCCTGGACTTTGCCATCAAGGAGCTGAATCTGTACCTGGACACCCATGCCAATGACCAGGAGGTCCTCCAGCTCTACTGGTCCTATATTAAGCTGTCCAAGGAGGGCCGGGAAAAGTACGAGAAGATGTACGGCCCCCTGACAAGCACTGATTTGACCCCGGAGGACGGTTTTGCCTGGCTGAAGGACCCGTGGCCCTGGGACGTAGGAGGAAATGAGTAATGTTTGTTTATGAGAAGAAGCTCCAGTACCCTGTAAAAGTCAAAAACACCAATCCAAAGCTGGCGGCGGTTATCATTTCCCAGTACGGCGGCCCGGACGGGGAGCTGGGGGCCTCCCTCCGGTATCTGAGCCAGCGCTATTCCATGCCCTACGCGGAGCTGAAGGGACTGCTGACGGACATCGGCACGGAGGAGCTGGGGCACCTTGAGATGGTGGGCACCCTGGTTCACCAGCTCACCCGGAATCTTACGGAGGAGCAGATTAAGGCCGCGGGCTTCGACGCGTACTTCGTGGACCACACCACCGGCGTGTATCCCCAGTTTGCCTCCGGCTTCCCCTGGTCTGCCGCCACCATGCAGGTGACCGGGGACGTTATCGGAGATTTGACGGAAGACCTGGCGGCGGAGCAGAAAGCCCGGGTGACCTACGACAACATCCTCCGCCTTTCCGACGACCCCGATGTCAGTGACGCCATCAAGTTCCTCCGAGCCCGGGAAATTGTCCATTTCCAGCGGTTTGGCGAAACAAAACATACTGATTTAAGTAGAATTTATCCCCTGTGGGCGGCGGCTCACAGGGGATATTGCATAATT
>CATLJA010000063.1 GCA_949959305.1 uncultured Oscillibacter sp.
CTGCTATAATCTCTACCATAAGGCATTCCTCTTTTGCTGGTGGTCTTGTGGTGACTCCTCATCCCACATCTTACCACCTCCTGAGAGGTCTGCCTTTGTTTATTTTTCAGATTTGCTCATTTAGAGTCAACAAATAAAATATTACATATTTATGGAGGAATTTCTTATGGCAAAACCAGTGTTTGATGTGCGCGCAAACGAAACAGTGTTTGCAGAAAAGGTAACGGCGGATAGTTGGAAAACACCGCGTCAAATGACAGGTAGACAAATATCCGGGAAAACCTATTTTACCGACCAGCGAATTGTGTTTTTGGCCTCTGGCCTGATTGGGACAGCAAGTGCCAGTTGGGAAATTGAGATGAAAGATATTCGGTCGGTTGAAACTTGCATGACACCGCCCTGCTTTCCCTTTGGTATTTTAATCACAATGAAAGATGGTAGTAAATACAAGCTCGGCATGATGAAGCGCAACAAATATGTTGACTGGATTTCACAACACATATCCTAAGTACAATTTACATGGCAAACAGCCGCCAGCGGATGGCATATAAGAAAACCGTTGGATGGCGGCTGGCTATTGACGCGCCCCAAACAAAAACGAACACCAGACGGCGGTTTTGAAACAACGGATTTCAAGACCGCCGTTTTCTTATGATCGACGCGGCGGCAATAGGGCAAAAGTATTTGCAATTCCCCGCAATGTCTGATAAGATAGGTAACAATACATTGGCCGACGCGCCAACAGGAGGAAAACGACATGATCTACAAGCAGTTTCAGGACATCCGGCTGTCCGCCCTGGGCCTGGGCGCCATGCGCCTGCCGGTGCTGGAGGGGAAGGACGCTCAGATCGACGAGCCCGCCGCCCAGGAGATGGTGGACTACGCCATGGAGCATGGCGTCAACTACTACGATACCGCCTGGGGCTACCACAGCGGCCAGTCCGAGCTGGCCTTGGGCCGGGCCCTGGCCAGGTATCCCCGGGAGAGCTTCTATCTGGCCACCAAGTTTCCCGGCTACGACCTGAACAACATGGGCAAGGTGGAGGAGATCTTCGAGGAGCAGCTGAAGAAGTGCCAGGTGGACTACTTCGACTTCTACCTCTTCCACAATGTCTGCGAAATGAACATCGACGCCTACCTGGACCCCCAGTACGGCATCGATGCCTACCTCGCCGCCCAGAAGGCCAACGGCCGCATCCGGCGCCTGGGCTTTTCCGCTCACGGCAGCGTGCCGGTGATGCGCCGCTTCCTGGAGGCCTACGGGGATCACATCGAGTTCTGCCAGCTCCAGATCAACTACCTGGACTGGACCTTCCAGGACGCCAAGGCCAAGGTGGAGCTGCTGAAGGAGTACGACATCCCCGTCTGGGTCATGGAGCCCCTCCGGGGCGGACGTCTCGCCAAGCTGGGGGAGGGCCACACCCGGCGGCTGAACGCTCTGCGCCCTGACGAGGCCACCCCCGCCTGGGCCTTCCGGTTCCTCCAGACCATCCCCGAGGTGACCATGATCCTCTCCGGCATGTCCAACATGGCCCAGCTCCAGGACAACGTACATACCTTCGAGACGGAGAAGCCCCTGACGGAGGGGGAGCTGTCGGAGCTGCTGGAGATCGCCGACGAGATTCTGGGCAAGAAGGCCCTGCCCTGCACGGCCTGCCGCTACTGCACCACCCACTGTCCCCAGGGCCTGGACATCCCGGAGCTCATCAAGCTCTATAACGAGCACAACTTCACCGAGGGCGGCTTTATCGCCCCCATGGCCCTCTCCGCCTATCCGGAGGAGAAGAAGCCCTCCGCCTGCGTCGGCTGCCGCAGCTGCGAGGCGGTGTGCCCCCAGCAGATTAAAATTTCTGAAGTCATGAAGGATTTCACGGAGAAGCTGAAGGGCTGATCCCGGACCAGCAGAAAAACGTCCGCGCCGGTTTTTGTCCGGCGCGGACGTTTATTTTAATAGACCTCGTTAAAATAGGCGTGGACATAGCACTCCACATTCAGCAGAGACACCACCACATCCGGCCGGATCTCCGCCAGCTTCTCCCTGACGCTGCCGTCATAGTACCGCGCGTCCAGCAGATGCAGCTCTCCCGCCGCCATGGACAGATAGGGGCCCGGCGCTCCTGCAAAGGACTCCCGCAGCACCGCCACCACCGGCCCGTCCGGCGCGTCCAGATTTTCTACCTTCAAATACCCGCAGTCTCCCCGGAGCAGAGCCCCGTAGCTGCTGCCTTCATAGTAGTTCTCCGGCGTGATGGCCTCCTCGTCGTAAAGCACCTCGAATCCGCCGGTGATCTCCGCCCCATACCGGGTCATGGTCACATGCACCGGCTCCAGCGGGACCGGCAGCACGAAGTCCTCCGGCTGGACGGCGCCAAGACTGGCCTTCCGTCCCAGAGAGCCCAGGAACACATCCTCCCATACCCTCTGCGTGAACTTCTCCTCCGCCAGCCGCCCGCTGTCCATCCCCAGGCCGTACCGCCCGTTCAGCTCTTCCGCCATCACACGCGCGGCCCACAGTCCGGCAGGCGCAGTCCAGTGGTGGTCCGTGATGTAGAAGCAGCCATAGTGGTCCAGTCCGTCTTCATGCAGGCTCTGGCGCAGATCCAGCACATCCACCCCGGCCTCCCGCAGCTTGCTGTGGAGCATGGTGGTCTGCTCGTTAAAGTTGTCCATCTCCTCCACCGGCAGCTGCGGGTCCTCCTGGCAGAGCTTGCAGGGGGCCTGGATGTACAAATAGGGTACTCCCAGCTCCTCCTCCACAAAGTCCCGGAAGGCGATGACCCCCTTCTCCGGCGACACCTTTTCGTAGTCCACGACCGCCGTCTGGGCCAGATACCCGTTGTTCAGCCGCACCATCTCCGTGCCCTCGAAGATCCATTTCCCCATCGCGCGGTTCATGGCGGCGTTGGCTTCCTTCAGCTTCACCCGCCCCGGCAGCTCATCGGTACACAGGATCTCACAGGTGTCCTGAAACCAGTCCACCACGCTGAGCCAGGTCACCCCCTCCTCTCCGGGATGATAGAGGTAGATGTCCACGGTCCTGTCCCCCAGCAGCCGCCGGACGCCGCCGCTGAGGGCCATGGCCAGACACACCGCCAGCACCGCGATAAAGGCGGCGGCGGTGACATGTTCCGGCTTTCTTTTCATACCGCCGCCTCCTTAAAAGTTGAAGTAGATAAAGGGGTTATATGTACTGCTCGCCACATAGGTCAGCACCAGCAGCAGCAAAGCGATCTCTCCGCCGCAGGCCAGCCAGCCCCTGACCCGTTCCGGGATCCGCTCCCATGCCCGTTCCACCGGCAGGCAGCACGCCACGGCAATCCCCAGGTAAGCTTTCAGGTTCCCGAAGTAGTACAGGAAATCATCGCAGTTCCCCCGCCCTCCGGTGAACATGGCGGAAAAGTACCGCCCCGCGTGTCCCAGACTATCCGCCCGGAACACCACCCACAGCAGCAGGACCCACAGCAGCGTCCAGGGCCTTGACCAGATCCCCAGCCGCCGGTCCAGCTGCCCGTATTTCTCCGCCATCAGCAGCAGGAAGTACCCCAGCCCCCACAGAAGAAACGTCCAGTTGGCCCCGTGCCAGATGCCGGTAAGCATCCACACGGCAAAGAGGTTGCACAGGTGCCTTCTGTGAGAGACCCGGTTGCCTCCCAGCGGGATATACACGTAATCCCGGAACCAGGAGGACAGAGAGATATGCCACCGCCGCCAGAAATCAGTGACAGAGGAAGCGCGATAGGGCTTGTCGAAGTTCTCCAGGAAGTGAAAGCCGAACATCCGCCCCATGCCGATGGCCATGTCGCTGTACCCGGAAAAATCAAAATAGATCTGCAGGGCATAGGACACAGCCCCCAGCCAGGCCATAGGCGCCGAAAGGCTTTCGGACCGGAAAGCGGCGTCCGCGGCGATCGCCAGGGTGTTGGCCAGAATGGCCTTCTTCCCCAGCCCCGCGATGAACCGGGGCACGCCGCCGGAGAAGTCCGCCCAGCACTCTCGCCGGTGATGAATCTCCCGGGCCACAGTCTCATACCGGACGATGGGCCCCGCGATAAGCTGGGGGAAAAACGCGATATAGAGCCCCACATCCAGAATGTTCTTCTGTGCGGGCGATCTCCCCCGGTAGACGTCGATAACATAGCTCAGTGCCTGAAAGGTGTAGAAAGAGATGCCGACAGGTAGGCTGATGTCCACCTCCGGCACAGGCAGCCCCAACAGTCCCAGATTCTCGCACAGGAACCCCAGGTACTTGAAGACGAACAGCACCGCCAGGTTCCCCGCTGCCGCCGCTGCCAGCGCGGCCCTGGGATGCCGCCGCCCCGGCTCTGCCCACCGCCCCAGAAGCCAGTTGAAGACGATGGAGCCCAGCAGGAGCAGCACCCGCACCGGCTCCCCCCAGGCGTAGAAGAAGAGGGACACCAGCAGCAGCAGTACATTCCTCGCCCGCCTTCCCCGGAACAGGGGACTGTAATAGAGGAGCAGCGTCCCCGGCAGGAAGAGGAATATGAATTCGGCGGAGGAAAAGATCATTGTAAGGCCCCCAGTCAGCTTGCGCTTCTGTTATTTTTCTTTCTCAGCTTCAGTCCAACGCCCCGGACCTCCGCCGCCTGCCGGATCAGGCCTTTTGCCTCACTCGTCTAATTTAAGGACCGCCATGAATGCCTCCGTCGGCAGCTGGACCGTCCCCAGATTCCGCATCTTCTTCTTGCCCTCTTTCTGCTTCTCCAGCAGTTTCTTCTTCCGGGTGATGTCGCCGCCGTAGCACTTGGCCAGCACGTCCTTGCGCATGGCCTTCACCGTCTCACGGGCGATGATCCGCCCGCCGATGGCGGCCTGGATGGGCACCTCGAAGAGCTGGCGGGGGATGTTCTCCTTCAGCTTTTCGCACAGCCGCCGGGCCCGGGGATACGCCTTGTCCCGGTGGGCAATGAAGCTCAGCGCGTCCACCTGATCCCCGTTGAGCAGCAGGTCCACCTTCACCAGGTCGCTCTCCCGGTAGTCGGACAGCTCGTAATCCAGGGAGGCATACCCCTTGGTGTGGGCCTTCAGCGTATCAAAGAAATCATAAATGATCTCATTCAAAGGCATCTGATAGTGCAGCTCCACCAGATGGGTGTCCAGATACTGCATATCCTTGAACTCGCCCCGCCGGTCCTGGCACAGGGGCATGATGTTCCCCACGTACTCGTTGGGGGAGATGATGGAGACCTTCACGTAGGGCTCCTCCGCCATGGCGATGACGGCGGGGTCCGGGTAGTTGTGGGGGTTGTCCACGTTCACCGCCGTCCCGTCGGTCTTGGTGACCTTGTAAATAACGGAGGGCAGGGTGGTGATAAGGTCCAGATCGAACTCCCGCTCCAGCCGCTCCTGGATGACCTCCATATGGAGCATCCCCAGAAACCCGCACCGGAACCCAAACCCCAGGGCTACGGAGCTCTCCGGCTCGAAGGTCAGGGAGGCGTCGTTGAGCTGGAGCTTCTCCAGCGCGTCCCGGAGGTCGGGGTACTTGCTCCCGTCCTCGGTATACACGCCGCAGTACACCATGGACTGGGCCTTCCGGTATCCCGGCAGAGGCTCCTTGGCGGGGTCCTCCACACCAGTAATGGTGTCGCCCACCTCGGTATGCTGCACGTTCTTGATGGAGGCAGTGAGGTATCCCACCTGCCCCGCCTGGAGCCGGTCGCAGGGCTCATAGCCCAGAGGCCGCAGCAGCCCGCACTCCAGCACCTGATACTGGACGTTGGAGGCCATCATCCGGATGGACATCCCCTTCTTCAGCGTCCCGTCCATGATCCGGAAGTAGACGATGACCCCCTTGTAGGCGTCGTAGTAGCTGTCGAAGATCAGCGCCCGCAGCGGCGCGGCGGGGTCCCCTGCGGGGGCGGGGATGTTCTGCACCACGTCCTCCAGCACGGAGGGGATGTTGACCCCCGCCTTGGCGGAGATCTCCGGCGCTTCCAGGGCGGGGATGCCGATGATGTCCTCGATCTCATGCTTCACGCGCACGGGGTCTGCGGCGGGCAGGTCGATCTTGTTGATGACCGGCCGGATCTCCAGATCGTTGTCCAGGGCCAGATAGGTGTTGGCCAGCGTCTGAGCCTCGATGCCCTGGCTGGCGTCCACCACCAGCACAGCCCCCTCGCAGGCGGCCAGGGACCGGCTGACCTCGTAGTTGAAGTCCACGTGGCCCGGCGTGTCGATCAGGTTCAGGGTGTATGTCTCCCCGTCCTGGGCCTCATAGCTGAGGGTGACGGCCCGGGCCTTGATGGTGATGCCCCGCTCCCGCTCCAGGTCCATGTTGTCCAGCAGCTGGCTCTCCATCTCCCGCTCGGAGACGGCGCCGCAGGCCTCCAGCAGCCGGTCCGCCAGGGTGGACTTGCCGTGGTCGATGTGGGCGATGATGGAAAAATTCCTGATTTTGCTCTGATCCATATGCGATCACCTCGTTTCTCTGCCGCCTTGTACCGGCAGAGTAGTTTCCTGTAATTTTCTGACCCGCTCGTCCGAGGCGTGGAACACCTGGGCCATGGACTGGGAGAATCCCTGGTAATCCTCCGCCAGGGATTGCGCGTCCATGGCGGGAAATTCCCCCCGGTAGGCCGCCAGGGCCTTGCCGTACTGGATGCGCGCCAGGGTCATGTCCGCCGCCAGGGCTCCCATGTCAAAGCTGGCCGCGTCGGTGGAGAAGTACCCCTCGTTTCCTCCGGCGGCCCGGTAGAGCAGCCGGAAGAGCTGGTACAGCGCCCCGCCCATATAGGCCCCGGCCTGGGACACCGCGTCCCTGCTGCCCACCTTGCCCAGCAGGTCGAAGAGCACGCTGGCGGTGTTGACGATCAATTTTTTCTGGAGCTTGGCCATGACGCCGCCCTTCAGGTCCTCCCGGGCCTCGCTGGCGTCGGCCAGCTCCCCGGCCTCGATAAACGCGCCGTCCCTGCTGAGGCTCCGCCCCAGGAGATAGTCCGCGGACACGTGGTAGTAGTCGCAGGCCTTGACCACGAAGGCCAGCCCCGGCTCCCGGATGCCGTTCTCATAGTGGCTGAGCAGGGCCTGGCTGACGCCCAGGGCCGCCGCCGCCTTTCTCTGGCTGATGCCCTTCTCCTGCCGGAGGAGGGCTAATACCCGCGCGAAATCAGCGTTCATATCTTTCTGTCATCCTTCTCTGTCGTTCTCTCAGCCTCCCGCGCCCCGTTCCCGGGCCGCAATACGAGGAGTTATAGTATAACATCCGATATACGGCTTGTAAAGATGCTGACGGAAATTTTTCTCTGCCGCCGCTGCGCGGCGGCACGGCAGCCGTTTCGTACCGATACCCCGGGGCTTGCGCAGCCCCGGACCCTGCGGTTACTTTTGCCGCGCGGCAAAAGTAACCAAAAACGCGCCAAAACCTACGGTTCTGGACTCCCTCCTCGGACCCTCCTGACGGCAAGGGACCTCGGCGAGGGGGGTGCGATAGTTCAGTGGTGGTGAAGAGTTGCGGTGCCACGTGAACCAGCGGTCCTACGGGCATCTAATCTAGTGGACTGGTAGTTGACCAACTCCGGCTGACGCCCTTTCAAAGGGGTAGAGACATCTACGGGGTTTTGGTCTAACGGAACGTCTTTCCCCCAAGCACCCTCCGCAGGGACCTTCGTGCCGCGTGCCGCGCGGCAACCAGTACTTTCCTTAGAACTGTGCGCAGAAGTAAGCACCGGCATCGGCATAATGCACTGAAGATAGACCAACCAATCTAAAGGTCGTAGCGAAATTAATTACCCCCGTAATGAAGGAGGATTCTCAAGGAACGTAGTTCCTTGAGCGATCTTTTGCTTCTTTTCGTTCGCACGAAAAGAAGGCCCCCGCCCGGCAGGGCGAATCTAATTGACAGATTAGAGCCGACGGCCTCGCAGGGGCCGTAAGAAGTTTCCTCTTGACCAGAGTTGCAAAACCCCGCCTCCCGTGCTATACTGGCCTCCAACCAACAAAGGAGGACGACCTCATGGTACGTTTCGCGGAAGAAAGAGACATCCCCCGCATCAACGAGCTGCGCCGCCAGGTCAGCGAGCTCCACGCCCAAAGCCGCCCCGACATTTTCAAGCCCGGCTTCTGCCAGGAGCTGCAGGACCGCGCCTACACCCTGCTGCGCGAAGAGGAGAGCGACATCCTGGTAGCCGAGCGTGACGGCGTGATCTGCGGCATGGCCGCCATAGAATACCTGAACAAGCCGGAGTCCCCCTACTGCCATCCCCGGAGGATATACTACGTCACCGAATTTGGCGTAGACGAGGCGTACCAGCGCCAAGGAGTGGGCCGGGAGCTGATGGCCTTCATGGAGGCCGACGCCAGGGCGAAGGGCTTTTCCGGCATCGAGCTGGACATGTGGGCCTTCAATGAAAACGCCCGGGCGTTTTATGAAGCCCTGGGCTTCCAGACCTACCGTCTCTATATGGAGCGGGACTTAAACGAAGAAACGTAAAAAGGAGGCTTCCCGGCCTGCCGGGAAGCCTCCTTCCGCGTCTCAAGTTTATCTCTTGTTGTACGCCTCGATCCCCAGGGCCAGCAGGTCCATAGCCCGCTCCAGATCCTTCTGTTTGAGCACGTAGGCGATACGAATTTCGTTGACCCCCATGCCCGGCGTGGCGTAGAAGGACTCGCCGGGGGCGAACATGACGGTGTCGCCGTTGTCGTCGAAATCGGTGAGCAGCCACTTCTGGAACTCGTCGGCGCTGTCCACCGGCAGGGCGGCCATGATATAGAAGGCCCCTCTGGGGCACTCGCAGATGACCCCGGGGATGTCTTTCAGCTTCGCCACCACCGTATCCCGGCGGCGCTTGTACTCCTCCCGCACGGCGGCAAAGTACTCCGGCCCCACGTCGTACAGAGCGGCGGAGGCCACCTGGTCCAAAGTCGCCACGGAGAGCCGCGCCTGACAGTATTTGATGGCCTCTCCCATCAGCTCCCTGTTCCGGCTGATGATGCACCCGATCCGGGCGCCGCAGGCGGAGAACCGCTTGGACACGGTGTCGATGACAACCACGTTTTCCGCCGCGTCCTCGAACTCGCCCAGGGACTGCAAGGGCTCCCCGGCATAGACGAACTCCCGGTAGGCCTCGTCCCCGATGATAAAGAGGCCGTGCTCCTTGGCGATGTCCACCATCATCCGCATTTCCTCCGGGGTCAGCACGTTGCCGGTGGGGTTGCCCGGATTGGTGCAGACGATGGCGCGGGTCCGCTCATTGATGGCCGCCTCGATCTTAGCCCGGCTGGCGTAGTGGTAGCCGTCCTCCGGGGAGGTGCAGACGGGATGGATGACCGCGCCGCAGGTGTTGACCATGGTGTTGTAGTTGGGATAGAAGGGCTCGGGGATGATGACCTCGTCCCCGTCGTCCAGGATGCAGTTGAAGACGATCTGCAACGCCTCGCTGCCCCCGGTGGTGATAAGGATGTCGCCCTCCGCGAAGTGCATCCCCAGGTTGCCGTAGTACTTCTGGATGGCCTTGATGAGTACCGGCATTCCCGGCGACTCCGCGTAAGCCAGTACCGGCAGCTGGAAATTCCGGACGGCCTCAAAGTACTGGGGAGGGGTCTCGATGTCCGGCTGGCCGATGTTCAGGTGGTAGATCCTTTTTCCCGCCTCCTTTGCGGCCACGGCGTAGGGGTGGAATTTCCGCATAGGGGACAGGGCGCATTTTTTGACCTTACTGGAAAATTTCATTATAACTCCTTGTTCTCTGCCGCCGCTGCGCGGCGGCCCGGGCTCTGATCTTTCGATCAGATTCGCCCCTTCCGGGGCGGGGACGTGGGCGTACTTTTCGTGTGAACGAAAAGTACCAAAAGGTCACTTAAGGAACTACGTTCCTTAAGAATCCTCCTTCATTACGGGGGCGTTTTGTTACGCTACGACCTGTAGATTACTGGTCTATCGTCCGTGCTCTGAGCCGATGCCGCATTGTGCTTCTGCGCACAGTTCTATCGAGGGACGTCATTGCCGGCTACGCCGGCAACGACCGTCCCGGCAGCCCGCAGGGCTGCCCGGTTGCCTCGCGGCACTCGGCACGAGGGTCTGGCGGTGAGGGTGCGAATCAGAAGAATGTACCGTTAGAACAAGTGCGCCTTGCACCGCAGTACCCCTTTGAAAGGCCGGCAGGCGGACTCCTACAAGTGCCAGAGCGGCTGAAGGAGGACCGCCAATTCGGAGGCTTCGCCTACCCAAAAACCCCGCCGCACAGCCCTTTACTCCCTCGCCGAGGTGGCCGCCCAAGGGCGGCCCCGAGAAAGGGATTCTTAAACCGCAGGTTTAAGCGCGTTTTTGGTTACTTTTGCCGCGGGGCAAAAGTAACCGCAGGGCGTCCGGGGCCGCGCAGGCCCCGGGCCAAAGTGCAGATCACTTCTTCAAGGTATCGACCCACTCGCCGTACTTCTTGATGTTAGCATCCCTCCCGGCGGGATCAGCCCCCTTGGTCAAAACATAGACCTTGATCTTGGGCTCCGTCCCGGAGGGACGAACGATGACCGACGTGCCATCCTCCAGCTCGAACCGGAGCACGTTGGAACCGGAAAGCTCCATAGTGGTCTTTGCACCGGTGGCGCACTCCACCACACTGCCGTCGGCATAGTCCTTGAACTGAAGGACCTTCACCCCGGCGATCTCGGCGGGCGGGGCTTCCCGCAGCCCCTTCATGAGCTTTGCCATGTCCGCCAGGCCATCCAGGCCGGGCATCACCAGATTGTGCGTCTTCTCACCATAGAAACCGTGCTTCTCGCACAGCGCCTGATAGGCGTCCAGCACCGTCATGCCCTTAGCGTAGTAATACGCGGCCATCTCCGTGAGCAGCAGGGAAGCGGTAACTGCATCCTTGTCCCGGACAAAATCGCCCAGCATGTACCCGTAGCTCTCCTCGTAGGAAAAGACAACCTTCCCCTCGCCGGACTCCTCCAGCGCGTTCTTCTTCTCCGCAATAAACTTGAACCCGGTAAAGGTATCGTAGCACTGCGCCCCGTGGCTGTGTGCAACCGCCTTCGCCATCTCGGTGGTGACGATGGTCTTGAGGGCAACCGGATTTTTGGGCAGCTTGCCGGTGCGCTCCATGGCCCCCAGCAGGTAGTCCAGCAGCACCACGCCGGTCTGGTTGCCGGTCATGACCTTGTACTCGCCGTCCTTGTCCCGGACCATGATGCCCACCCGGTCGCTGTCCGGGTCGGTGCCCAGGATGAAGTCCACATCGTTGGCCTTGGCCAGATCAATGGCCAGATAGAATCCCTCCGGATTCTCCGGGTTGGGGGACTTGACGGTGGGGAAATTGCCGTCGATGACCATCTGCTGCGGCTCGCAGAGCAGATGCTTCACCCCGGCCCGCTTCAGGGCTTCGGGAACCAGCTTGTGTCCACAGCCGTGGAAGGGCGTGTAGACCAGCTTGAAGCTGTCCGCCACGGCGGGGATGGCGTTGGCGTCCACAGTCATCGCCATGACTTCCTTCAGGAAGGCCTCGTCGGTCTCCTGGCCGATCACGGTGATGAGTCCGGCCTTCACCGCCTCGTCATAGGGCATGGTCTTTACGCCGGTAAAGATGTCGATCTTCTCCAGCTCTTTGGCAATGGCATCAGCGTGCTGGGGCGGCAGCTGGGCGCCGTCCTCCCAGTAGACTTTGTAGCCGTTGTATTCCTTAGGGTTGTGGCTGGCGGTGACGTTGATGCCCGCCTGACAGCCGTAGTGCCGCACCGCGAAGCTCAGCTCCGGCGTGGGCCGCAGGGCGTCGAAGATGCGCACCTTGATCCCGGCGGCGGCGCAGACCTCGGCGGCGGCCCGGGCAAACTCCATGCCGTGAAGGCGGCAGTCCATGGCGATGGCCACGCCCCGCTCCTTGGCCTTCTCGCCCTCGGCGCAGATGACATTGGCGAAGCCCTGGGTGGCGTGGCGGACCACATAGATGTTCATGTGGTGCAGGCCCATGGCCATGGTGCCCCGCAGCCCGGCGGTGCCGAACTCCAGGGGACCGTAAAACCGGCCCTCGATCTCCTTGGGATCGTCCTTGATGGCCTCCAGCTCAGCGTGTTCCTCCGCGGTCAGGACGCCGCTGTCCAGCCATTTCTGATACTCCTTCAAATAGTCCATTGGGATCGTTTCCTCCTTCTCTTTTTGGGGATATAACGTTGTCCACCATTGTACCAAAAATTCTCCCGTGGTTCAAGGGGAACCATGGGTTTTTCCGGAATTTCTTTGGGCCGGTCCCGCCGCAAAAAAGAGGTCTCCCGCGAATATGTGGAATTAGATATTGAAATGGGGAACAATTTACAGTATACTCATATCTATCAAGCAAGGATATCCAGGAGGGCCCCATGAGTACAGTCATCACATCCATCGACCATCGCTCCCCGGCGGAGCGGGCCGGAGTGCGCACCGGCGAACGGCTCATCTCCATCGGCGGTCACGCCGTGGAGGACGTGCTGGACTACCGCTTCTTCGGCTACGACCGGGACCCGGCGCTGGTGCTGGAGTCCCCGGAGGGCTCCCGCAGGACGGTGCGGGTCAAAAAACCGGAGGCGGCGGAGCTGGGACTCAACTTCGAGACCTACCTCATGGACGAGCCCCGGCCCTGCTCCAACCACTGCCTGTTCTGCTTCGTGGACCAGATGGCTCCCGGGTGCCGGGACACCCTCTACTTCAAGGACGACGACGCCCGGCTCAGCTTCCTCATGGGCAATTATATCACCCTCACCAACCTCTCCCCACGGGAGGTCCAGCGGATCATCGACCTGCGCATCAGCCCCATCAATGTCTCCGTCCACGCTACGGATCCCAAGCTGCGCAGTATCCTGCTGGGCAACAAGGCCGGGGGCGAGAGTCTGGAGGCCATGCGGCGGTTCGGGCAGGCGGGCATCGTCATGAACGGGCAGATCGTCCTCTGCCCCGGATACAATGACGGGGAACAACTCCAGAGGACCATGGAGGACATGGCCGCGTGGGGGTTCAACAGCTGCTCCATCGTGCCGGTGGGCCTGACGAAATTCCGGGAGGGGCTGTCCAGGCTCCGGGCCGTGGACCGGGAGACCGCCGGACAGGTCATCGACCAGGTGGACGCCTTCGGGGCGCGGTGCCTGGAGCGGTACGGGTCCAGGATGTTCTTCTGCTCCGATGAGCTGTATATCCGGGCGGGACGGGCGCTGCCGGAGGAGGACTATTACGAGGACTACGTCCAGATCGAGAACGGCGTGGGGATGCTGCGCAGTCTCATCACGGAGTTCGAAGCGGGACTGCGGCTGGAGGACGGGACGGCGGAGGCTTCGGCCTATACCATCGCCACCGGCGTCAGCGCCAAGCCCTTTTTGCAGGAGCTGGCGGATAAGGCCAGAGAGCAGACCGGCGTGTCCGGACAGGTCGTCGCTATTGTAAACGACTTCTTTGGGCATACCATCGACGTGGCGGGGCTGATCACCGGCGGGGACCTGATCGCCCAGTTGAAGGGAAAGGACCTTGGGGCGCGGCTGCTCATTCCGGTCAACATGCTCCGGCACGGGGGGGATGTCTTTTTGGATGATCTCCATGTGTCCGATGTGGAGCAGGCGCTGGGGGTGCCGGTGACGGTGGTGGAGCAGGATGGGTTTGATCTGCTGGACGCTATTCTTGATCGGAAGTGATCTGCGGCCCTTCGGGCCGCGGGGAGCTGTTTCGATTCGAGACCCCGGGGCTTCCCAGCCCCGGACCCTGGGGTTACTTTTTGTGTGAACAAAAAGTAACCAAAAAGTCACTTAAACCTGGCGGTTTAAGAATCCCTTGATTACGGGGGCAATTTGTTTTGCGCCCGTGGCACAGCCGGTCCGGTCTAAACCTGACTGCCGTCCGCTTCGTGCAACTCCAGTTTCTATTTTAGCATTCTTACCGGCGGTCCCTACCCTCTACGGGAAACCTTGGCAAGTGGTCTGAGTCCCTGCTAGTCGTTTTTTGCGGTGACGGGGACTATTTAAGTTCTAAGATCAATGAGGCGCCGAGGAGGAAGCCTTTGCGGAAGCAGTCCAGCTCCAAAATGTGGCTT
>CATLJA010000064.1 GCA_949959305.1 uncultured Oscillibacter sp.
TTCGGCGGCCTCCCCGGTCTTCTTCTTCCGGGGCTTCCGGGCGGGCTTCTTCTCCCCGGCAGGCGGCTCTTCCGCAGACGCCTCCTCCCCGGCGGGCTTTTCCTCCGGCTTAACGGCGGTGGCGCTCTCCACCACCACGTCGATGGCCCGGCGGCTGCACACCTGGTCCTTCACCTGGTCGGCCTGGATGTACTTTTTCACCATCTCAATGTCCATGCCGAACTGCTCGGACAGCTTCTTGTACTCCTCCTCCACGTCCTCGTCACTGGCCTCAATGTTCTCGGCCTTGATGATGGCCATGACGGCCAAATCCATCTTCACCTGGCGCAGGGCGGGCTCCTTCGCGTCCTCCAGCAGCTTGGACTCCTGGATGCCGGTCATTTCAAGATACTGGTCATAGGGGATGCCCTGCTGGGCGATCTGGGTGCGGAAGTTCTCCACAAACTGCCGGGCCTGTCCCTCCACCATAGCGTCGGGAATCTCGGCGGTGATCCCCTGGGCCACCTGCTCCATCAGCGCGTCTTCAAAACCGCGCTGGGCGTCCTTCTCCCGCTCTTCCTTAATCTGCTTTTCCAAATCCGCCTTCAGCTCGTCCAAGGTATCGAACTCGGAGACGTCCTTGGCAAACTCGTCGTCCAGGGCGGGAACTTCCTTCTCCTTGACCTCGTGGCACTTCACCTTGAAGACCACGGCCTTTCCGGCCAGCTCCGCGTGGTAGTCCTCGGGGAAGGTGATGCCGACATCCTTCTCGTCGCCGGCCTTCATGCCCGCGACCTGCTCCTCAAAGCCGGGAACAAAGCTGTGAGAGCCCAGCTCCAGGCTGTGGTTGGTCCCCTTGCCGCCGTCGAAGGGCTTGCCGTCCAGGAAGCCCTCAAAGTCGATGACGGCGGTATCGCCCTCCCGGGCCTCACGCTCCACGGACACCAGGCGGGTGTTCCGGTCGGTAAGGGCCTGGAGGCGGCGGTCCACATCCCCGGTGGTGACCTGAACCTCCTCCCTGGGGGCGGTCAGGCCCTTATACTGGCCCAGGGTGACCTCGGGATACACGGGCGCGACAGCCTTGAAGGTAAAGCCCTGCCGGGTGCACTCGCCCACCAGCTCCACAGACGGGTAGCCCACCACCTGGAGCTCCTTCTCCTTCACGGCGGCCTCATAGGCGCCGGGGAAAGCGATATTGATGGCCTCGTCGAAGAACACCTCCGCGCCGTACATGCCCTCAATGATCTTCCGGGGAGCCTTGCCGGGACGGAAGCCGGGAACGTTGATCTTGCCCCGCATCTTCCGGTACGCCTTTTCCATGGCGGCCTCAAACTCCGCGGCCTCCACTTCAATGGTCAGCGCGACCTGGCTTTTCTCAATCTTCTCGCAGCTTTTCACACTCATGTCTGTTTTCCTCCGTTCATTCCCGGCCCTCAAAACGCACATGGCCGGGCAGATAAGTATTCTATCAGAAAAAAATCAAAAATTCCAGTCTTTTTTCCTTCAATCACAAATTTTTTTCGGGACAAAGCCCAGATAGTCGGCGGAAATCAGGGAAAACTCCGTTTCCCCCCGCCTTCCCTCCAGCCTCCGGCGGATGGCATGGCCGTGAAGATGGCCGTAGCAGCACAGGGAAACATGGTATTTTTTCAGGATTTCCAGGATTTCCAGGCACTCATAGCCCTGGTACAGGGGCGGATAGTGGAGGAAGCACAAAATGGGCTTCTCCCCCGCCGCCTTCAAGGACGCCTCCAGCCGCCCGACCTCCCGGTTCAAAACCTTGATATTGTGGGCGTCCTCCTCCAGAAACCAGCCCCGGGTGCCGCAGACGGCGTAATCCCCATAGAACACGCAGTTGTTATGGAGGAGGTCTAAGGTATGGATACCCTTCTCGTCAAAAAAGCGGTGAAGCTTGGCCGCGGTGGTCCACCAGTAGTCGTGGTTTCCCTTCACCAGGTACTTTTTGCATGGGAACTGGTCCAGGAATTGAAAATCCGCCTCCGCTTCCTCAAGGCTCATGCCCCAGGAGGTGTCCCCTGCCAGAACCAGCGCGTCCTCCGCCGTCAGGGCGGAGAGGCTTTCCCCGATGCGGGCCGTGTAGTTCTCCCAGGCGGGGCCGAAAACCTCCATGGGCTTATCCGCCGTCAGGGAGAGGTGCAGGTCCCCGATGGCATAGAGGGCCATGCAGCTCCCCCCTTTCCGTTCAGGTTTACTCGTATTCCAGTTCGTCCTCAAAGGCCAGGGCCGCGCCGCAGCTCTGGCACCAGCGGACCTGGTCCCTGCCCTGCCAGGGAGCAGCCAGGCCCTGACCGCAGCAAGGGCATTTCAAGCGGCGGGTCAGAACACCCGCAGCAGCCAGGAAGGCAATTCCCGCCAGAACCGCGTAAATCCCGGCGTCCCGAATGGCCCAGATGGTCTCTATCGCGTTCCAGAGCTCCTCCTCATTCCGGGGCCGGGGCATCAGCAGATTGAAAACCAGGACTCCGGCCGCCATACAGGCCAATCCGGCAATCATCAACGCCAAAACCAGCCGGGCCCAGCCCCGTTTCAGCCGGAACCGCGCCCGCCGGTCCAGGGGAGCCTCCTCCTCATGGACGGGGCCGTCGTCAAAAGGCAGGACGTGTCCGCAGCGGGAGCAGTAGGTCTTTCGGTAAACCCAGCTCTTGCCCCTCCCCCGCTCTCCGCAGCAGGGACACCGGGACATCCCGTGCCAGAGGACAATGCCCAAAAGCATCAGTCCAAAACCGAACCCCATGATTCCAGAAGCCGGCAGGCCGAAATCCTCTTCCAGCCAATCCCCGAAAAGGCCGCTCACCACAATGCTCAGCCCAAGGCCCAGGTACCACAGCGCGATGGAAATCCGGGCCCATTTGCGCTTCAGCGTTTTGACCTCCACGCTCCCCACCTCTTTTCTTATTTCAGGAATTCCAGCACCACGTTGTCCATCTCCGCCTTCTCCGCCGTCAGGTCAAAGCGGCGCTCTTTGCCCTTCAGGGCCGCCAGCCGCCGGGGCACAGCCACGCCGGAAACGGCGTTCAGCTGCTCCAGCAGCTCCACGCCGTCCCCCTCAGGCTCCTGGCCGATGGCCCGGAGAACGTGGTCGCAGAATTTGTAGGGAGAGGCGGTGGAGACGAAGACGGTGGGCGTCTTGTCCCCGGTCTCCGCCCGGTACTGCTCCAGCACGCCCGCCGCCACGGCGGTGTGGGTGTCGATGAGATAACCGTGCTCCTTATAGTACCGGGCGATGGTCTCCATAGTGCCCGCCTCACCGCAGAAGCCGCCCCAGAACCGCTCCTTGAGGGCCGCCTTGATTGTTTCGGAGACCTCGTATCTTCCGTCCTTCCCCAGGGCCTCCATATAGCCCCGGACCTCAGCGTCGTTCTCCCCGGAGAGGTGGAACAGCAGCCGCTCCAGATTGCTGGAGACCAGGATGTCCATGGACGGGCTCATGGTGGTGTGGAAGGGCCGGTTTTTGTCGTACACGCCGGTGCGGAGGAAATCCGTCAGCACGTCGTTTTTATTGGACGCGCAGATCAGCTTCCCCACGGGCAGGCCCATGCGCTTTGCGTAGTACGCCGCCAGGATGTCGCCGAAGTTCCCGGTGGGGACGCAGAAGTTCACCTTGTCCCCCATCCGGATTTCCCCGTCCCGGAGCAGGTCGCAGTAGGCGGAGACATAATACACCACCTGGGGCAGGATGCGGCCCCAGTTGATGGAGTTGGCGGAGGACAGGAGATAGCCCCTCCCCGCCAGGGTTTCCCGGATTCCCTCATCGGAGAAAATGCGCTTGACTCCAGCCTGGGCATCGTCAAAGTTGCCCTTCACAGCGCACACGCCCACATTCTTCCCGTCCTGGGTGACCATCTGGGCCTCCTGGACCTTGGATACCCCGTCCTTGGGGTAGAAAACCATAATTTTTGTCTGCGGCACGTCGGCGAAGCCCTCCATGGCGGCCTTGCCGGTGTCGCCGGAGGTGGCCACCAGGATGCAGACCGTCTTGTCCTCCCCGGTTTTGCGCAGGGCGGCGGACAGGAGCTGGGGCAGCATCTGGAGGGCCATGTCCTTGAAGGCGGAGGTAGGGCCGTGCCACAGCTCCAGGCAGTGGGTGGAGCCGTCCACCTTCCGCAGGGGGGCGGCGGCGGAGTGGTCGTACTTATCGGGGCCGTAGGCGTTATTGGCGAAGGCCAGCAGCTCCTCCTCCGTGTAGTCCGTCAGGTAGAGGGCCATGACCCTGGCGGCACGCTCCTGATAGGAGGCTCCGGCCAGACTCTCCAGGAAACCCCCGTCAATCTGGGGGATGCTTTCCGGCGTCAGAAGCCCGCCGTCCCGGGAGAGGCCCAGCTTCACCGCCTCGGCGCCGCCGACCCGCAGGGCCCGGTCTCTGGTGCTCAGATATTTCATAGTATCTCGCCTTTCCGATGTAGTTTTTGATTTATGCAAAGGCGTCTTCCAGATAGACCACCCGGAGGCCGCCGTCTTTTTCTTCGTAAATTTCCGCTATGTCAAAGCGGGCGGGACAGTCCAGATTGTGAAAACCCATGTAAAGGTTCGCGGTCCGGCGGAGGCGCTGCCGCTTCCGCCCGTCCACAAACTCCCGGGGCAGGCCGATGGCGCCGGGGCCCCGGCGCTTCACCTCCACAAAGCAGAGCTCGCCCCCGGGGCTTCGGGCCACAAGGTCCAGCTCCCCAAACCGGCAGCGCCACTGGCGGTTTAATATGGTATAGCCTAGCTTTTCCAGATACCGGGCCGCCAGGGCCTCCCCCTGGTCCCCGGAAACCTTCGTCCCGCTCATATCCGCCCCGCCTCCCACTTTTTCAGGAAAGACTTCCGGTGGGCCGGGCAGGGGCCGTATTCGTCCAGGGCGGCGTAATGGGCTTTCGTGCCGTAGCCCTTGTGCCTGGCGAAGCCGTACTGGGGATAGAGCGCGTCCAGCTCCCGGGAGACATAGCGGTCCCGGCTGACCTTCGCCAGAATGGACGCGGCGGCAATGGAGGCGCTTTTCCCGTCGCCGCCCACCAGGGTGACATGGGGCGTTTCGATGGAAACCCGGCTCCCATGGTCCCGGTTTCCATCAATCAGTGCCAAATCCGGTTTGAGGGACAATCCGTCAATGGCCCTCTGCATTGCCAGCATCCGGGCGTTGAGGATATCCAGCCTGTCAATCTCCTCCACTGTGGCAAAGGCCGCGCTCCACGCCTCCGCCAGGGCGGTGATAAGGTCATAGAGGGCTTCCCGCTTCTTCTCCGTCAGCTTCTTGGAGTCGTTGAGGCCCGGAATCCCGATTTCACGGGGCAGGACGACGGCGGCGGCGTACACGGGACCCGCCAGAGGGCCCGCCCCCGCCTCGTCCACACCGCAGAGAACGGCGCAGCCCTTATTCCACTGTTCCCGCTCCGGGGTCCACAGGTCCATGGGCCGTCTCTCCTCTCTTCTCTGCCCGGCGGTGGAGCCAGGTGAAATACAGGAAATGGAGCAGGCAAACGAATAACGCCGCCCCGCATCCCCCGCTGTACCGGACAAGTGCCGGCAAGCCCGCCAGCTCTTTAGACAGCAGCCACGTAAAGGCCAGCAGCTGATTCAGCGGCGTCAGAAAGGAACAAAGCACCAAGAAAATAAGAGCCCCATTCACATCCCGGATCAAATCCAGTTCAGCCGCCAAAATCACTCCCGCCGTCAGCGCGGCGCTGAACCCCCAGTACCATTTCGCAAAACGGAGCAGTCCCGCCCTTCCGGCGGCCAGCCGCACGTCCAGGGCCAGCAGGCCCACAAGCCATACCCCCAGCAAAATCCAGAACCGCGTTGTATATGTTTGATACAAGCCGTATCCAAACGCGCTGACGCTGGTATACAAATGCAGAGCCGCCCAGCCAACAGCCGCAAAATCGGCGGCTGTCCATCTCTTTTTCTCTCCCATTACGGCGCCTCCAGCGTAAACCGCCCCAGCTTGCCGGAGCGGAACTCGTCCAGCAGGATTTTCGCCATGCGCTCCGTATCCACCCCGCCGCCGGAGACCAGGAACCCCCGCCGCCGCCCGGCGGCCTCCAGAAGGCGGAAGCCAAAGGCCGCGTCGTTTTCTTCCCCTTCCCGCTCCGGGAGGGCCTGGAGCTTATAGCCGGTTTTCAGCGCCTGCGGGTAATGCTCCGCAAGGTACGCCATCAGATGGCAGCCCAGAGTCTCTGTGTCCAGAATCTCATCCTTCACCGCTCCGGTAAAGGCCAGGTGGAGCCCCGCGTCCTTATCGTCCAGCTTGGGCCAGAGGATGCCGGGGGTGTCCAGCAGTTCCAGTCCCCGGTCCACGGGCACCCACTGCTTGGACCGGGTCACGCCGGGGCGGTCCTCCGCCCTGGCGGTCTTACGGCCCGCGATTTTATTGATAAAGGTGGACTTCCCCACGTTGGGGATGCCCAGGACCATGACCCGGACCACCCGGCCCGCCTGGCCCTTCTCCGCGTACGCGCGGAGCTTGTCCGCCAGCAGCTCCCGGAGGGCGGAGGCAAATTTCGCCGTGCCCGCGCCGCTTTTGGAATCCGTCTCCAGCACGGCCCAGCCCTTTCCCCGGAAATAGGCCGACCATTCCCTCGTGGCCTCCCGGTCCGCCTGGTCCGCCCGGTTCAGGACGACCAAGCGGGGCTTTCCCGCCGTCAGGCCGTCCACGTCCGGGTTCCGGCTGGACCGGGGGATGCGGGCGTCCAGAATCTCGCAGACCGCGTCCACGTTTTTCAGCTGCTCGGCAATCATCCGGCGGGTCTTCGCCATATGCCCGGGATACCATTGAATTTCCACTAGCCAATTCCCCCAATCCGTCCAAATTCCCGCTCTCCGGTGGCGGAGTCCAGGCCGGGGAACAGCAAAAACACCGCCCGGCCGATAATATGGCGCTCGTCCACTGTGCCCACCCGGTCCGAGCGGCTGTCGGTAGAGTTGTTGCGGTTGTCCCCCATCACGAAGACGCTGCCCTCCGGCACCGTCAGGGGAAAGGAGGTCCCCTCCGGCGTGTAGGTCGGCTCGTTGATATAGTCCTCGTGGAGCCGCCGCCCGTCCACAAATACCGAGCCGGAGGAAAAGTCAATGTCCACCACCTGGCCCCCGGTGGCGACGACCCGCTTGACAATGGGCGTGGGATGAAAGCTCTCCTTCCGCAGTACCACAATGTCCCCCGGCTCATACCCGCCGCAGAGCATGGCGTTCAGCACCAGCAGCCTGTCTCCGTCCTGGAGGGTGGGGACCATGGAGCGGCCTTCCACTCCGATAAGCCGGACGCCGAAGGTAAACAGCGCCATCACCGCCAGCACGGAGCAGACCAGCGCCTGGACCCACTCGTACATTTCCCGGCTCCGGCTTTTCTTCTCTTTGGGCTCCGCCCGCGCTTCACTCCGCATGTCTCTTTGTCTCCTTGGCTGGGGCATTTCCTTTTAAAGCGTCCCGATGCGGCTCCATTCCCGCATGCCCAGATTCTCGGTCTTCCCCGGCAGCAGCAAAAACACCGCCCGGCCGATAAGGCAGCGCTCGTCCACCGCCCCCAGCTCCGGGGCCCGGCTGTCCCGGCTGCCGTTGCGGTTGTCTCCCATCAGGAAAACGCAGCCCTCCGGTACGGTGAAGGGAAAGTCCGTTCCCTCCGACAGGTGGGTCGCCTCCCGGATATAGGGCTCCTCCAGGGCCGCGCCGTCCACATAGACCACGCCCCGGTCAAAATCCACGTCCACGGTCTGCCCTCCGGTGGCAACGACCCGCTTGACGATGGGCTCCCCGTTCTCAAAGGCGGCCTTGGCGGCGATAACGATATCGCCCCGCTCAAAGTCACCGCAGGCCATCCGGTTCACCACCAGCAGCAAATCCCCGTTTTGCAGGGTCTCCCGCATGGAACCGCCGGAAACCCCCACCACCCGGGCTCCGAAGGCGAACAGCACCACCGCCGCCAATACGGAGCACACCAGCGCCTGGGCCCACTCATAGATTCCCCGGCCCGGCAGCTCCTGCTTTTTCTCGTCCTTCCTCTCGTCCGGCATCCTGATTCCTCCAATGACGACAAAAGTCAAAAGTTTTCCATCTTGATAAATCTTAGATAGTATAGCAAGAAAGTCTGAAAATCACAAGGGGATTTTCCAAAAACCCCGCTCAAAAACCGTGAAAAAGGCGCTCAGGACGGAACCCTGCTTTATAAAAACCGTCAAAATTCATTTCAGGGCTTGACAAATCCGCCCCGGAAGGCGTATTCTGTGCATAATTTCAAACGCGCAAACCGATGACGCGGACGAGTAAGCAGGGCCCTGGTTCTCCAAGAGAGCCGCCGGCGGTGGAATGGCGGCAGAAGCGAGCCTGCTGAATGGACCGCGGAGGGCGGGCTGAACCGTTCCCCATTGGGGTCCCCGCAAAACCGCAGGGTTTTGTGCGGGGGTGAGAAAGAAGCTGCGCAGGATTTTCGCCGACGGGCGGAAATAAAGCGGCGGAGTTTTTCTCAGCGAAGTATGCTCCGACGGGCTTTTCCCCCGTTACCAAGGAAAGGCGCGTGCCGGCGCGCCGCCGAGCGGGCGGTTTTTGCATACCGCCAATTTGGGTGGCACCGCAGAAGTTTTAAGACTTTTGTCCCAAAAGTACCTGTAACGGGTCCTTTCGTGGGATAAAGGTCTTTTTTGACGCTCCGAAAGCGGCCCGAGATTGGAAAGGAGCCGCCGTTATGACATGTGAATGAATACGCAGAGCTTTTCCCCCGCACTTTTTAGCCTCCGGCAATTGCGCTTTCCGGGAATTCGTGGTATATTAATAAGAATTGGAGCGGGCCCGCCCTTGGAGCCCGTCAGTGAGGTGTTAGTCATGGAAAACAAGAAGAAACGGATTTTCAGCGGCATCCAGCCCAGCGGTGAGCTGACCCTGGGCTCCTATATGGGCGCTATCAAGAACTGGGTGGCCCTCCAGGACGAGTACGAGTGCGTTTACTGCATCGTGGACATGCACGCCATTACCGTCCGGCAGGTCCCGGCGGACCTGCGCCGCAGGGCCCTGGAGCAGCTGGCCCAATACATTGCCTGCGGCCTGGACCCCCAAAAGAGCATCATGTTTATCCAGAGCCACGTCCCCCAGCACGCGGAGCTCAGCTGGGTGCTGAGCTGCTGCACCCAGTTCGGCGAGCTCAGCCGCATGACCCAGTTCAAGCAGAAGTCCCAGCAGCACGCCGACAACATCACCGCCGGCCTGTTCACCTACCCGGTGCTTATGGCGGCGGACATCCTGCTCTACCAGACGGACCTGGTGCCCGTGGGAGAGGATCAGCGCCAGCATGTGGAGCTGTGCCGGGATATTGCCCAGCGCTTCAACGGCGTTTACAGCGACACCTTCGTCCTGCCGGAGGCGTTCATCCAGCGGGTCGACCAGGGAGCCAGGGTTATGAGCCTGAGCAGCCCCCTGAACAAAATGAGCAAGTCCGACCCCGACGGCTGCGTCAACCTGATGGACCCGCCGGAGGTCATTCAGCGGAAGTTCAAGCGGGCCGTCACCGACAGCGAGACCAGCGTCCGCTATGATAAGGAGAACAAGCCCGGCGTTTCCAACCTGCTGACCATCTACTGCGCCGCCGCCGGAAAGACCCTGGCGGAGGCGGAGGCCGCCTTTGAAAATCAGGGCTACGGCGTTTTCAAGCCCGCTGTGGGCGACGCGGTTATTGAGCTGTTCCGCCCCATCCGGGAGGAGGCCGGCCGCCTGATGGCGGACAAAGCGTACCTGGAGAGCGTCTACCGGGACGGCGCGGAGCGTGCCTCCCGCATCGCCGGGCGCACCCTTGCCAAAGTGTACAAAAAAGTGGGCTTCCTGCCCCGATAAGGAGAACTCGACATGCCCTTAGATAACCGGCTGATTGCCTGCGCGGCCCTCGCCCTGCTGGCGGCGCTGGCCGTCAGCTTCCTGATGACCCCCGTGGTAAAGACCTTCGCCTACAAGGTGGGGGCGGTGGACGTGCCCAAGGACGCCCGCCGGATGCACAAGGTCCCCATCCCCCGCCTGGGGGGCCTGGCCATCTTCATCGGCTTTATGGTCAGCGTCCTCATCCTGGGCGGCGTCCGGGGAAACGGCCAGATGCAGAGCATTCTCCTGGGCTCCGTCATCATCGTGGTGCTGGGGGTGGTGGACGACGTCATGGCCCTGCCCGCCATGCTGAAATTCGTGGTCCAAATCGCCGCCGCCCTGATTCCCGCCCTGAACGGCGTGGTCATTCAGGCGTTTTCCAATCCCAACATCTTCTCCGACAGCCTCTATTGGGTGCTGGGTCCCCTGTCCGTGCCCTTCACGGTGCTGTGGATTGTGGCGATAACCAACGCCGTAAACCTCATTGACGGGCTGGACGGCCTGGCCAACGGCGTTTCCGCCATCTCGGCCACCACCATGCTGGTCATCGCGCTGCTGGCCTCCGAGTCGGAGGTGGCCGTGGTCATGGCGGCGCTGGTTGGGGCCTGTGTGGGCTTTATGCCCTACAACCTCAATCCCGCCAAGATGTTTATGGGGGACACCGGAGCCACCTTTCTGGGCTACATCCTGGCCACCATGTCCATCCAGGGGCTTTTCAAATTTTACGCGGTGATCTCCTTTGCCGTGCCCTTCCTGATTCTGGGGCTGCCGATTTTCGACACGGCTTTCGCCTTCATCCGCCGCATCGCCCACGGGCAGAGCCCCATGCACGCCGACCGGGGGCACATCCATCACCGCCTCATCGACATGGGCCTGAGCCAGAAGCAGGCCGTGGCGACCCTGTACGTCATCTCCGCCATGCTGGGCCTCTCCGCAGTGGTGCTGACCACCGGAGGAGAGCAGAAGGCCATGCTGTTCTTCCTCACCCTGTGCATCGCGGCGGCGGTGGCCGCCCGGGTGGTGTTCCCCAAGGAAATTCGGGAGGAGCTTCACGAGGAAATGGAGGAGCTGCGGGAGCTGGGGCGCCACAGCGGACAGGCGGACCGGCAGGACGCCCCCGGGGACAAGGAGGACTGAATGAAAAGCGTGCGTATCCTGAGCGTCTTCGGCACCCGGCCGGAAGCCATTAAAATGTGCCCCCTGGTAAAGGAGCTGGCCTCCCGGCCCGGTATTGAGAGTCTTTGCTGCGTCACCGCCCAGCACCGGCAGATGCTGGACAGCGTACTGGCGGTCTTCGGCGTTGCGCCGGACCGGGACCTGGACATCATGACCCCCCGGCAAAGCCTCTCCGCCATTACCAGCAAGTGCCTTCTGGGCATGGACGAGGCTGTTGAGGAGCTGAAGCCAGACATGGTCCTGGTCCACGGAGACACCTCCACCACCTTCGCCGGGGCCCTCTCCGCCTACTACCACCAGGTGGCTGTGGGGCATGTGGAGGCGGGTCTTCGGACCTATGATAAATACGCCCCCTTCCCGGAGGAGATGAACCGGGTGCTGACCTCCTCCATCGCCGGCCTGCATTTCTGCCCCACCGCCGGAAACCGGGAGAACCTCCTCCGGGAGGGCCGGGACCCCGGAAGCATCTTCGTCACCGGCAACACTGTCATCGACGCACTGAAAACCACCGTGCGGAGGGATTACCGCTTCGCTACGGAGGAGCTGAACCGTCTTCCCTACGGAGAGAAAAAAGTCATCCTGGTTACCTGCCACCGGCGGGAGAACTACGGCGAACCCATGCGCGGCATCATGCTGGCCCTCCGCCAGATTGCCGAGGAAAACCGGGACGTGGAGCTGGTCTACCCCGTCCATCTCAGCCCGGTGGTCCGGGAGGCTGCCGGCAGGTATCTCCGGGGAGCGCCCCGGGTCCATTTGATTGATCCCCTCCCTGCCGACGAAATGCACAACCTAATGGAGCGCTGCTATCTGGTGCTGACGGACTCCGGCGGCCTCCAGGAGGAGGCTCCGGCCCTGGGCAAGCCGGTTCTGGTTCTCCGCCGGGAGACGGAACGGCCCGAGGCCGTGGCCGCCGGGACGGTGAAACTGGCCGGAGTGGTGCAGGATGACATCGTCACCATGGCCTCCCGCCTGATTCGGGACAGCGAGGCGTACAAAAAGATGGCCCGCGCCGTAAACCCCTACGGCGACGGGAACGCCTGCCGCCGCATCGCCGACGCCATCGAATGGCGTTACGGCCTGCGGAGCGAACGGCCCGCCGATTACGGGACGTAACGGGCCATGGACAAGCGGAAGCTGAATTGGATTACCTGGACCGTGCTGGCCGCGGCCGCCGCCCTTGTGGCGCTGATGCTGGGGGGAAGCCTCAGCCGCACCGCCCATATCACCCTCCCTCCCTCCGAGCCTCCCATGGACCCCGCCGCCGGGGACAGCGCCGCCGGAGCCGCGCTGACGGTGGTGGAAATCACGCCGGAAACAGTTCAGGCCGCCATCGCCAGCCTGTCCCGCCCGGAAAACTATGGGCGCAGCGTCACCATCGAGTACTTCTGGTCCGGCGGCGGCGGACAGCATGAGCTCTACACCATTGTACGGGGGCCCTGGACCCGGGTGGACCGGGGCTTGCCGGACGGGAGCACCCGCATCAGCGTCACCAACGGCGAAACGACCTATATCTGGTACGGCTACGAGGAGAACGCGGAGGTTTACGCCGCTCCGGCTGGAAGCATCTCCGCCGACGACGAGCAGTCCATCCCCACGTATGAGGAGATTCTGGCCCTGCCGCCGGAAGACATTGCCCAGGCGGATTACCGGCCCCTGGAGGCGCTGAGCTGCATTTATGTAGAAACGGCGGCGGACAGCGGGGGCTATTCCCTGCGGTATTGGGTCAGCGTGGAAACCGGACTGCTGGTCCAGGCGGAAAAGCTGCTGGGAGAAGATATTGTCTACCGGATGACCTCCCTCTATGTGGACGAGACGCGGTACGACGCTTCCCGGTTCACTCTGCCCGACGGGACGGTGCTCTTGGAGGAGGAAGACACGGACCCCATGGAGCCTATGAACTGAGACGGAAAAAGGACGGGAGCTCCCGTCCTTTTCTCTATAAAATCAGCAGCAGCCCCAGGGCCACCAGCAGCTCCTCGTCCGCGTCCTCCCGGAACAGGAAGAACAGCAGCGCCAGCAGCAGCAAGTCCCCGGTGTCCACGTGGTCCAGATGGAACTGGTCCAGCAGGCGCTGAAGGAATCCGGTAAGGGCGTCCGTGGGCCGCCCTCCGTGCGGCGGAGTGTGGGGCGGGCGTCCTCCCGGCCCGTTTGGGGGAGGTCCCCCAGGCGGCGGGCCCCCGGGATGGGAGCCTTCCGGAGAGGGCCCGTGGGGCGGACGTCCGGGCCCCGGGCCGTCCGGCGGAGGGCCTCCAGGCTGCTGTCCTCCCGGAGGAGGAGCGCCGGGGGTCGGTCCTCCGGCCTGAGCGCCGCTTGGCGGGGAGGTTTCGGCAGAAGCGCCGCCGGGCGGCGGCCCCTCCTCCGGGATGCGGGTATAGGAGCCGTTGTCGTTGCGGATGTAGCGGTTATACATGCCTCAGCCCCCCCATCCCGAGAGGAATTTCTTCCCCAGGTGGAACAGCCGCGCCAGCTGGAGGGCCCGCTCCACCTTTTCCTGCCGGTCGCTCCGCAGATAGGGCCGCAGGGCGTAGAGCAGGTTCCGGGCGTTGGAGTCCCGCTGGCCTCCCAGCTCCTGAATCAGCGGCAGCAGGCGCGAGA
>CATLJA010000065.1 GCA_949959305.1 uncultured Oscillibacter sp.
AGGGGGTCCACCTGAATGCGGAAGCGCAGGCCCTCGAAGCCCCTGCCCTTGGCCTCGCGGGTCGCGTAGCCCGACGGGGCCTTTTGGGCCTCCTCCTCATTTAAAAGGAAGGGCCGGATGGCGGCGTGGGGGCACATGAGGGAGCACAGGTTGCAGCCGATGCAGTTCTCCGGAATCCAGCTGGCCACGTGGGCGGCGAAGCCCCGCTTCTCGTACTGGGAGGTGGCCATGGGGACGCTGCCGTCCGCCGCGTCCTTGAAGGCGCTGACGGGGAGGCTGTCGCCCTTCTGGGCATTAACGGCCCGCATGACCGTGCGGACATACCAGGGGGATGCGGTATCCTGCTCCTCCGGCTCGTCCGACAGGGCCGCCCACGCGGCGGGGACCGGGATTTCGTGAAGGCCCTCCAGTCCCGCGTCCACGGCGGCGCAGTTCATGCTGACCACCTTGCCGCCCTTGTGCCCGTATGTCTTCTGGATGGCGGCCTTCATGTAGTCCACTGCCTGCTCCACCGGGAGAACGCCGCTGAGCTTGAAGAAGGCGGCCTGCAGCACGCTGTTGGTCCGGTTCCCCAGGCCGATGGCCTCGGCGGCGGCATTGGCGTCAATGGTGTAGAATTTCGCCTTCCGCTGGGCCAGGAGGCGCTTGACCTTGTTGGGGAGGCGGGCCTCCAGGTCCGCGCCGGTCCAATTGCAGTTCAGGAGGAAGGTTCCGCCCTCCTTGAGCTCGTTTACGATGTCGTATTTGGCGATGTAGCTTTGGTTGTGGCAGGCAACGAAGTCCGCCATGGTGACATAATAAGTGGAGAGAATGGGGGTGTGCCCGAAGCGGAGGTGGCTTTTCGTCACGCCGCCGGACTTCTTGGTGTCGTATTCGAAGTATGCCTGGACATACTGCTCCGTGTTGTCGCCGATGATCTTGATGGAGTTCTTGTTGGCGCCCACGGTGCCGTCGGAGCCCAGGCCCCAGAACTTGCAGCTGATGGTTCGGGAATCGGCGGTGACCACGTTCTCCCCGATGGGCAGGGAGTGGAACGTCACGTCGTCGGTGATGCCCACGGTGAAGTGGTCTTTTTGCTCTCCGTCCATGTTGTCGTAAACGGCGATCATCTGGGCGGGGGTGGTGTCCTTGCTGGAAAGGCCGTAGCGCCCGCCCAGCACCTGGACCCGGCGGCTGCCGTGCTGGAGGACGGAGCACACGTCCTTGTAGAGAGGCTCGCCGCCCGCCCCGGGCTCCTTGGTCCGGTCCAGGACGGTCAGAAGCCTGCAGCTCTCCGGCAGGGCGGCCAGGAAGTGCTTCGCGCTGAATGGCCGGTAAAGCCGGACCTGAAGGAAGCCCGTTTTGCGGCCCTGGGCGTTCAGGTACTGGACCACCTCCTGGAGGCAGCCGGAGACGCTGCCCATTGCCACCACCACCTGCTCCGCCTGGGGGTCGCCGTAGTAGTTAAAGAGCCGGTAATCCCGGCCCGTCAGGGCGGACAGCCGGGCCATGTAGTCCTCCACAATGCCGGGCACCGCGTCGTAGTAGGGGTTCACCGCCTCCCGGAGCTGGAAGGCCGTGTCCGGGTTGATGACGGTGGAGCGCATCAGGGGATGCTCGCTGTTCAGGGCATTGGCCCGGAAGCGCTCCAGAGCCTCCCGGTCCAGCATTCCGGCAAGGTCCCCGTAGTCCAGCACATCAATTTTCTGAATCTCGTGGCTGGTGCGGAAGCCGTCGAAGAAGTGCATGAAGGGCACCCGGGAGCGGATGGCGGAGAGGTGGGCCGCCGCCGCCAAATCCATGCACTCCTGGACGCAGGAGGAGGCCAGCTGGGCAAAGCCCGTCTGGCGGCAGGCCATCACGTCGGAGTGGTCCCCGAAGATGGAGAAGGCGCTGGTGCCCACGGTTCGGGCGGCCACGTGAATCACGCCGGGAAGGAGCTGGCCGGAAATCCGGTACAGCGGCGGCACCATCAGCATCAGGCCCTGGCTGGCGGTGTAGCTGGTGGTGAGGGCCCCGGCCTCCAGAGAGCCGTGCATGGCCCCGCAGGCCCCGGCCTCGCTCTGCATCTCCATGAGGCGGACGGGCTGCCCGAAGATGTTCTTCATTCCGTTGGCGGCCCAGGTGTCCACGTGCTCCGCCATGGGGCTGGAGGGAGTGATGGGATAGATGGTCGCGACCTCGGTAAAGGCATAGCTGGCGTAGGCGGCGGCCTCGTTGCCGTCCATGGTCTTGCGTTTCATAAAATCCCCCTTCTCGGCTCCGTCCGCTCCCCGCGGCGCCGGAGCGCAAAATTCATATGTCTATTATCGCACGCAGACATCATACTGTCAAGGAGAGAGTTTGGCGGCGGCCCAAAAAAGAAAAACCGCCTCCGGCAAAACGCGGATTTTTCCGCGTTTTGCCGGAGGCGGCTCAAGCCGGGTCCTGGTTTGGCCATCCGCAGGCCGGCAGGGAAAGGCCGGACGGCGCGGCGGCTCAGCAAATCTTTGCGCCGGCCAGCGCCATGGAAAACACGAACCAGAAAATGACCATCACCCGGGGGTAGTGCCACGGATAGTCCGCCAGCCCGCAGACCATAATGCCGCAGATGGACGCCGCCGCGGCGCAGGTGATGGTGCGGGCGGCGGAGGGGGGGCGGCGGCGGACCGCGCGGGCCGCCCGCTTGACGCTCCACAGCAGGGCGCCCACGAAGCTGACGACGCCCAGAAGCCCGGTTTGCAGCCACACCTCCAGATAGAAATTATGGGAGTGGACGTAGGGAAAATCCGCGTGGTAGAGGTTCCAGTCGGAGGCGTACAGCTTGGGCACCGGAGCGCCCAGGCCAACGCCCAGGACGGGGCGGCGGCGAATCATCTCCAGCGCCGCCAGCAGGGTGGGAAGGCGGTTCCGGGTGGACAGGTCCGAAAAGTTTCCGATGGACAAAATCCGGTTCCAGATGCTGGAGGGCAGGAAGGGAATGCAGAGGACGCACAGCGCCGCAAACAGCGGAAGCAGCCGGGGCCGCCAGAGGAACACCATGACCACCATGGCGCAGGCCATCCCCACCCAGCTGGCCCGGGAGTAGGTCATGCCCAGCGCCGCCATGCCGGCGGCGAACACGCCTCCGGCGGCCAGCCTGCCCGGCAGGCTCCTGGAACAGAGCGCCAGCGCCAGCACCAGGGGCAGCAGCAGAATCAAAACCTCGGCAAAGGTGTTGGGATTGTCAAAAAAGGACTCCACCCGGCCGGGCATGCCGGGATTTACCTTGACATCCACATAGGAGAGGTTGACCTCCACGCCCTGGATGCGCTGGTACACGCCGTACAAGGAGGAAACCAGCACGCAGAACCCGCCTCCGGCGGCCAGCCGTTTCAGGTCCTCCTCGCGGCGGACGGCGCTGACCGTCACCAGCACGCAGAGGGCGGAGGAGACGTGGTAGAGCAAAAACCGCTGGGACAGGGCGGGGGCGTAGGAAAACGCCAGCCCCAGGCATGTGGCGGCAAACAGCGCCGCGGGGTAGAAGCCCGCCGCCGCCACATCCAGGCGGAAGTCCCGGCGGCTCATGGCCCCGGCGTAAAACAGCGCCAGCAGAAGGGAAAAACCCATCAGGCTGTAAGCGTTGTTCCAGCGGGAGAAGGGGATGGTCCAAAGCAGCATGACAAGCCAGGACTGGGCCGCGGCGGTTTCCCCTCCCGCCGCAAAGAGCAGGCGGCTGAACACGCTGGAGTCAAAGACCTCCGGCAGGGCGCTGTACAGCTTGTGCAGCAGCAGGGCGGGCAGGTTGAGCAAAAAGGACAGCAGGCGGCACAGGACGCTGGTTTCCCACGCCCGGGCCACCGCCCCCTCCCGGCAGAGGGGGCGCAGGACGGCGCTTTCGCCAATCTGCCGGGAACACCAGCGGCCAAGGGCGGCCAGAACGCGGCGCAGGGCGCTGTCCTCATAGGCGGAGGCCAGCGCCAGGAATAGGTGGCAGAGATAACTCTCCCGCAGAAGGGTCATGGCAAATTCCCTCGTTTCTTGAAGTCCGGCTTTTCAGGCGCGTCCGGAGCGGCGTTTCCACCCGCGTCCGCCTGATACGCGCTCCCCCGGGGCGGGCATGCTTCCGCATGACGGGCGGGGAAGCGCGGAAATCCTGGAAGACCTAGCATATTTTACCCCATTCTCCCGGTCAGGTCAAGGGAAAACCCGGCGTCCGGGTCGCGTCCGGGGTGGAAAAGCCGCTGGGAGACGGCCGCTTTCTTGACACTATTCTCCATTTATGGTATAGTCGACACAGTTGAAAAGTACCCGGCGCGGGCGCTTTGCGCCCCGGCGGAGGCATCGAGGAAACTCTTACAGATTCCGGCGGGGCTTCCCGCCGGAGAGGCCGGACCTTTGTTTTTAGAAGTAGAAAGCGAGGCGCTCCATGGATCAAATTGCCGTTTTGATTCCCTGCTACAACGAGAGCCAGACCATCGAAAAGGTGGTCCGAGACGTGGCCGCCGTCCTGCCGGGGGCCATGATTTATGTCTACGACAACAATTCGACCGACGGCACCGGCGATCTGGCCCGCGCCGCGGGCGCCGTGGTGCGGCGGGAGTACAGGCAGGGAAAGGGAAATGTCATCCGCAGGATGTTCCGGGAGGTGGACGCCCGGTGCTACCTGATGCTGGACGGGGACGACACCTACCCGCCCGCCGCCGCCCCGGAGATGGTCCGGCTGGTGCTGGAGCAGGGGGCCGACATGGTGGTGGGGGATCGGCTGTCCTATACCTACTTCCAGGAGAATAAACGCCCCTTCCACAACTTCGGCAACGCGCTGGTCCGCTCCTCCATCAACTGCCTGTTCCACAGCGATATCAAGGACATCATGACGGGCTATCGGGCGTTCAGCTACCAGTTTGTGAAGACGTTCCCGGTGCTCTCCTCCGGCTTTGAGATTGAGACGGAAATGAGCATCCACGCCGTGGATAAGAAGCTGTACGTGGAGAACGTGGTGGTGGACTACCAGGACCGCCCGGAGGGGAGCGTGTCCAAGCTGAACACCTATACCGACGGAGCCCGGGTTCTGATGACCATTCTGCGGCTGTTCCGGGTTTACCGGCCCTTCCGGTTTTTCAGCCTGCTGGCGCTGCTGCTGGCTCTGGCCAGCGGGCTCATGTTCCTTCCGGTGCTGGCCACCTACCTCCAAACCGGCCTGGTGCCCCGGTTCCCCACCTTGATTGTCAGCGGCTTCGGCATGCTGGCGGCGCTGATTGCCCTGTTTTCCGGCCTGCTTCTGGACAACATGCGGCAGAAGGACTGCCGGGACTTTGAGTTCAAGCTCCAGCAGGTCCACGAGCAGTACGTGCGCCGGGAGGGGGAGCCGTGAGCCGCCCCGTCCGGCGGGGGCTTATCGCCGGACTTCTGGCCGTCTGGGCGGCGGCCAGCCTGATGTGCTGCATGAGCGCGGAGCCCCGCTACACGGCGGACCCCGCCCTGGAGGGCTTTGGAAGCCTCTACCGCCTGCTGGTCTACACGGCCCGTTCCTTCTTTTCCGGGGACCCGGAGGCGGGCGCATGCCTGGCCCTGTGCGTGGGAATCCTGATGTGGTTCCTCCCTGCCCTGCGGAGCACCGGCCTGGAGCGGGGGCTGGCGGGGAGCTTTGGCGTTCTGTTCGCCTTTTTTCAGCTGCTGGGCCTCTCCTACTCGGAGAACCAGAGCTGGAGCGCCCTGTTCGGCTCCCGGTTCGCCTGCCTCCGGGGGGCGGTATGCCTGGGCGGGCGGGTCCTGCTGGCGGGCTGTCTGGCGCTGTATGCCTTCCGCCTTCTGGACCTTTTCAGTCGCTGCCCCGTTCCGGCACGGCGGCCCTTCTCCTGGAAGCGCTTCCTGCTGGCGGCGGGGCTGGTGGCGCTGTGCTGGATTCCCTACTACTGGGCCTTCTACCCCGGCCTCAGCAACCCGGACACCGGGATGCAGATTGCTTGGGCCCTTCACAAGCCCACGGAGTGGCTCCAGTACTCCGCCCTCCGGGGGCCGGATGTCTGCGCCACAAACCATCATCCCTATTTCGTCACCCTGGTCTTCGGCATCTTCGCAAGGCTGGGGCTGGCCCTGGGGGATATCTCCCGGGGGGTGGCGCTGTACTGCCTGCTCCAGCTCCTGCTGACGGCCCTGGTGATGAGCGCCGCATGGTACTATCTCCGCCGCCTGGGCCTTTCGGAGGGCGCCTTCCGGGGCGGACTGGCATTCACGGCCCTGTTTCCCCTGTTCCCCCTGTACGCCGTCACCATGCTGAAAGACTCCCTGTTCTCCCTGTCCTGCCTGGGCTTTTCCCTGCTGCTGTTTGAGACGGCCCGGACGAAGGGGGAGGCCCTGAGGCAGAGGCGGTTCCTTGCCCTGTTGTTTTTCGCCGCGCTCCTGGTGGCCCTGACAAAGAATCAGGGGGTCTATTTCGTGGCCACGGCGGGAGCCGCCTGCCTGCCGTTTTGCCGCCTCCGGCTCCGGGCCGCCGGAGCGCTGCTGGTTCCGGCGCTGCTGTTTCAGGCGGTTTGGCTGCAAATCCTGCTTCCGGCGTGGAACGTGGCCCCCGGCGGAAAACAGGAGGTCCTGGGCCCGCTGTTCCAGCAGACCGCCCGGTATGTCTCCGCCTATCCCGGGGACGTGACGGAGGAGGAGGCGGAGGCCATCCGGGCCGTCATCGACTACGACCGCCTGCCAGAGCTTTACAATCCCCGCCTGGCGGACCCGGTGAAGTTCACCTACCGCCAGGACGCCACGGAGGAGCAGCTTTCCGCTTACTGCCGCGCCTGGCTCCAGATGTTCCGGAAGCACCCGGCGGTGTATGTGGAGGCGCTGCTGAACAACGTCTACGGCGGATTTTTCGTCCGGCACGAGACGGCGCTGTCCTATACGAATTTTGACAACCGGGAAACAGCCCCATACCCCGAGCTCTGCGTTACGCACTCCCCGCAGCAGCGCGCGGCGGAGGCGGCGGCCCGGATACTTCTTCCAACGGCCCAGCATATCCCGGGCCTGGGGCTGCTGTTCTGCGTGGGCTTTTATCCCTGGGTGATTCTCTTTGTCTTTCTGGACGTCCTGCGGCGGCGGCAGTTCCCCCAGCTCCTGGCCCAGCTGCCGGCGGTTCTCTCCGTGGCGGTGCTGATCGCTGCGCCGGTGAGCGGGAGTTACCGCTACGCCATGCCCATGATTTATATGCTCCCGTTTCTGCTGGCCTCCCGGACGCTTCCGGGGGAGTGCGGAGGGGCCGCGGAGGAGATCCCGCCCCTCCTGGCCCAGGTCCTCCGCTTTACCCTGGCAGGCGGGCTGTGCTTTCTCATTGACTACGGCCTGCTGGCGCTGCTGGTGGAGGCGGCGGGCTGGCCCGCCCTGGCGGCCAGCGCCGTGTCCTTCTCCGTCTCCGTGGCGGTGAACTACCTCCTCAGCGTCCGCTTTGTCTTCCGGCGGCGGGAGGGCCTTGACCGGAGGCGGGAGATGGCGGTGTTTCTCCTTATGAGCGTTTTCGGGCTGGGGCTGAACCAGGCGCTGATGCTGGCGGGCACCCAATTTCTGAACATCCACTATTTGATTGTCAAGCCGGCCGCCACTCTGCTTGTCATGGTCTACAACTTCGTGACCCGGAAGGCGTTCCTAGAAAAGAAGCGGGGGTAAAGCGCCGCTTTGGAAAGGCGCTTTGAAAGCCCCGCCGGAAGCTTTCTTCATTTTATTCACCTAAAGGAGGGCGTCCCTGTGTGGAAGAAACTGTGTATTGCCTGCGCCGCCGTGGTTTTGCTGCTGTTAGGCGGGGCGCTGGTTTGGCTGCTGCTCCCCCAGCGGGAAATTCCCTCCGTGCTGGAGAGCCTGAACGTGGACGCGGAGGATGTGACGGACTGGTCCCGCGTTATTGCCTACGTGCCCCTGGACGACCGGACGGACAATCTGGAGGACGTGGTTTACCTGGCGGAGGCTTCCGGCTACCAGGTGGTCCTGCCGCCGGGGGACAGCTACTGCACCAAGCTGGACGGGCAGACGCCAAACAGCAACGGAACCCAGTACGGAGACAGGGAGGTCCTGTTCCTCTGGCTGCGGGAGATGGAGGAGCGGGGCTGCGACCTGTACCTGCTGTCCCTGGACCAGCTGTTCTCCGGGGGGCTGGTGAACTCCCGGGCCGTCAGCGCCCCGGCGGAGCTGGTTTTCGAGGATGGGACCCGCATGAGCGAGACGGAGGCCTTCGACCGCTTCGTCCTTTCCCTGGCGCAGAAGCCGGAAAATGAGATCCACCTTTTCGACAGCGTGGTCCGCCTGGCCTCCACCGTGGGATACCAGGGCTTCGGGCTTGCGGAGTACACCGCCCTGCGGTATTACGGCATGGAGCCCCGCCCCACCCTGGAGGGGGAGGAGCTGACCCTGGAAAACGTCTTTTCCGCCTACCCCTACGGCGAGGACGGCGTCACGGCGGCGGAGGAGGGGATGGAGCAGTACCGGGAGGACTTGACGGAGGAGATGATCCGGGACTACCTGGGCGTTCGCAGGCGGAAGCTCCAGCTGACGGACTATGTGATCTCCGCCCTGAAGTCCGCCCCCCACGACAATATCCACCTGCTCATCGGCATTGACGACTCTTCCAACGCCACCAACATTCAGTACAACGAGCTCAGCTACCTCTCCCGGGCGGCGGGGCGGGGCACCACCCTGCTGACGGGCCTGGACAGCCTGGCCCGCCTGCTGGTGGGGCAGATTGCCCAGAACCGTTACGGGCATCAGGTGAAGACGTATCTTCGCTATATCGGCGGCAGTGAGGGCGCTCCCTCCTCCGAATACGATATCCATACTCTGGAGAAGACGGTAGACCTGCACATGGAGCTCTTTCAGGCCCGGCGGGTGCCGGAGGACGAGGCGGAGCTCCAGCTTCTGGTGATGACCGCTCCCGACGATCCCGCCAAGGCGGAGGAGTACTGCGAGGAGCTGGTCTCCCAGCTGGAGGAAAACTGCCGGAACCGGGTGCCCACCATCCTGCTGGAGGCCAGCAACAACGCCTACGGGGAGCGGCTGGAGCAGATGCTTTTCCAGCGGGTAGACTTTGGAAGCCTTCTGGCCTTCGCGGGGAAGTACGACCAGGCCAACGTCACCGGAGCGGCGTTCGCCATGGGCTTTTCCCGGTATCTTTACCTGGCCTGCCATGAGGAGAAGGACGAGGCCGGCGACGTGGCCCACGTCCGCCAGCTGGCGAATTCCATGGCCCTGACCTATCCCTATATTCTCCACACCCGCTACGAGCTGAATGTGTTCATCAAGAACCTCCGGGACAACTACAACAACCTCTCCCCGGACCACCACATCCGCAACCGCCTGATTCAGGCGTACCTGGAGCGCCGCTTCCTCCCCCTGTGCGATAAGGTCACGGAGAACCTCCAGGGCTCCCGGCTCATCACCTCCCTGGCCCCATATGAGGAAAAGGAAATCACGTCCGTTTCCATCCGGGACGCGTATCTCCCCTGGAACCGGACCTTTGAGCTGTCCTTCACCATAGACGTGGGGCCCCTGGTCCCCACAGGAAATTAACCGCTCCGCCTAGGAGGCGCGCTTCCCTGGCTGGCGCAGCTTTCCAGAAGCAAGCCGCCCCATCCCCTGGACTCAGGGGATGGGGCGGCTGGTTTTTTTGTGGAAGCCCCAGGCTTCTTATTCCCCCTTGTAAGCCCGATAGACCTCTCTCCGGGAGAAGCCCTGGACGGGGGCGAACAGCTTTTCCGGCAGGGCGGTTACCGGCGCGCCGGGCTTTGCCCCCTTGGGAAGCAGCCCCCGCTCCGCGCACCAGTCCATGGCCCCCCAGTATGGGTCCTGCCGCTTTCCGGTTCTTCGAATCTCCTTCCAGCGGCGGTGGAGCGTCTCCTCCTTGGGGGAGAGGAGCATGGCCAGCTCGCCCAGGGTCATGGGCGCGTCCAGCCGCAGGCGGTTGTCGGAGTAGACCACGGCCCGCTCCCGCTGGAGGCCGCAGAGCTTCTCAAAGAGGGGGTCCTCCCGGCCCAGGTCCGCGAAGGGGCTCTCCGCCAGCAGGGCGGCCACCGTGACCACCTGGTAGCCGTAAGCCCGCAGGAGCTCCAGCTGCTTTCGCAGCCCGTAGGCCACCGGGGTCCGCTTGCCCATGTTGTACCCGTCCTTCTGGAAGATGATCTGCCCGCAGAAGAAGTCCGGGTCCTTCTCCAGGGCCTTTTTCACCGGCTCCACCATGGCGTCCACCTCCGCCTGCAGGGCCGCCTCCGGGTCGCTGAGGGTGGAGGGGAGCCAGCCCGCGCCGTCAAAGGAAGCTCCCAGGTACTGGTAGCCCATCTTGTCGCACACGTCGTAGCTGGTGAAGCCGTCCTGCATCCTGTCCACGTAGTGGGGCGGGCGGTGCATGGCGGGCTGATAGCCGTAGCGGTCCCGCAGCAGACCGTCCAGCTTCCGCAGGTCCTCCACCGCCTTGTCCATGGAGCCCAGGCAGACCCGGTTCCCGTAAACGAAGGGCTTTTTGCCGAAGATGATGTGCCGGTAGCCGTGGCTGGTAATCTGGTGCCCCTCCTCCAGCATCCGGCGGATCAGCCGGTCGTTGTGCGCCGCGCCGCCCCTGCCGTCCTTGAGGATATCGGGGTAGTGGTCGAACCGGACGCCGCCCCAGGCGGCGCTTCCCACCTTCCCCGCCTTGTCGGGATAATTTTCGCTGGTGTCCCCCACTACGTCGAAGGTGCCCTTGGCCCCGAACTCCGCCAGGGTGTCCAGCAAAATATCCGTCAGGGATTTCCCGCCGAAGCGGTCCGGAGCGGCGGGAAGGTCCATGGGGCCGTCGTCAAAGGTCATGGCGCAGATGCGGCGGCTGGTCTTCACCCGCTCGATCCGGCGGGTATAGCTGAGGCTGTGCTTTTCCGCCGGGGCGATGATCGCCTTCAGCACCCGTTTTCCCTTTTTGCCAATCTTTACAATCATGGACATGGCTTGATTCTCCTTTGCAGTCAAAAGGTTCTCTCCTGTTTTACCGCCTGCCCGTATCCCGCCTTATCAGGTCCTCCCCCAGGCATTTCACGGCGAAGGCTGTCCATTTCAGGTAGGACAGCGGTCCCGCCCCGGTACGGCGGCGCTTGGCCAGCTGGCTTCTGGCGGCGTACCAGGCCCGGCTCCTCCGCCCGGAGACCTGGGCCGCGCCGCTCAGCAGCGCCGCCTTCACCGCCTCCAGGGTCAGGGAGTCCGCCTCCACCGTGGTCACGCCGTTTCCCACCTCCTGGGGGAGGTGGGCGTCGCTCCCGGCAAAGGGGCGCAGGCGGCGGGCTCCGGCGAAGTCCGCCGCCATCCGGTTGGCCTGGGGATTTTTCCGGTCCGCCCGGCTGTTCCAGACCTCCAGCCCGTCCAGCAGGGGAATCAGGGGTATCAGCCGCTCCGGGTCCCGGGAGCGCTGAAAGGGATGGGCCAGCACCGCCAGCCCGCCCTGGCGGCGGATTTCCTCCGCCGCCCCGGCGAAGTCCCGGCTTTTGACGGGCTCCGTGACGAAAAGGCCCAGCAGGTGGCCCCGATCCGTGGAAACCTCCGTCCCGGGAATCAGAAGGAGGCCCGGGAAGGACGGAAGGTCCTCCGCCGTGAGGTCGTGGTCGCAGACGGCAACGCCCTGGAGCCCGGCCGCCCGCGCCCGCTCCGCGATTTCCGCCAGCTCCATGCACCCGTCCGGGGAGCGGACGGAATGGACGTGCAGGTCCAGCCGCAAGACCATGGGAATTACCTCCTCAGCAGCGTATTGCGCAGGTATTTTCGCATGGGAGCCGGGTCGTCCCGGGAGGAAAGCGCCTCCTTGGCCCGGAACATGTCCGCCGCCCCCTGGAAAAACTTTCCCGGCTGCCCGCGGCGGAGGTAGTCCAGCATGGCCGCGCCGTCGTTGAGGAGGAAGCGCATCCGCACGCCCGCCTCATAGTCCCCGGCCTGATATTCCAGGACCTCTCCCCGGGCCGCTCTGGCATAGAGAACGGCGAAGGGGCTGCGGGCGCACTCCGTCATGGGAAAGCTCCCCCAGACCCGGGGGTTCACCTCCAGCACCCGGTCCCCCTTGAACTCCACCATGGCCATGCCCACAAAGCCGAAGGAGTGCAGCAGCTCATAGGCCCGCCGTACCATCTCTTCGTCATAAAAGCTCTCGCAGCAGGTGGAGGGTCCCCCGGCGGCGGGGAACTCCCGGATTCTCCGGTGGCAGAGGGCGCAGACAAGGCGGCCCCGCCCGTCCAGCAGCAGGCTGGCCCCGGCTCCGTCCCCGGCGACCTTTTCCTGGACGACGGGATGCGGGTCATACCGGGCCATGGCGGCCAGACGCTCCCGATACTCCTCCGGCGCATTGGCCACGGCGTAGCGGTCCCGGGCCTTCAGCCCCAGCTTTTCCCCGCAGCGGGGCTTGATGACCACCGGGTAGCGGTCCGGGACGCCGCCGTATTCCCGGGGGACGGGAATGCCCAGCTCCAGGCAGCGGCGGTGGACGGACTCCTTGTCGTTAAGCCGCTCCAGAACCTCCGGCGGCGCAATCAGGAAATCGCAGACCTTGGCAAAGTCCTCCCGCCTTTTTGAGACCGCGCTCAGCGTAGCGGCCCCGGCGCAAAAGAGGACGGGGCGGTCGTACTCCCCCAAAAGCCGCAGAAGCTGTTCTCCGTACTCCGGGCTGTCCGGCGGCACGGTCAGCCGCCTTCCCCGCTCCGCGTAACGGGAGGCGAATACCGGGGGGTCGGGAAAGCTCCCCAGTCCGGCCTGTACGGGGACTACCCGGTAGCCGCCCCGTCCAAGAGCCCTGGCGGCGGCGATAGAGGCCCGGTATTTCGCGTCAGTGAGCACTACGGTTTCCATCCTTGGCCCTCCGTCAATTGATTGGGAAATATTATAGCAGACCGCCGGGGGAATTACAACCGTTTCGTGCGGGGGGAGCGGGCGGGATGGAGCAAAAGGCTTGTTGAAACCCGCCGCCGGTTTGGCGGGACAAATGGCGCTTGTATTTTCCGCCGGAAAGTGGTAGAGTGAAATTGGGTATTATACCCAAAATTTATACGAAAGGACGCAAAAACATCATGAAAAAGAGACAAAAGAGGAGATTCTTTGCCCTGCTGACGTCACTGTGCCTGGTACTGGGCATCTGTGTGGTCCCCATAGCGGCGGAGGAGGAAGCGGCGGATTTGAAGCGGCTGGAGCAGGAGATGCTGGCCGCCAAAGAGGAGGCGGAGAGGACACGGGACGCGTTTGAGCGGGCGGAAGCGGCCGGAGAAAAGGCGGCGCTGACGGAAGCGGAGAGAGCGGCGCGGGTCGAGCTAGCGGAAGCGGAGGCCGCACTGGAGGCGGCAGGAGAAGATTGGGAAAACAGGGCCGGGCTGGAAGAAAGGGTGGAAGACGCCGGGAGGAAAATCGACGAAATTTTTGAACAAATGGCGGCGGCGGACGCGAGGGTGAGAGACGCGCAGAACGCGGCGGCAGAGGCCGCGGCGCTGGCGGCGCAGAAGCAGGACGCTTACGATGCGGCAAGGGAAGCGGCGGCGGAAGCGGAACGAAGGAAACAGGAGGAGGAAGAAAAGCGGAAGCTGGAAGAGGAGCAGAGGCTTAAAGAGGAGGAGCAGAAGAAGCAGGAAGATTAACATATCGCAAGATCGTCGTGTAGTGAAA
>CATLJA010000066.1 GCA_949959305.1 uncultured Oscillibacter sp.
GGGCGTGGACTCCTACGTGCCCTACGCCGGGGCCCTGTCGGACGGCATGGCCGCCACCCTGGCCAAAATCCGCTCCACCATGTGCAACTGCGGCGCCCTGACGATTCCCGAGCTCCGGGAGAAGGCCAAGCTGACCCTGGTCAGCTCCGTCTCCATCGTGGAGGGCGGGGCCCACGACGTGCTTTTGAAGGACTCCGCCGGAGCGGCGGGGAGGAACTGACACAGAAAGAGGCTGGACAGGAAAACCTGCCCAGCCTCTTTTCAGCGCTTCAAGCTCAGAACGTAATCTGCGCTGACCCGATAAAATTCGCACAGCGTCCGCAAGTGATGCACCGGCATTTCGTTGACGCCCCTCTCATAGCGGGAATATACCTGCTGTGTCGTGCGCAGAACCCCGGCAATCTCTCTTTGCGTGTAATCGTGATCCTCCCGCAATTCTTTTAAAATCTCATAGTACTCCTTCATTCACAACAGCTCCTTAGCGGCAGTATGTTTTGGAGCTTATTCTTTCATACACTTGATATAGTGTATTGACTTTACGCTTAATGTGGTGTAAAATGTGTGGCAAAGGAGGAAGAAAAATGGACATATCCCCTATGGAGCTCGTTGTATCTTTTCTTTTGATGCTTCCCCTGTGGATGCTGTATCACAAAATTTTCTCGGCCTTTTCCCTCAGCCTCGCGAGAGAACTTCTGGCAGGTCTGGTTGGTTCCCTCATTGCGGGATATCTCGTATCGGCCATCTTCTTTCCTTGATGCGGGGCGGCGGTCTGCTTTAATGCGGTCTTTATCCGGGCCCGTCGGGAGGGAAAGAGGATGCCCCGGAAAAGCGCCCCGCCTTTCGGCGGGGCGCTTCTGCTCCCATTTTACACTCTCTTCCAGCTGGCCCCGCCCTTCACGTCGGTGACCTCCACGCCCTGAGCCTTCAGCTCGTCGCGAATCCGGTCCGCCTCGGCGAAGTTCCTGGCCTTCTTGGCTTCATAGCGGGCCAGCACCCTGGCGTCGATGTCCGGGTCGCCCTCTCCGGTGATGACGTAGTCCCCGCCGCCGGACCGGACGGCCTGGGCCGCCTTTTCCCGGAGGGCCGCCGCCTTCTCCAGCAGGCTCAGAGACAGCACCTTGTCGAACTCCCCGATAAGGGCCAGCTTTGTCGCGTCGCCGGTCTTGGCCTTCAGCGCGTCGAACACCGCCGTCACGCCCATGGAGGTGTTCAAATCGTTTCCCATCTGCTGGAGGAACTTCTCCCGGTACTCGTCGAATACGGCCTGGTCCACGTCCTCCCCGGGCTTCAGCGCCGCGATGCGGTTCAGCAGCTTTGTGTAGGCGGCGGCGGCGTTGTCCAGGTTTTCCCAGCTGAATACCAGGGTCTTGCGGTAGTGGCTTTGGAGGCAGAACCAGCGGTACGCCAGGGGATCGTACCCCTTCTCCTCCAGCAGGGAGACGGTCAGAAACTCCCCCTTGGACTTGGACATCTTCCCCGCCGGGTCGTTCAGGTGGTGCACGTGGAACCAGTGGGGGCACCAGGGATGGCCCAGGTAGCTCTCGGACTGGGCAATCTCATTGGTGTGGTGGGGGAAGGCGTTGTCCACGCCGCCGCAGTGGAGGTCCAGGTACTCCCCGTTGTACTTCAGGGAGATGCCGGAGCACTCGATATGCCAGCCGGGGTAGCCCACGCCCCAGGGGGAGTCCCATTTGAGGGCCTGGTCCTCAAACTTGGACTTGGTGAACCAGAGGACGAAGTCGTTCTTGTTCCGCTTGTTGGAGTCCTCCTCCACGCCCTCCCGGACGCCCACGGCCAGATCGTCCTCGTCGTGGTCGTTAAAGATATAGTACCGCTCCAGCCTGGAGCTGTCGAAGTACACGTTCCCCCCGGCCAGGTACGCGAAGCCGGTTTCCACCAGCCTGGAGATGATCTTGATATACTCATCGACGCACCCGGTGGCGGGCTGGACCACGTCGGGGGTCTTGATGTTCAGCTTCCGGCAGTCGTCAAAGAAGGCGTCGGTATAAAATTTGGCGATGTCCATCACCGTTTTGTTCTCCCGCTTGGCCCCCTTGAGCATTTTGTCCTCCCCGGTGTCGGCGTCGCTGGAGAGATGGCCCACATCGGTGATGTTCATGACCCGGTTCACGTCGTACCCGGCGAAGCGGAGATACTTCTCCAGCACGTCCTCCATGATATAGCTCCGAAGGTTGCCGATATGGGCGAAGTGGTAGACCGTCGGGCCGCAGGTGTACATCTCCACCCGGCCGGGGGTGTGGGTCCTGAACTCCTCTTTTTTATGGGTTGCGGAATTGTAAAGATACATGGCTTTATCCTCCATTTTACCGGGCCGCCGCTCCGGCGGCCCGCTTTTTACATGGTTCTCACGCCGGCTTCCTTTGGGGAGGCTCCTGCCGCTCCTCCAGGGCCCGTTTCAGCTCCTCCACCTGCCGGGCCAGCCGCTCCAGCTCCTCCCGCACCGGGTCCTGGACGCTGATCTGGTCCACGTCGTCGGCGTAGTACACGGGACAGCCGTCCAGCCGGACAATCCGGGCGGGAACGCCCACGGCGGTGGAGCCCGGCGGCACCTCCCGCAGCACCACGGCCCCGGCGGCGATGCGGGCGTTGTCCCCCACCTTGAAGGGCCCCAGCACCCGGGCCCCGGAGCCCACCATCACATTGTTCCCCAGGGTGGGGTGGCGCTTCCCCTGGTCCTTCCCGGTGCCCCCCAGGGTCACCCCCTGGTAGAGGAGGCAGTCGTCCCCGATTTCGGCGGTCTCGCCGATGACGATGCCGCAGCCATGGTCAATGACCAGCCGCCGGCCGATGGTGGCGCCGGGGTGAATCTCGATGCCGGTCCTGTTCCGGGCGTGCTGGGAAATCCAGCGGGCCAGGAAGTACCGGCGGCGGAGATACAGCCAGTGGGCCGCCCGGTGCCACAGCAGGGCGTGGACGCCGGGGTAGAGGAGGAAAATCTCCAGCTTGCTCCGGGCCGCAGGGTCCCGGCGCTGGTAGGCGGCCAGCAGGCCGCCGAGGCGAGTCAAATACATGTCGGTTCACTCCTTGTCAGGCCGGGAGGCGCGGAAAACGCCTCCCGTACCGAAGTACGAGAGGCGACGAATCGCGGTTCCACTCTCATTTATCACTCAAGGGGCCCTTGACGGGGGCCGGGCGGAGGGGTCTTCCCTCCCGCTCACGGACGCACTTCGCAGTTCCCGCGGCAGGCGCGCTTGCAGCCGGTGACGCGCCCTCTCTGTTCTTTGGGTGGACTGTTACTCTTTCCGATCATCGCGGTATTCACTTGACTCTCTCAGTATATTAACAAGATTTCCCCGGCGTGTCAAGAAGTATCCGTCAGGAAAACGTCACCGCCGCCCCGGTAAAAAGCTCCTCCACCCGCTCCGCGGCGGCGGGGCAGCCCTCCAGCCCCGGGTCCCGCGCAAGCAGCGCGTCCGCCGCCGCCTGGGCCTCCCGCAGAAGCTGGGCGTCGCAGCCGATATCCGCCACCCGCAGGCCCGGCAGGCCGTGCTGGCGCTGGCCGAAGAAGTCCCCCGGCCCCCGGAGGCGCAGATCCTCCTCGGCGATTTTGAAGCCGTCGGCGGTTTGGGTCATGACCTTCAGCCGCCGGCGGGTCTCCTCGCTCCGGTTGTCGGAGACCAGCACGCAGTACGACTGCCACTCTCCCCGGCCCACCCGGCCCCGGAGCTGGTGCAGCTGGCTCAGGCCGAAGCGCTCCGCGTTCTCCACCACCATGACGGCGGCGTTGGGCACGTCCACCCCCACCTCGATGACGGTGGTGGAGACCAGAATGTCCGTCTCCCGGGCGGCGAAGGCGGCCATGACGGCGTCCTTCTCCCGGGGCTTCATCTTCCCGTGGACATAGGCCACCCGGAGGTCCGGGAAGACCTCCCGCTGGAGCTGCGCCGCGTACTCCGTCACGGCCTTGCGGTCGTCTCCCCCCTCCTCGCCCTCGGAGACGGCGGGGCAGACGATATAGGCCTGCCGCCCCTCCCCAATCAGCTTCCGAAGGAATTTATAGATGCGGGGATGGTAGCCGCTGTCCACCAGGGAGGTCTGGACTGGCCGCCGCCCCGGAGGGAGCTGGTCGATGACGGACACGTCCAGATCGCCGTACAGAATCAGCGCCAGGGTCCGGGGAATGGGCGTGGCGGACATGACCAGGGTGTGGGGATGGTCCCCCTTCCCCGCCAGGGCCGCCCGCTGTCCAACGCCGAAGCGATGCTGCTCGTCCGTGATCACCAGGCCCAGGCGCTTATATTCCACCCCGCCGGTGATGAGGGCGTGAGTGCCCAGAATAAAGTCAATCTCTCCCTCCGCCAGGGCGGCGGCCAGGGCCCTTTTCTCCCTGGCGGTATTGGACCCGGTGAGGAGGGCGCAGCGGACCCCCAGGGGCTCCATCAGGGGGGCCAGGCCCTCGTAATGCTGCCGGGCCAGGATTTCCGTAGGGGCCATCAGGGCGGCCTGCCGGCCGTTTTTTACGCAGAAAAAGGCGCAGGCGGCGGCCACCATGGTCTTGCCGCTTCCCACGTCCCCCTGGCACAAGCGGTTCATGGGCCTGCCGGAGGCCATGTCCGCCAGGGCCTCCTCCACGCAGCGGCGCTGGGCCCCCGTCAGGAAGAAGGGCAGCGCGCCGTAAAATTCCCCCATGTCCACGGGGCGGAAGGGCTCCACCGCCGCCTTCTCCCGCCTCTGCCGGAGCCGCCGCAGGCCCAGGGTAAAGAGGAACAGCTCCTCAAAGGCCAGCCGCCGCCGGGCCAGATCCAGAGCCTGGCTGTCGGCGGGAAAGTGGATGTTCTCATAGGCGAAGCCGATATGGCAGAGCTGGTGCTCCCGCCGGACCTCGTCCGGCAGGACGTCGGGCAGGATGTCCGCGCAGGCGTCCAGCCCCTGGCGGACAGACCGGGAGAGCACCAGCTGGCTGACCCCGGCGGTGAGGGGATAAACGGGCACGATGCGGCCCGTGGCCTCCCGCCGCCCCTCGGGCTCCACGACGGGATTCGCCATCCGGCGGCGGAGCAGGTTCCCCTCCGCCCTGCCGAAGAAAACGTAGGTCTCTCCCATCCGGAGGCTGTTTTTCAGCCAGGACTGGTTGAAAAAGGTCACGTCCAGCGTCCCGGTCCCGTCCACCGCCCGGACCTTCACCAGGTCCAGGCCCTTGCGGATGTGGGACACCGTGGGAGGCGAGGCCGCCATGGCGGCGACGCAGGCGGTCTCGCCGGGGACCAGGTCCGCAATCCGCCGGGTCTCCGTCCGGTCCTCATAGCGCCGGGGAAACCAGGAAATCAGGTCCCGGAGGGTGTGGACGCCCAGCTTGGCGAGGGCCTTGGCCCGCTGCTCCCCCACGCCCTTGATATAGCGCACGTCCGTTTTCAAATCCGCCATGGGGGCTCCTCCTCTCCGGCGTGTTTTCCCCATTATACCGTGGGGGCCTTGAAAAAACAAGGGACTTCCGGGAACGGGCGTTCCCGGAGGTCCCCTGGGGCTTCAGCTCTCCAGCTTCGTATTGACGTACTCGAGGAAGCGGAACTTCATCCCGTCCTCCTCCATCGGCTCCCCTTCGGCGGCCACCTCCCAGTTGGGAAGCTTGTCCAGATTGGGGAAGAAGGTATCCGACTCCTCCACCCGGGTCTCCACCCGGGTGAGGTACACCCGGCGGCACCGGGAGAGCAGGGCAGCGTAGATGCTGCCGCCGCCGATAATCCAAAGGTTCTCCGTCTCCGGCCCTCCCGCCAGGACCAGGGCCTTCTCCGGGGAGGAAACGCCCTCCGCGCCCTCCGGCAGGGCGGAGGGGTCCCGCGTGACCACGATGTTCCGCCGATCGGGCAGAGGCGCGCCTCCCGTGAAAAAGACCAGCCTCTCCGGGCCCATAATAACGGTGCCGTTCCGGGTCAGGGAGTGAAAGCGCTCCAGGTCCGCAGACAGGGAGAAAAGCAGCCCGCCGTTCCGGCCAAAAGCCCAGCGCCGGTCTGCGACTACGTAAGCGTTCATAGCATCACCTCATACAATGTCGGGGTTCGGGCGGTCCTTACCTTCATCTATATGCCAGAATATCTTACACATAACTATAGCAGATTTCAAGAAACCCGTTTGCCCAAATTTTCCGCTCCGGCGGGCCGGCTTTTTGCCGCTTCCGCCAAAGATCGGGGAAATCTTTTTCCAGGTTTGTTAGATATTCGGATTGCGGGGGGGCAAAAAGTGCGCTAGGATAGAGGTCACAAACCGGGAAGGGGGGGCCGCCGTGCACATTGGGGAGACTGCGGACAAGCGGGGCTATCTCAACGAGGACTTCCGCCTCTTTCACCTGCGGGACAGCCGGGCGCAGAAAGTGGATTACCACTATCACGAATTTGACAAGCTGATCCTTCTCCTTGGGGGAAAGGCAGCCTATCTGGTGGAGGGCGTCACCTACTTTCTCCAGCCCTGGGACATTCTTCTGGTCCAGCACAACCTGATTCACCGGCCTGTCATCGACCCCTCGGAGCCCTATGAGCGGGTGGTGATTTGGATGGGCCGGAACTGGCTGGCCGCCCGGAGCGACCCCGGCGAGGCCCTGGACGCCTGCTTCGACGCCGCCCGCCGCCGGGGCTTCCACCTGCTGCGGACAGACGCGGAGCGGCGGCTCCAGTATATGGGGACTGTTCAGCGTCTGGAGGAGGCCCTTCACTCCACGGAGTTTGGCGCGGCCCGCCTGGCGGACACCCTCTGCCAGCAGCTTTTGATTAGCGTGAACCGGGATATTCTCCGGGACCGCACCGCCCAGGAGGAGACGGACAGCTACCGGGTGGACCCCAAGATCGAGGAGATTCTCCGCTACATCGCCGCCCATCTCGACGCCGATTTGACCATCGGCGCGCTGGCGGCGCGGTTCTACCTCAGCCGGTACTATTTGATGCACCGTTTCAAGGCCGTCACCGGCTACACCATTCACCAGTATATCAGCCAGAAGCGGCTCCTCCGGGCGGGGGAGCTGATCCGGGAGGGTACGCCGGTGATGAAGGCGGCGGAGCAGGCAGGTTTTTCGGAGTACTCCACCTTCCTCCGGGCCTTCCGGAACACCTTCCACATGAATCCCCGGGAATTCCGGTAGCTTTTGTAAGGAGAACCCATGGAACCCAAACCGATTCAAGTTGAATTTACAAACCGAGACCTCCGGCGGCTCGTCGTCCCGCTGGTCATCGAGCAGCTGCTGGCCATCACCGTGGGCCTGCTGGATTCCGTCATGGTCTCCCAGGTGGGCGAGGCGGCCATCTCCGCCGTGTCCCTGGTGGACACGGTGAACGTGCTGCTGGTAAACGCCTTTTCCGCCCTGGCCACCGGCGGCGCGGCCATCGCCGGACAGTACCTGGGCCGCCGGGAGCGGGACAAGGCGGGCCACGCCGGAGAGCAGCTTCTGCTCTTTATGGCCGAGGCGTCTTTGCTCACCATGCTCCTGTTCTACCTGGGGAGGGGCTTTGTGCTGAACGTGGTCTTCGGCCAGGTGGAGCCGGACGTGGCGGCCTACGCCAACACCTATTACCTCATTGTGGAGTCCTCCGTCCCCTTCCTGGCGGTCTACAGCGCCGGGGCGGCCCTGTTCCGGGTGATGGGAAACTCGAAAATCTCCATGTGGGTTTCCCTCGCCATGAACGTCATCAACGCCGCAGGAAACGCCGTTTTGATTTTCGGCCTCGGCATGGGCGTGGAGGGCGTGGCCATCCCCACGGTGGCCTCCCGGATTTTCGCCGCCGGGGCCATGCTGGCGCTGCTCCGGCGGCCCGGTCTGGCCCTCCGGGTGGAGAAGCTGGGCCTCCGGCACGACCGCTACATCGTGAAGAACATTCTCCGCTTCGGCGTGACCAACGGGCTGGAGAGCAGCATGTTCCAGCTGGGAAAGATTCTCCTCCTCTCCACCGTCTCCGTGCTTGGCACCGCCTCCGTGGCGGCCAACGCCATCGGGAACACCTTCACCACCTTCCAGTGCGTGGCGGGAAACGCCATCGGCCTTGGCATCGTGACGGTGGTGTCCCAGTGCGTGGGAGCCGGGGACTACGGCAAGGCCCGGTTCTACACGAAGAAGCTTTTAAAGGCGGCCTACGTCTGCATGGACCTGTGCATCGTGCTGGTGTACCTGGCCATGCCCCTGCTCCTCCGCCTGTACAACGTCTCGCCGGAGGCGGAGCACTACGCCCGGCAGATCGTCTGGATGCACGGCTTTATGGGCATGCTGATCTGGCCTCTGTCCTTCACCCTGCCCCAGGCCCTCCGGGCCGCCGGGGACACCCGGTTCACCATGGTGGTCTCCTCCGTCTCCATGTGGACCATGCGGGTGGGCTTCGGCATCCTGCTGGGGCGCGTGCTGGGCTTCAGCGTGGTGGGCATCTGGATGGCCATGTTTACGGACTGGTTCCTCCGCATCGCCTTCTTCCTTCCCCGCTTCCACGGGCACAAGTGGGAGACCATGGCCCTGTGACGCGGCAAGGCGTGCTTCGTCAGCGGCTGAAAAGAAGTGCATTCGCTCCTTTTCAGCCGCGCTGCCCGTTCGGCCCCTTCTTTTTCCCCACGAAGGACTCCCGGTATTTCCCCGGCGGCATGCCCACGTGCTTAGAGAATTGAAGGTTGAAATAATTCTGCGTCTCAAAGCCCACCTGCTCCGCAATCCGGGCCATGGGCAGGTCCGTGGTAATCAGCAGGTTCTGCGCCTCGCCGATCCGGCGGCGGAGAAGGTACTGGGTGGGGGAGTAGCCGCTGGCCTCCTTGAAGACGTGGGAGAGGTAGTAGGGGCTGACGTGGAGGGCCTTTCCCATGTCCTGAAGGGTCAGGGGCTCGCTGAAATGCCCGTCGATAAACGCCTGAACCCGGCGGCCCAGGGCCCTGGGCTCCGTCTCCGCCCGGTCCCGCCGGGGCGCGTCTCCGGTAAGCTGGAGGATGCGCCCCAGCAGCGCCAGCATCAGGTGGTGGCACAGGGCCTCGCAGCCCGGGCGGTCCTCCTGCAAATAGCGGTACATCATCTCAAAGAGCAGGCGCAGGTCCTCCGCCTCCGCGCCCGCCCGAAAGAGGGCCGGAGCGTCGTCGGCCACCAGGGCGTTTTCCCGCAGGCCCGGCAGCCGCAGCCCGGCGATGGCCGCGCAGTATGCGGAGATGGCGTTTTCCGCGCAGGAAAACTCGTCGTGAACCACGCCGCTGTTATAAATCAGCAAATCTCCGGCCCTCACGCTGTAGAAGGTCTCCCCCACCAGATAGCGCCCCTCGCCCCCGCAGATCAGCAGAACCTCCACAAGGTCCTGGTGCGCATGGAGTATGCTGTGGTAAGCCCGGTCCGAGGGCAGGGTGCGGCTGACGTACGCCAGCCGGGGCATGGTTTCCTGGGTAAACAGGGAGCGTACCTCCCGCTTTACAAAACATAAAATCCGTTCGTCCGACACAGGCTCCTCCCTTTCTTCCGCCGGAAGCGCAAGATGTTATAAAGCCGCCGGGGCCGCCCGCCCCGGGAAGGGCCCGGCCCGGGGAAAACCCGGCAAGATATTGAATGTCTTTTCTCCGGGGCTGTGGTACTATCAAAGCAACCTCAAGAGAGAAGGAGGTGCCCCGATAATGAGCACTCTGTATACGCTGCTGTTCATGATTCTGCTGGGCGGCGCCGCTTGCATCCGGCGCTGAGCCCCATAACAAATTTTTGAAAGAAGGAGGTGCCCCACATGCTGTACACGCTGTTTTCCATCGTGGTACTGGGCGGTGCCGTTTGCCTGAGCCGCTGAACAACGAAATTTTTCAACCGGGCGGCCCCGCCAGGGGCCGCCCTTTCGCGTCCTCAGTAGCCCAGGCTCCTGTCCACCAGCCCCTTCAGGGGCCGCCCCGCGGCGTAGTTCCTCAAATCCTCACAGAACAGCTCCACGTTCCGGTCGCAGGTGTAGCCCAGGGTCATGTTCCCCGAAACGTGGGGGGTGAGGATGATGTTCCGGGCCGTCCACAGGGGATGCCCCTCCGGCAGAGGCTCCGGCTCCATCACGTCCAGGGCCGCGCCGCCCAGGCGTCCGGCGTTCAGCGCCTCCGCCAGGGGCTCCTGCTCGATGGCGGAGCCTCTGCCCACGTTCACAACATACGCCCCCCGGGGCAGCAGGGCAATCCGCTCCCGGTTCAGGATATGGCGCGTCTCCGCCGTGCCGGGAAGGGCCATAATGAGGTTCCGCGCCCGGGGCAATACCTCGTCCAGCCGGGAGATGGGCAGAACCTCGTCAAAGCCCGCCCGCTCCCGGCCGCTGCGGCTCAGGCCGGTGATGCGGGCGGCCCCCATTCCCCGGAGACGCTCCGCCACGTTCACGCCGATGTCCCCCGTGCCCAGGATGGTAAACCCGCCGCCGCGGATGGAGCGGATGGGCAGCTGGTTGACCCACTCCCGGTTCCGCACCACCTCCCCGTACTCCGGCATCCGCCGCAGGAGCATCAGCAGCACCATGACCACGTGCTCCGCGATGGTGACGCCGTAGCAGTTGGAGTTGGTCAGCAGGCAGCCGGGATTCGCAAAGAGGGACGGCTCTTGGCAGTAGGGGTCCACCCCGGCGTAGGCGCAGCAGTACCATTTCAGGGACGCCGGGGCCGCCCGGAGCAGCTCCGGGTCGTGGGCGTAGAGGACCTCGCAGTCCTGGAGGCAGGCTTTCGCCTCCCCGAACTGCTCCGGGGTGAAGAACCAGGGTGCGAAGCCCAGGGGCTCCGCCGTTTCCCGGATTTGGGCCTTGTGGTCCCCGGTGAGGAACTCCTGGCAGACGCATATGTTTCTCATAACGCTTGTTCTCCTTGTTGTTGATTGGCCAGCAGGGCCTCGGCCGCTTTCATGCCGTCGGCGGCGGCGGAGAGGATGCCCCCGGCGTAGCCCGCCCCCTCGCCGCAGGGATACAGGCCCCGAAGGGCGGACTGGCCGTCCGGGCCCCGGGGAATCCGGACGGGAGAGGAGCTGCGGCTCTCCACGGCGGTGAGGACCGCGTCCGGCGCGTCATAGCCCCGGAGCTTCCGGCCCAGGATGGGCAGGGCCTCCTCCAGCGCCGCCGACATGAAGGGGGGAAGGCACCCATGGAGGTCCGTCCAGGTCACGCCGGGGCGGTAGCTGGGCCGGACCCGTCCCGGACCGGCGGAGGGCCGGCGGGCCAGGAAATCCTCCACCCGCTGGGCGGGAGCCCGGTAGCCGCCGCCCCCCAGGGCATAGGCCGCCTCCTCCAGCCGCCGCTGGAACGCCACCCCCGCCAGGGGGGAGCCGCCGCCGAAGTCCTCCGGCGTGACGTTCACCAGAACCGCGCCGTTGATGTTCTCCCCGTCCCGGGCAAATTCGCTCATGCCGTTGGTGACAAGCCGCTCCGCCTCCGAGGCGGCGGCCACCACCTTCCCCCCGGGGCAGACGCAGAAGGAGAACACGCCCCGCCCGCCCGGAAGGTGGCAGGAGAGCTTGTAGGTGGAGGCGGGCAGGCCGGGATGCCCGGCGTACCGGCGGTACTGGGCGGCGTCGCAGTCCGCCTGGCGGTGCTCAATCCGCACTCCCACGGCGAAGGGCTTGGCCTCCATGGGCACGCCGCGCCTATGGAGCATTTCAAAGGTGTCCCGGGCGGAGTGGCCGGGCGCGAGGATCAGGCTTTGGCAGGGCAGCTCGTAGGAGCCCCCCGGGCCCTCCACAGCGGCGCCCGCCAGCGCGCCGTTTTCAAAGCACATATCCGAGAGGCGGCTTTCAAAGCGGATATCCGTCCCCAGCTCCAGCAGCGACCTTCTCAGGTTTTGCAGCGTGCGGTATAAATAGTCGGTGCCGATGTGGGGCTTTGCGTCGACAAGGATATCCTCCGGCGCGCCGCAGGAAACCAGCCGCTCCAGAATGAAGCGGTGGCGCGGGTCCCTGGTGCCGGTGTTCAGCTTTCCGTCGGAAAAGGCCCCGGCCCCGCCCTCGCCAAACTGGACGTTGCTGGCCGGGTCCAGCTCCCCGGCGGACCAAAACCGCTCCACATCCGCCCTGCGGGCCTCCACAGGCCGTCCCCGCTCCAGGAGGATGGGCTCCTGCCCGGCCAGCGCCAGCACCAGGGCGGCAAACAGCCCCGCCGGGCCAGCCCCCGCGACGACAGGGCGCGTTTTGGGCGGAAGCCGGGTCTCCGGGACGGGAACGCGGTAGCCCGGCTCCGGCTTCAGGCGGCCCGCCTTTTTGTTCCGGCAGCGCCGCAGCACGGCGGCCTCATTGTCCGCCGCAACCGCAAGCGTGTAAACCACCGCCACATCCTCCCGCGCGTCCACGCTCCGGCGGAGAACCTGAAGCTCCCGGATATCTCCCGGACGGAGGCGCAGCAGCCTGGCGGCCTGGGCGCGGAGCTCCGCCTCCCCGCCGCCGGGGAGAAGGCGGACGCCTTCAAGCTTAATCATGGGAAGGGGCTCCTTTCGCTGGAATATTGTTTTGATTATAGCACAGTTCTGCCGCCGGACGGAAGGGGGAAAGGAGCGGATTTTTCCCCGAAAAAGAAATTTTGGAAAAAAGCTGAAAACCCCTTGACAAGGCGGAGTTTTTTAGTATAATGATAGCTGTTCCAAAGAGATACAGCGGGTTTGTGTAAAGGTAGCACAGCAGACTCTGACTCTGTATGTGAGGGTTCGAATCCTTCACCCGCTGCCAGATAAAACCTCCGGGATTGTTGAGATTCCGGAGGTTTTCTTTTTTCTTTTTTAATAAACAGCATCAAAAAGTTGCGGGGTCTCCTCCCCCGCTCACGCTCTACCCCTTCGTTTACCCCTTACAGGTTCAAAGGGACTTTATGTAAGCCTCCATCCGGGCGGCGCTGTCCTCCTTCATCTTCTCCGAAACGTGCCCATAAACGTCCAGGGTAAAGGCAGCGGTGGCGTGGCCGAGATTATCCTGAACCGTTTTCAGATCGTCCCCGTTCTGGAGGGATAAAACCGCAAACGTGTGCCCTTATGGCATAATAAGGACAAATCGGAAAACCCTTGCGTTGCAACGGGTTGGCGGTTTGTCCTTATTCTTTTTCCAC
>CATLJA010000067.1 GCA_949959305.1 uncultured Oscillibacter sp.
TCGTGGTGCCGCCGGTGGGGAAGTCCTCCCGGATGGGCACGGTGGCGGGGTCGCCGTAAACCGTGGCGGAGGAGGAGAAGACGAAGTTCTTCACCCCGTGCTTCCGCATGGCCTGGAGGAGGTAGAGGGTGCTGATCAGGTTGTTGGAGTAGTACTCCAGGGGCTTGGCCACGCTCTCGCCCACGGCCTTGAGCCCGGCGAAGTGGATAACGGAGTCAATGTCCGGATGGCCCGCGAACAGGGACTCCACCTGCTCCGGGTCGCACAGCTCCGCCTTGACGAAGGGGATGGGCTTTCCCACAATTTTCTCCACCCGGCGGACGGCCTCCTCGCTGGAGTTATAGAGGTTGTCCGTCACGATGATGTCATAGCCCGCCTGGACGAGCTCCACGCAGGTGTGGCTGCCAATGTAGCCCGCGCCGCCGCAAACAAGAATGGACATAGGGAACGCTCCTTTCGAATTATAAAAATTGACCGCTTTGGTGAAATATTTTCGAGATTTATTATGACCTATTGTAGGCTTTCAAAACAAGAATGGGAATGGAGGATAGTCCCAATTATTAGAAATATCGTTCGTATTTCGAGCCTATTATACTAGAAAGCCGGGAGGCTGTCCAGAGGGGGAAAGAATTTTTCCGCTATGTCTGGAAACTTCGCCCGTGGTATGGTATAATCCCTTCCCGTAAAACAAGAAAGGAGGGACCGCCATGCAGCGCCCCCTGGCGGATGAAATCCGCCCGAAAACCTTAGACGAAGTGGTGGGCCAGAAGCATCTTCTGGCTCCCGGCGCGGTGCTCCGCCGCCTGATTGAGGGGGGGACCGAGGCGAACATGGTCTTCTACGGCCCTTCCGGCACCGGAAAGACCACTATCGCCAACATTGTGGCGGAGCGGACCCACAAGGCCCTCTACCGCCTCAACGCCACCACCGCCTCCCTCCAGGACGTCAAAGACGTCATCGCCGACGCGGGCACCCTTCTGGCACCCGGCGGGGTGCTGCTGTACCTGGACGAGATTCAATATTTTAATAAGAAGCAGCAGCAGAGCCTTCTGGAATTCATGGAGAACGGCAAGCTGACCCTTATCGCCTCCACCACGGAGAACCCCTATTTCTACGTCTACAGCGCCCTCCTCAGCCGGAGCACCGTCTTCGAGTTCAAGGCCGTCTCCCCGGAGGAGGCGGAGCCCGCCGTCCTCCGGGCGCTGAACATCGAGAAGGAGCGCGCGCCCCTGCCCCTCATGTGGGAGGAGGGACTGCCCCTCCAGATTGCCACCGCCTGCGGAGGGGACGTGCGCAAGGCCGTCAACGCCGTGGAGCTTCTCAGCAGCGCCGCCCAGCCAAAAAAGGGGGAGCTCTTTATTTCCAGGGAGGACGCGGCCCAGGTCTCCCAGCGCAGCGCCATGCGCTACGACAAGGGGGGCGACGCCATGTACGACATCGCCTCCGCCCTGATGAAGTCCCTCCGGGGCAGCGATCCCGACGCGGCCCTCCACTATCTGGCCCGCTTTCTGGAGGCGGGGGACCTGGTGACCCCCTGCCGCCGCCTCCTCTGCTCCGCCAGCGAGGACGTGGGGCTCGCCTACCCCCAGGCCGTGGCCATCGTGAAAGCCTGTGTGGACACGGCGATGCAGCTGGGCCTCCCGGAGGCGCAGCTCCCCCTGGCCCAGGCGGCGGTGCTGCTGGCCACCGCGCCCAAGTCCAACAGCGTCACGGAGGGCATCGGCCGGGCCCGGGCGGACGTCCGGGCGGGGCGCACCGGGGACGTGCCCCGGCAGCTGCAGAACGTCCACGCCGATACCACCGGCTTCGACAACCGCCAGCACTACCTCTACCCCCACGGCTTCCCCGGCCACTGGGTGGACCAGCAGTACCTTCCCGACGCCCTGCGGGGCGTGAAGTACTACGAGTGGGGGGAGAACAAGACGGAGCAGGCGGCGAAGGCCTACTGGGAAAAGCTCAAGGGGAAGGAGCTGTGAACACCGTCTCCACCACCGGCTTCTCATAGCCCGGGGGAGAGTAGACCCAGCGGTCCAGCTTCCCGTCGGTAACCTGGTAACGGAGGGGCTCCGGCGGGGCGGGGGGCAGCTTCTCAATAACCTGGAGCTTGATTTTCATCCGCTCCGGGCGGATGCTCTTGATGTACACGGACACCCCGTCCCCGGGGGACAGGCGCTCCTTGGCATCGGCCAGGCCGGAGAGGTTGGGGGTCAGCTCGATGAAGCTGCCGTAGTCCTTCACCGTCCGCACCACGCCCCGCACCGTCTCGCCGGGGCGGAAGCGGCTGGCGTTGTCCATCCAGGTGCCCAGCAGCTCCCGGTGGGTGAGGGTGATCCGCCGGGTCTCCCGGTCGAAGGACCGCACCGCCGCCAGGATTTTCTGCCCTTCCTGAAAGCGCTCCCCGGGGTGGGAGATGCGGGAGACGGAGATATGCTCGATGGGCAGCATGGCGACGATGCCGCAGCCCACGTCCACAAAGGCCCCGAAGCTCTCCAGCCGGGTGATTCGGCCGGTGAGGACGGTCCCTGGCTCCAGGCGGTCGAGAAAACAGGCCATGGCCCGCTCCTGGGCCGCCCGGCGGGAGAGGCGGGCCTCCGGCGCGCCCTTCCCGTCGGCTTCCAGGGCCGTGACGGTGAAGCAGGTGGGCTTTCCCACCCGGGAGAGGACGGCGATGTCCCGCTCCGCGCCGCTGATCCAGGGGGCCACGGCCTCCTCCCGGGGAATGCGGCCCTGGACGCCGCCCAGGTTCAGGTGGAGCGTGTGGTCCACGCCGCAGCGCTGGACGGGGGCCTCCAGGATGGCCCCGGACTCCAGGGCCTCCCGCAGGTGGTCGAGGGAGAGGGGGACGGGAGGGCGGAGCCCCTCCGGCGGGTACAGTTTATTTTCCGGCATGATATCGCATCCTTATCGTTGATACAGCTAATATATGCGGAAAACCGAAATGGTTGACAGGAGGACAAGATGGACCTGCGTCTGCACGACCTTGTGGAATTGAAAAAGCCCCATCCCTGCGGCAGCACCCGGTGGGAAATCCTGCGGGTGGGCATGGACATCAAGCTCCGCTGCCAGGGCTGCGGCCACGAGCTGATGCTCCCCCGGAGCAAGGCGGAAAAAAGCATCCGAAAAATTCTGACGAAGGAGGAACCGACATGAACGGAAAGCTGAAACGGGCCGTCGCGCTGGCACTGGCGGTGGTGCTGGTGGCGGCCCTGCTGGCCTCGATGATCCTGCCTTACATCGGATAAACCCGCCGCCGGGCGCGAAAAAAAGAGGCTGCCGGAGACACAATGTCATTAAGCATCTGTATTCATAAGCGTTTGAGCAGCGTGTGGAAATGAGCAATTTTGACCATGGCCTCAGCGGATGAGACGGAAATTTTATAATCTCTACTGAGCCGTCTGGAATGATTGAGCCAAGAGAGCGTACGTTCAACCACCCAAGCCCAAGGAAGCTTTTCCCATTGGTGTGGCTTGATTTTCTCTGAAATATCAACGTCAAGATCAAGCTGCTCTTTAGCCCACGGATCCGGGCGCGGCGATAAAAACTGTGTGCTGTTGGATACGGCGGAAAATCATGTGGCAAACCTTCTTTCTCAAAAAATCATATCCTTGACTGCGCTCATAGCGGCCCTGACGTAGTTATGGATGATTTGAGGCGGGTCCGGACCGGACCCGCCTCTGTGGCTTAATTTATTACTTTTGACTATAAAACTGCGTTTCAACAAAATTCTTCAGTATCTGCGCAACCTGCGCTCGGGTGGCGTGCCCCTGAGGTTTCATCTGGCCATCCCCAAAGCCGCTGATGATGCCGTTTTCCACAGCCCACCGCAGGGCCTCCCGCGCATAACCGCTGATCTGCCCTGCGTCTGTGAAACCAGGCAGCCTTCCAGAGGCAGCGGGAGAGCCGGCGTAACGCCAGAGCATTGTTATCAGTTGCTCGCGGGTAATGCTTTGGTTAGGACCGTTTCCGTCACTGATGCCGCTGGCAACCGCCCAACTCATCCCTTTTTCATACCACGTTGTACCGCCAGCGGTTTCCACACCGTCAAGCCGGGCCAGGACCACCATCAGCATGGCGCGGGTCATAGGAGATTCCGGGGTAAAGGTGGCGGGAGCCGTGCCAGCCAACAGCTCACGGGCAGAAACGAAGCAGACAGCGTCCGCCGCCCAATACTGCGGGGAGATGTCGGTGAAGTCCTTGCCGTTGTCTACAATCTTAACGGTGGCTCCATCAGAAAGAGACGCCGCTACGCCATCCGCCGTGGGCACGGAGGTCTTTATAACCGACTCCGTGCCGTCCGTATGGACAACCACGGCCACAGTACCCGGGGTTGGAGCAGCGATAGGAATTTTTACCCTAACCGGATCCTTGCTTCCTGTACTCACGGTGATGGTTGGCGCCGACTCCATATTCCGGCCTGCCTGGATTTCCGGGATGGGCAGGGCGGCAAGCTCCCCGTTCCGCTGGGCGGCGCCGGCCGCCAGGGCGGACAGCCTTACCTCCGCCTCCGCTTCGCCGGAGGCATGGATAGTAACAAAGGCTGTGGATCCGTCTTTTTGGTCTACACGGACCGTGCTGGAGCCGTCCGGCTTGGCAATGGTTTCCGTTTTGTTGCCGGCTCGGTCGGTCTCCAGGATCGTTACGGTGCCGTCCTTTTTCGTCTCTACCACGGTTTTGGAGCCATCCGGGTTTTTGGTGGTCTCTTTGACGGTTCCGGTACGGCTGTTCACTTTGGTCGTGGTGATAGAGCCGTCCGGGTTCCGCGTTGTAGTTGTTGTGACCGCATTGCTGGATGAGGCAGAACTGTTGGAACTGCTGTCCCAGTCAGAACCAGTGGCTGGGATGCTCTCGGTCTGCGTGTAGCCGCAGACCGTACAGGTCCGGTGCCTGCTGCCGTCCCGGGAGGAGGACGCGTTTTTGTCTACCACCCAGCGGTCATAGCTATGCGCTCCATAGCCGCTTTTTTCGCTGTTGCTGGCGACTCCGCAGCCTTCGGCAGTGCATTCATGCCAGTGGCAGGCGCTGTCACTGTTCCAGGCCGCGTCCCAGCTGTGAACGTGCTCGGACGGAATGGAGGGCGTTTCGGGTGTTTCAGGTTCCCCAGGTATTTCTTCATTATCATTATAATGTACTGTCACGCCTGACAGAAACGCCGGAACATCCGCGTTTTTTATGACAGCATTCCACTCCGCTTCCGTGCCGCCAAAGTATATATCGGTCAGTCCTGAACTCTGGAACGCTGCTGACTGGATTACGGTCACGCTGTTCGGAACTGCAATCTGCGTCAGCTTCCCGCAGGACGCAAATGCCCGTTCTCCTATGCTTTCCGCGCCTTCGGGAATGGCAAGGCTGGTAAGAAGCAGGCAATCCGTAAACATTTCCGTAGAAATATGGTCAATTTTGAGGGGCAGAGTTACTTTGGCCAGATTATAGCATTGCGAAAACATGTTATTGCCCATGGCCACGACAGCGGAACCAGGCTTAAATACAACTTCTGTCAGCTCTGTACATTGCCAAAATGCCGCGTCCCCTACTGTTTCAACGCTGGCGGGCAGAGTGACAGATGTGAGGGCGGCACAGGAGCGGAAGGCGTTTCCGCCAATCTCTTTCACGCCTTCGGGAATCGTTACAGAGACGAGTTTCGTACAGGACCGAAACGCGCTGTCGCCGATGGATTCCACGCTGGAAGGGATGGATACGCCGAGGGCGCCGCTGCCCCGGAAGGCGTTGGGAGCCACGCTGGTCACTCCGCTGCCGATAATGATTTCCAGGACTCTGCTTGTGTAATTTCCCCAAGGCGGATTATTCACGTCAATCTCCGGCATGGCTCCTGTGCCGGAGATGGTGAGCGTGCCGTCATTCGTTACCTTCCAGCTGAACCCTTCGAAATTTCCCTCCGCGCCCTCAATGGGTTCATCGGGATCCACCGAAGGGTTATACCCTTCTGGGTAGCGGGTGATTAAGTAGTAGTCGTTCTCAACATCGGCCTTTGCCAACGAACGGCCCCAGTTGACTTTACCGTTGAAGTTTCCCTCTGCAATCACCACACCCGCCTCACTTACCTGGAGCACGATTATGCCGTGGGTTTCATTTCTGGTCCGCAGGATATCTCCGGCCTTTACGTCAGAACAGGTAAAGACTGTGCATTTCCGAGCAAGCAGATTTCCGAATACCGCATCGCTGAGTTCATAGGCAAAGGCCATGCAGCCGCCTCCGATTTCCGGCAGACGGCCTCCATTGTTTCCACCTTTCCAGCGATATTCGATTTCATTTGTCCATTCCGCTCCTTGCTGGAACTTCTCATTCGCCTTGAATGAGGTCATAATCTCATAGGCCTCCTGCGGCGTAGGGATGTCCCCCTCCGCATACGGTACCAGGTCAGAGCCGGATTCTTCTGAGAAGAACGTCTCCTGTCGAGGAGATACTCCCCCCCACGCATGTGCCGTTGGTACGAGGGATGGGCACAAGCACAGTGCCAAAGCCATGGAAAAAATACGCCGTTTCAATTTTCAAAGCCCTCCTTGCAAATTTATACAGTTTTCCACCTCGCCAAACAGGGCGGCTCCCGCCAGGCCCGTGCGCTTTTGGCAAGGAAGAAAACAGACCCGCGCGGAATGCGCCGCCGTTTGATGATCTTCTGATACGCTCTCTTAGCTTATTGCATTATACTACGGAAAACCCCAATGTGAAAAGGGGGTTCTTTCAAGTATGTCAGGAATCGAACCGCAGTTGTTCCGCCCGGAAAGGATGTAAACGCCATTTTTCCATCCAGCCGAATCGAGGACAACTGGCTGTGGATTTCGGGGTGTTCAGCGGCGTGTGATCTGCCGCGCGCCGCCCCTCTTTTTCCCGCCCATAGTGTCTGGCCATATTGACTCCGCTTTTATCCTGAAAAACCAGATGAGCCGCCTGCGTTTCCTTTGTAAACCCACTCCATTGTTCTCTCCTGGCCTGTACATTGGGGGCGCTTCTGTTCGGAAGCGTGAATCATCTTCTTTTTCCGGCGATACCCCATTGCATGGAGCCTCCGCCGTACCGCTTCAATTCCCACTGGCAGACTCAATTTTCCTGCGATTTCTTCCAAACGCCTTCGTTTTCCCTTTTGCATCCCGTGTGTTCTCGTAGATTTTTACCAGCATATTCCGCGCTTTATTACGCAGGATCTTCCTCACCCCCCTGCTATTTTACCATATGCTTTGCTGTATTTCTATTTTTACGCATTACTCTTGACATTACCCAGGCATACACCGGCCTTTTATATGATTTTATCAGGGGCCCCTTAGAATAATTCTTGGAAAAACGGGACATCTGTTCCAAGGACTTTCTTGCGGCGCCTGCCCTGCCCAAGCATTGACAAAGGGCTTGACCCCTTGCTATACTGACGTGGCAAGAAGTCGTGACTTTCCCGGTGGAGGCCCTGTTTATGAGCATGGAAAACCGTCCCCCTTCCAGGCGCGGCTGGTGGATTGCCGCCGCGGCCGCCGCCCTGCTGGCGGCGCTATACCTGCTGTTCGCCTTCTCCGGCATCCCCTTCGCCGCCAAATGGCGGACGCTGTACATCGAAACCGCCATGGGCACCATGAGCCACCAGTGGCTGGCCACGGCCTTCCTGCCGGACTCCGTGATCCGGGAGGTCATGAAGGACGTGGAGGCCCGGTTCCAGGACAACCTCATCGAGGCCAGCGGCCTTCCCCAGGTGGAAGCCCCCTCCTCCGCGGAGCCCGCCGGCACCCCGGAGGAGCGGGCCGTCGCGGAATTTGCCGCCCTGTTCCCGGAGGTGGACCTGGACACCCTGCCGGAGTCCATTACCTGGGAGGACCTGCCCATCCTGGAAAAGGAGCGGCTGGAGGGGGTCTACACCACCGCCGGGGACAAGGTCTGGGCCATCGACGTACCCAACAAAATCCTTATCTGCACCGTCTCCGGCGATGGCTACCAGGGCAAGCTGGCCATCGCCAAGGACAGCTCCCAGGTCATTCTGGCGAAGAACTCCCTCTCCAGCCGGGGCCAGACGGTGACGGAGCTCTGCGAGGCCAACGGCGCGGTGCTGGGAATCAACGCCAGCGGCTTTTACGACCCCGAGGGCCGGGGCCGGGGAAATGTGCCCATGGGCTTCGTCCTCTCCGGCGGGGAATATTCCGGCCAGGCCCTGGCGGGCCGCTACCAGACCGCCGGGTTTGACTATGAGGACAACTTCCGGGCGGGCCGGGGCCTGGATTTGAAGGAAATGCGGGACGCGGTGCAGTTTTATCCCATCATCGTGCTGAACGGGGAGAAGAACATCGACGGTTCCTTCGGCATGGGCATCCAGCCCCGGACCGCCATCGGCCAGACGGCGGACAAGGCGGTTCTGATGCTGGTCATCGACGGCCGCCGGGCAGGCCACAGCCTGGGGACCACCGTATCGGAGTGCGCGGACATTCTTCTGCGCTACGGCTGCTGGACCGCCATGAATATGGACGGCGGGTCCAGCTCCTCCATGAGCTATAATGGGCGTATTATCACGAAAACCAGCTCCTCCATGACCCAGGGCCGCTACCTGCCCGACGCCTGGGTGGTAAAGGGGCTCCCCTTTATAGATGTTTTAGATTGACCCGATAGGCCCGCAGGGACTCCTCGTCGGCTCCGGCAATCAGGCGCTCCAGCGCCCCCGCCAGGGCCTCCCGCTCCCGGGGCAGCTCCCCCCGGACATGAACCAGATTGGAGGCTCCGCCCGTTTCAAAGCGGGTGGGGATATTCAAGCCCTGGATAAGGGTTTTCAACTCCCCCAGCTTCTCCAGCTCGCTTTCCTCTTTCCAGTTTCCCGCCTGAAGCTCCCGGTACAGCTCCGAATCCGGAAAGACGGTCAGCATAGAGGATCCAATCCGCTTGGGATGGGTCCGGTTGAAGACCTCCGCGCTCCGCCGGGCCCCCTCCCCTCCCCGGCCCGCGCCGGAAATCCCCGCCAGGTAAAAAAAGCTGTAGGAAATCCCCGCCTCGTCCAGGCGGCCCGCCTGCTCCACAATGTCCCGGGCCCGGTATCCCTTGTTCATAAAGGCCAGGGCCTCCTCGTCCCCGGTTTCCACGCCAATGGTGAGTCCGTCATAGCCCAGGGCCCGGAGCCGCCGGAGCTCTCCGCCGCTCTTGAGCCCCACGTCCGTCACCCGGGCGAAACAGCCGATGCTCTCCACCGCAGGGAGATACTGCCGGATGAGCCCGGCGATTTTCTCCAGCCGCTCAGGACGCAGTACGAAGGGATTGGCCCCCACCAGAAAAACCCGCCGGGGCCCCCGGGGCCGGGGGAGGCTCTGGAGCCGGGCGGCGAGCATTGCCACAGGGTCCGTGCTCCAGAGCTGGGCCTCTCTCAAATCCGCCTCTATTTCCTCCAGCGGGGACATGCGGAAGCGGAAGGGCAGGTCTTCGTACAGCGTGCAGAACTTGCAGGCATGATGGGTGCAGCCCGCCGCGGCCTGGAGCAGCAGGGAGTCCGCCTCATAGGGCGGCCTCCAGATGGTCCCGTAAAAGTGCATGAACGCGCCTCCTTTCAAATTCGCTTCTGCCGCCATATTACTCCGGGCTTCCAAACGCCGCAAGTACGCAATTTTTTTGGTGCCGGTACACTTTTTTGCACCAATGAGAGGAGGTCCCCATGGACGGGAACAAATTTCAAACGCCGGACATGATGGCCCGCTGCGTCCCCATGGCCAGCCTCCAGGCCGTTCTGGGTGGCAAGTGGAAAATTTTGATTCTGTGGTATGTGGCCTTCTACAAGGTCCAGCGCTTCGGCCAGCTGCTGCGCCGCCTGGACGGGATCACCCAGTCCTCCCTGACCAAGCAGCTCCGGGAGCTGGAGCGGGACGGCTTTTTGCACCGGGAGGTCTACGGGGAGGTCCCGCCCCGGGTGGAGTACTCCCTGACGGAGCTGGGCCAAAGCTTCCAGCCCATTCTGAACCAGATGCTCCGGTGGAGCGCGGAGCGCCTCTGCCCGCCGGGCTATGTCAATCCTTATGAAGAAGCGGCCCCGCCGGAGGGCTTTTTCCCTCAGGATTAATTAAATTTCTCACAGCGTGCAAAAACGCCCGCCGTCCTGAGACGGCGGGCGCTCTTTTCATGAAAAGCCGGGAGCGTTTTCCTTAGCCGGGCTCAGCCGATGCCGCCGTACTTGGCGCCCAGAATCAGGGCGGCGACACACAGCACGATGAACACATAGCCCAGGGGGATGAACCAGCTGCCGATAGGCTTCTTGGAACCCCGGTTGACCTCTTCCAGGGCCTCCTTGCGGGGCAGCACCACGAAGAACATGATGGCCGCCAGAGCCGCGCCCAGGGGGCAGATATAGATGGAAACCACGTCCATCCACTGAGAGGTCCAGGGCTGAATCAGCAGGGCGACCACCGCGCCGATGACGCCAATAACCGCCACGGCGGGACCTCTTTTAAGCTTGAACTGCTCCTGCATGGTAGCCACGGGGGCCTCGTACAGGTTGACGATGGAGCTCAGGCCCGCGAAGAGAACCGCCACGTAGAAAATCATGCCGATGATGCGGCCGCCGGGCATGCCGTTGAGGATGTTGACCAAATAGACGAACATCAGGCCGGGGCCGGGAGTCACGTCGCCCATGGCGAAGCCGGAAGCGCCGATGGCGGGGATAATCACAAAGGCGGCCAGCAGGGCGGCGATGGTGTCAAAGAACGCTACCCGCAGGGCGGAGCTGGGAATGCTCTCCGTCTTGGGAAGGTAGGAACCGTAAATCACGGAACCGTTGCCCGCCACGGACAGGGAGAAGAACGCCTGGCCGAAGGCGTAAATCCACACGGAGGGATTCACCAGGCCCTTGGGGTCCAGGGTGAACAGGAACTTGTAGCCCTCGGAAGCGCCGGGCTGGAAGCCGATGTAGACGGCCAGAATGACGAACAGGCCGAACAGTATGGGCATCATGATCTTGTTGGCCACTTCGATGCCGTTGGCCACGCCCATGGCCATAATGGCCATGGCCACCACCAGGCCGATGAGCAGCCACACGCCGTTGCCGATGCCGAAGATGCGGTTGCTGAACATCATGCCCAGGGCCTCGCCCAGGGTCCCGGCCTCGGGAGCCGCGCCGCCGAAGGTGCCGCCGATGGTGCCCATGTCGGTGCCCATGGCGTACAGGCTGCCGGAGAGGGACATAAAGGTGTACTTGAAAATCCAGCTCATGACCACGGTGTAGCCGATGGCCAGCATCAAAGCGCCGATGATGGGGATGAGGCCGATGGCCTGGCCCAGCTTTTTGTTGCCGTTCTTGGCCTCGGTGCAGTAGCCGAACGCGCCGATGGGGCCCGCCTGGGCCCGGCGGCCCAGGGCGAACTCCTCAATCACGCCGGAGGAGCCCACCAGGACGACGATGATGAAATAGGGCAGCAGGAAGGTCAGGCCGCCCCAGCGGGCAACCATGATAGGGAAGCGCCAGATGTTGCCCATGCCGACGGCGGAGCCGATGCAGGCCAGGATAAAGCCCCACTGGCTTTTAAACCCGTCGCGGGTCTGCAAGGTTTCATTGCTCATAGACAAGTTTCCTCCTCTTTCTCAGCGGTTTCCTACACACATATCCGCCGCAAAAGCGCGGCGGATAAGAAAGCCCATGGGCTTTCCCTCTTGCGCAAACAGATAAAACACAGGCAGCGCCCGCCGGAACATTTCAGTTTTCGCGGACGCTGCCTGTCAGCTTCATTCGGACCTGCGCACTCTCCACGCGGCGCAGCTACGCTGAATTATATCTTTTACTTCTCCTCGTTGGGATAGGGCTCCAGGAAGGCATGGAAATGGCGCATGGGCAGGTTATGGCCCCAGACAATGCGCATGTTGGGGATGCTTTCCCGGTCCTCGTACAGGGCCTTGACGGCGGCGATGACGTAGTCCAGGTGCTCCTGGGTCAGGCGGTCGCGGTCAATGGCGAACCGGACCACGTTGGCAAGCTCGGCCTGCTGCTCGGGGGTCTTGAGGTCGTACTCCATGGAGTAGTCGCCAAGCTCGGACACGCGGATGCCGTACCGGCGGATCAGCTCCAGGGAGAAGCCCTCTCCGGCGAAGGTGTCGTGGCCCCGCTTGCCGTCGAAGAACTCGTCCATATTGATATACACCGCATGGCCGCCGGCGGGCAGAACCACGCCCTTGACCCCGGCCTTATAGAAGCCCTGGGCCAGGTACTCGCACTGCTTCACGCGGCCGTTCATGTAGTTGAAGTCGCAGCTCTCATAGAGGCCGCAGGCCAGCGCCATGATGTCCCGGCCGCTCATGCCGCCGTAGGAATCGTTGCCGTAGCAGGAAATCTGCTTGACCTTCAGCAGCACGCCCACGTCGGTCTTGACGGTGCCGTCCTCGTTGAAGTCGGAGAACTTCTTCCAGAACAGTCCCTTGTCCCGGAAGGCCAGCATGCCGCCCATGTTGGCGTGGCCGTCCTTCTTGGCGGACATGGAGAAGCCGTCGCAGTAGGAGAACATCTCAGTGGCGATCTCGGCGATGGACTTGTTCTCATAGCCGGGCTCGTTCATCTTGATGAAGTAGCAGTTCTCCGCCCAGCGGGCCACGTCGAAAATCAGGGGGATGTCATACTTGTGGGCCACCCGGTTGATCTCCTTGATGTTGGCCATGGAGACGGGCTGGCCGCAGATGGGGTTGTTGGTGATGCAGGTGAAGATCAGGGGCACATTTTCGGGGCCCACACCCTGAATCAGCTGCTCCAGCTTGTCGATGTCCATGTTGCCCTTGAACGGGTTCTTCTCATAGCTGCCGCCCTCGGGAACCTGGTACAAAAGCTCCTTGTAGAGGTTGC